>JARRKK010000055.1:0-16540 GCA_037388105.1 Ignavibacteriaceae bacterium | reverse complement strand
TATTGAATCCTTTATCATTGCAATAGCTTCCTCTTTTGGGAAGATGTTTGATATTGCAAAGAAGCAGGTCTGCATAATTGTATTTATGCGTACACCCATTCCGGTTTCTGATGCAACTTTATAAGCATCAATCACGTAGAACTTCATCTTCTTTTTAATCAAGTCTTCCTGGACTTTTTGAGGAATAGTATCCCAGACTTTTTCTTTTGAGATATTTGTATTCAACAGAAATGTTGCACCTTTAACTGCATTCTTAAGCATATCCATTTTTTCAAGAAATTCTGTTTGGTGACAAGCAATAAAGTTAGCCTGGTTAATCAAGTAGGTTGATTTAATTTCTTTTGGCCCGAATCTTAAGTGCGATATGGTCATGGATCCGGATTTTTTAGAATCATAAACAAAATAACCCTGAGCAAAATTATCAGTACCCTCACCTATTATTTTTATTGAGTTCTTATTCGCTCCCACAGTGCCGTCGGCACCTAATCCAAAAAACATTCCTCTGAACGTTTCCTTAGATTCTATTGAAAATTCCGGATCAAAATCTAAACTGCTGTTGGTCACATCTTCATTAATTCCAACTGTAAAGTGAGCTTTTGGCTTTGATTTACTTAAGTTATCATAAACTGCTTTTACCATAGCTGGTGTAAATTCTTTTGATGATAATCCATACCTGCCACCAATAATCTTGGGATAATTAATTTTCAGTTCACCATTCATATACTTTTCTGAGATAGCATTCACAATATCAAGATATAGGGGTTCACCCGGTGAACCCGGTTCTTTTGTTCGATCTAAAACTGCAATGGATTTGGCAGACTTAGGTAGAGCAGTTAAAAAATGTTCTATTGAGAATGGTCTGTAGAGCCTTACTTTTATCAATCCTACTTTTTCGCCCTTTTCATTCAGATAGTTTACTGTTTCTTCTGCTGTATCTGCACCAGAACCCATCATAATAATTATCCTATCTGCATCCGGCGCTCCCACATAATCAAACAGATTATATTGTCTTCCTGTAAGTTTGGCAAACTTATCCATTTGTTTTTTAACTATACCGGGGCAAGCCAGATAATACGGGTTTACTGTTTCTCTTCCCTGGAAAAAAACGTCAGGATTTTGAGCTGTTCCACGCATAAATGGATTGTCTGGATTTAATGCACGTGCACGATGTGCACGTACAAGTTCATAATCAATCATAGAACGCAAATCTTCATTTGTCAACTGTTCCATTTTCAATACTTCGTGCGAAGTACGAAATCCATCAAAGAAGTGTAGGAAAGGAATCCTTGATTCCAGGGTGGCTGCCTGAGCAACTAAAGCAAGGTCCATCACTTCTTGTGCGTTGTTTGAAGAAAGTAATGCAAAACCGGTTGAACGGGTTGCCATTACATCACTGTGATCACCAAATATTGAAAGTGCATGTGTCGCAATTGATCGTGCTGAAACATGAAACACTGTTGATGTCAACTCACCAGCAATTTTATACATATTGGGTATCATCAATAACAAACCCTGAGAAGCGGTGAAAGTTGTGCTTAATGCTCCTGATTGTAAAGCACCATGGATACTTCCGGATGCACCACCCTCACTTTGTAATTCGCTTACAATAGGGATAGTTTCCCAAATATTTCTTTTTTCCTGAGCTGCCCACGCATCACACCATTCACCCATATTTGAGGATGGAGTGATTGGGTATATTGCGATTACTTCATTTGTTTTAAAAGCAGTGTACGCTGCCGCTTCATTTCCATCAATAGTTACTTTTTTTCTTTCCATGTCAAATCCGTGAGATTTATAAAATTTGAGTGGGTCTTTCAGTTATTGGGGAGCCAACTATTGTACCATCAATATATTGGTAAATACCGACTGAATTTGCTCATTTGTTTCTCAATATTGATAATTTATTAAGTTAATCGAATAAAAGATTCTCACTTTTGAGAATTGGTTTAGTAATGCTTGGGAAATTTTAAGGTTGATCAAAATAATTTATACTGGGAATTTTCTAATTCGATGCAAGGAAAATGAAGGATTGTAAGTTATTTTTAAAATTGAACAAAAATATAAGTTTAAAAATGAAATAAAATTATTTGCTATATTATCGCCGGAATTTTTAGTAATCTCTGCACACATTTTTAATTCATCGAAGGAGGCAAAATGGAAACTGCTGAATTATCAACACCAGGGTCAGGGTATCAGCCAATGACAATTGGGGATTGGATAATAACTTTTATTATCAGTTACATTCCTCTGGTAGGCTTTATTATGCTCTTTGTTTGGGCATTTGGTGATGGAACTCATCCAAGTAAAAAAACCTGGGCACAAGCTGCCCTGATTATGGTGGTAGTTGCAATTATTCTCTCAATAGTTTTCTTTGGCATTATTGCCAGTATATTAGGCAATATTTTCAGCGGTTACTATCAGCAGGCAGTTTAACCCAGTGCTAATTTTATTTGGCACGTAAACAATTCTTCATTGGAATTTAATTTTCAGGGTTGTGATGCATAGCTATCTTTAAATACTTAAGAATGGAATAAGTTAGAGGAGAATTCATGGAACAAACAATAAAAGAAATCCAATTGTTAGTTACTTCTTACGGATTACAAGTAATTGGGGCACTGGCAACTCTTGTAATAGGAATTTGGATTGCAAAGTGGCTTACTAGGATTGCTAATAAGGTACTTAATAAACGCAATGTTGATCCCACACTCACAAAATTTGCAGTGAGCGTAGTAAGAATTGCTCTAATCACTATTGTTATTATCTCAGCTATAAGTCAGGTTGGAATAGAAACAACCTCATTTGTAGCCATAATTGGTGCTGCAGGACTTGCAGTCGGTTTTGCTCTGCAAGGATCGCTTTCAAATTTTGCATCAGGTGTTATGTTAATAATCTTTAAACCGCTAAAAGTTGGAGATTTCATTGAAGGAGGCGGTGCAATGGGCTCTGTTGAAACTGTAGGGATGTTTGTTACAAATTTAACCACACCTGATAATAAGGTTGTATATATACCTAACTCAGCATTGACAGGCGGGAACATTGTGAACTACTCCGCAAAAGATACCCGGCGTGTTGATATGGTTTTTGGAATTGGGTACAGTGATGATATTGATAAAGCAAAAGCTGTCATCAAATCACTTCTTGATGCTGATTCACGGATTCTTAAAGATCCCGCACCGCAGATAGTCGTTTCAGAACTTGCAGACAGCAGTGTAAATTTTAAAGTTCGCCCTTGGGTTAACAGCGCTGATTATTGGGGAGTTTATTTTGATTTAACTGAGCGGGTTAAGAAGAATTTTGATGAACAAAATATCTCTATTCCTTTTCCTCAAAGAGATGTTCATATGTTTCAAAACAAGTAAAGTAAATATGGAATAATATTTTGGAAAACCGTCACCCTTATTCTGCAACTCTTTTGATTTATTGTGATGATAAACGTGGGATTATTGCAGCAGTAACGGATTTTGTTAATGAACACGATGGAAATATTATCTATCTTGATCAATATGTAGATGCAGAAGATAAGGTATTCTACATGAGGGTTGAATGGGAACTTGAAAATTTTGTTATTTCACCCGATAAAATAGATACGATTTTTAAAGAAAGTTTGGCAAAAAGATTCAATATGAAATATAAACTGCATTTTTCGGATGAGAGATTAAGGATGGCGGTATTAGTGTCTAAGCTTCCGCATTGTTTATACGACATTCTTGCTCGTAGTCACTCAGGTGAGTGGCCACTTGAAATTCCACTTATTATTAGTAATCATGATACGTTAAGATCGGTCGCAGAAAAATTTGACATCGAATATTTTCATTTTCCAATTACCCCGGAAAATAAAAGAGAGCAGGAAGAAAAACAGCTCGAACTGCTGAAGGAGCACAATATCGATTTTATTGTTCTTGCAAGATACATGCAGATATTAACAGGCGAATTCATTCGTTCATACTCTGAAAGAATAATAAATATACACCATTCATTTCTACCAGCATTCCCAGGGGCAAAACCATATCATTCGGCACATAAACGAGGGGTAAAGATAATAGGGGCTACCAGTCATTATGTTACAGCCGATCTCGATGAAGGTCCAATCATTGAACAGGATGTAGCAAGAGTTACACATAACGATACAATAAAGGATCTTATACGAAAAGGAAGAGATCTTGAAAAAATAGTACTATCTAGGGCAATACTAAATCACTTCCAGAGAAAGACACTTGTTCACAGAAACAGAACAATTATATTTAATTAGAAATTACAACCGTTCGCTTAATTATTATTCCATTTATGGATAAATTGTTATTTGAATATCCAATTCATTTGTATATTAAAATTTCACAGATCGGATGATTATAAGATATTATTCTAACCTATTATAAATTTAAGTTTACAGTACAAAAAATTAGGGAGGAAGAAGATGATAAAAATACCCAAACTGGCTTTGCTAATTTTAATATTACTAATAACCAGTTTAAATGTATATCCGCAGAAATATGGGATATACAATAAAACACTAAGTAATGGTTTAGATGTGATAATAATTCATAATCCTGCCGTTCCTTTAGTTACAATAGAGCTTGATGTAAAAAACGGAGCATATACTGAACCACCTGAATATGACGGACTTTCACACTTATATGAACATATGTTTTTTAAAGCGAACTCTAAAATTCCCAATCAGGAAAGATATATGGAGAGGCTCAGAGAATTGGGAGCTACATTTAATGGAACTACCAGCGAAGAACGCGTTAATTATTTTATAACCATTCCGAAAGATAGTCTTGAGCAATCCATGCAGTTTATGTATGACGCCATTACATCACCGCTGTTTTTACAGGAAGAACTTGTTAATGAGAGACCTGTAGTAACTGGTGAATATGATAGAAATGAAGCTAATCCTTATTTTCATCTATTTAAGGAAGTTGATATGAAGGTTTGGTGGAAATATTACAGCTATAAAAATGTGATAGGAGATAGAGAGGTCATATTAACAACTGATACTAAAAAGATGAAAACAATCCAAAATAGGTTTTATATTCCAAACAACTCGGCACTTTTACTTGCAGGTGATATAACGGCTGATGAAGGTTTTGCGCTTGCTGAAAAGTATTTCTCAAGCTGGAAAGCTGGTCCTGATCCTTTTAAAGAGTTTAAGATTCCAGAGCATCCACCAATACCTGAAAATGAGATAGTAGTTATTGAAAAACCTGTTAACGCAGTTTCTATGGTATTCAGATGGCAGGGTCCCAGTGTTTCTAAAGATCCCAAATCTACCTATGCTGCAGATGTACTTTCATTTATTCTGGGACAGCAGACTTCCAAGTTTTATAAAAACATTGTGGAAAGTGGTATGGCGTATGGTGCTAATTTTAGTTACTACACACTTGATCATACCGGTCCAATTACTTTGTTTGCACAAACTTCACCTGAAAATTTTGATGCATGCCAAAAAGCATTGTTTGAAGAGCTGGAAAGAATGACTGACCCGAATTACTTTACAGATGAACAACTTGAGAATGCTAAAACTATTTTAGCAATTAATGAACAGTACGGACGGGAACAGGCATCACAGTATGTTCACACCGTGGGATTCTGGTGGGCTGTTGCAGGACTCGATTACTATATGAACTATATAGATAATTTGAATAAAGTGACGCGTGAAGATATAGTAAACTATCTCGAATCTTATGTCATCAATAAACCCTATGTACTGGGTGTTCTCGTAGCACCTGAAAACGCGGAAAAAATTGATTTGATACTGAATATTAAGAAAGGAGAATTAGAAGATGTTGAGAAGAATTAAATTCCTGTTTTTCCTGATCTTTATTGTAACGGGTTCTGTTTTTGCACAGAAACTTGAATCATTCACTGTAAATGGATTGAAAGTAATTCTGAAACAAAATACATCTAATGATATTATTGCGGTTAATTTAGTATTTAAAGGAGGCACAACAATTCTGGAACCGGAGCAGGCAGGTATAGAAACACTAGCACTAAATGTTGCGCTTAAAGCATCTGAAAACTATCCTAAGGATAAGCTGAATGCTGAACTTGAAAAAATGAACACACAGCTAACATCTGCAAGTAATCCAGATTATTCCGGGATAAATATGCTCTGTGTAAAACAGAACTTTAAGAAATCCTGGAATATTTTTTCTGATGTTATTCTTAATCCTTCTTTTACACAGGAAGATTTTAATCTGGCACGAGAACAATTAATTTCAAATGTAAAACAAACGAACGACAATGCAGATGCATACCTGCAAAAGTTATTCCGTAATGCATTTTATGGTGATCATCCTTACTCTATCGAGGTTAACGGAACGGAAAATACTTTGCAATCATTTACTGTTGATCAGTTAAAGAAGTTTTTCACCGGAAGGAAAACAACATCGCAAATGTTCCTGGTTGTAGTTGGTAATGCATCCCGGGAGGAACTTGAACTGATGGTTACGGATGCTTTTGGCTATTTGCCAAAGGGTGATTTTCAGATGAAAATGCCCCCCATTGAATCTTTCAATGAGCCCTCAATTAAAATTGTTCAGAGAGAACTGCCAACAAATTATATACAAGGCAGTTATCCGGCTCCTATGCGGACTTCTGAAGAAGGTTATACAATGAATATTACCAGCTCAATATTAAGAGATAGAGTTTGGGAAGAGGTGAGAACAAAAAGAAGTTTATCATATGCTCCGACTTCGAGGTATGGAAATTCACTCTCAAATTACGGAGCCATATATGTAACTGCTGTTGATCCAGACACAACCGTCAAAGTAATGATTGGTGAGTTGCAGCGATTGAAGGATGAACTGATACCTGAGCGCGAGCTTGAAAATAAGAAAAGGCAATTTATAACTTATTATTACCTGAACAATGAAACAAATCAAAACCAGGCTACCGTACTAACCTTTTTTGAATTATCCGGTAGCGGATACGAAGAAACAAACAAGTTTATTGAAAAACTTATGAAAGTTACACCGAAGGATATTCAAACGGTTGCAACCAAGTATATGAACAACCTTCAGTTTGTACTTATCGGTAATCCGGAATCTCTTGAAGTAAGAAATTTTATGTATTGATAATTTAACACAGGCGACTCAGGTTAAATCTGAGTCGCACTTATTATTGCTTTTCAATAAATAATAGAATCATCAACTCGTTTTTTGCAAATTCATTAATATTTTTATCAACTTTCAGTTAATTTAATTCTAATCTCAATAGCTATTTTACCCGTGCCTCACAGAAATTATATCACCATCCTGAACAATGTAGTCCTTGCCTTCAAGTCGCCAATTGCCATTTTCTTTAGCTTTTGCGAATGAGCCATCTTCAATAAAATTGTTATAATGAACTACTTCTGCACGAATAAATTTTTTGAAGAAATCAGTATGTATTTCTCCGGCAGCTTCCTGCGCTGTCGCACCTTTTTTTATTGTCCATGTCCGGCATTCATCTTCACCAACTGTAATGAATGAATGTTGACCGAGTAGATCATAGCATGAAGTAATTATATTATTCAGTGCAGACTCTTTAATACCATATTCACTCATAAATACTGCAGCATCTTTCTCCGGTAATTCGGACATTTCCAATTCTATCTTACCAAAAAAGCCAATGCCCGTGTATTACCACTCAATTTATTTTTTACCAATTCTTTTAAATAATTGTCTGCATCGACGATCTGATTTTCGTCCAGATTGAGTGCAATTAGCATTGGTTTGGCAGAGAGAAATTGGTATGATCTTAGTATTTTTAATTCGTCTTCTGATAAGTGAGCCTCCCGTAAAGGAGTTTCTTTCTGAAGATTCTCGTAGCATTTTTCAAGAACAGGTAATTCACGTTTTAATGATTCATCCTTCGTTTTCATTATCTGCTTTTTTATACTGTCAAGTCTTCTTTCAACAATATCCAGATCTGAAATTATAAATTCAGTTTCAAACGATTCTATATCTCTCATCATATCAATAGTAATATCAGGGTGTGGAACTGATTCGTTTTCGAATAATCGTACTACCTGAATCAGGGCATCGTTTGTTTTTACTTTTGAGAGAAAGTTACTTGTGAATTGTGTTGATCCCGAATCACCCTTTTGCAACCCGACCACATCAATCACTTCTATAGTGGCGTTAACTTTCTTTTTAGGATTGAATATTTCAGTGAGCTTATCTAATCTTTCATCAGGTACTTTAATTATTGATTGATGTGATTCTGTCTTGGCTAGTGCAGCAGGATCGATATGAGATTTTGTAATTGTCTGAAAAAGTGTTGACTTACCTGAAAATGGCAGGCCTACTATGCCTATCTGCATAAACCCTCTTTAATTAATATAATTTTTTTACAAATATACTAAACTTTGCTGCTCATCATTGTTTTAATATAATTGATAATATATGTTTCTATTGGTACATTTTTCTTATTTTAGCAAAAACATTGAGTTAACAAAGTCAGAGAATAAACAAATGATAAAAACCCAGATCATTTTTCTTTTATTGATATCCTTATCATTACTTATAATCTCATGCAGTACAGTACCGCTAACAGGAAGATCACAGTTAAATATGATTCCTGAGAGCGAAATGCTGGCAATGAGTTTCCAGCAATATGATGAATTTTTAAAACAAAATCCCACAAGTAAAGATCAACCTGCTGTTGAAATGGTACAAAGAGCTGGTGCGAATATCCAGCATGCCGTTGAAAAGTATTTGGTCGATAATAATCTTTCTGACCGCTTGCAAGGCTACAAATGGGAATTTAATCTGGTTGAAAGTGAACAGATAAATGCGTGGTGTATGCCGGGTGGGAAAGTAGTTGTATACACAGGAATACTACCAATAGCACAGAATGAAGGAGGATTGGCTGTTGTCATGGGACATGAAATTGCTCATGCCATAGCCGAACATGGGAATGAAAGAATGAGCCAGCAGTTACTTCAGCAGGCTGGTGCTGTTACATTGATGGTGGCGATGAACGATGAACCTGTTCAAACACAGGCATTATGGTTATCAGTTTACGGTGTTGGTACACAGCTTGGTATTATGTTGCCGTACAGTAGAACACAGGAAAGTGAAGCTGACCATCTGGGATTGATATTTATGGCTATGGCTGGTTATAATCCGGAAGAAGCGCCGGTATTCTGGGAGAGAATGGCTGCAGGGAAAGAGGGGGAACCACCGGAATTTCTTAGTACACATCCATCGAGTGGGACAAGGATAAACAATTTGAATTCATGGATGTCAGAAGCAAAGCAGTATTATACTAAATCTGCCAAAACCATTACTCCTGACCATAACAGATGATACTGTGTATGAAAGAAAAAAGAATAGAAGAGTGGAGTGAGTCGCTAAATAAATATGAGGTTTAATATTTAGTATGTGCGTATTTTATTAAGTGTTACTGTGATAATGTCTATCAAAATATTTTCACTGATAGTTTTACTTTTTCCCTATGTTAATTCTCAGAATAAAGATGAAAGTAAATTCAGATTAGTTGGGGGACCTTGTGAAGGCTGTGAAGCTATCTTGGAATATGGGAATAAAATATTATCTCCCATTGACACTTTACCTGATTTTAATGATGAAGGACAGAAAATAAAAATTACGGGTACGATCTATCAGACTGACGGAACGACACCTGCAAAAGATGTTATTCTGTACATTTATCATACGGATCAAAATGGAAAATATGTAACCAAAGGCGATGAAACCGGATGGGCAAAAAGACACGGGTATATAAGAGGATGGATAAAGACTGATCCAGATGGGAAATATATTTTCTACACTCTTAAGCCTGGAGTTTATCCAACAAGAACTGCACCCGCACATATTCATCCTGTTATTTTAGAACCTGATGGAAAATATTATTGGATCGAAGAATTTTTATTTGATGGTGATCCATTATTATCTGATGATGATGTAAATAAACACCTGCCCAGAGGAGGAGATCATTTCGTATTAACTTTAAAAGAAGAAGATAATCTTCTTATTGGAGAAAGAGACATTATTTTAGGTAAGAACGTACCCGGTTATAATAACTGACTAACATAATTGGGAGGGATGATTCCGCAAGAAAATATTGTTGAGGCTTGTTCTGTATGTCCAGTTAGTGCTTTATTTGTTTATGATTTACAAGGCAACCAACTGGTTCCTTGATTGGGTTTAGATAAAGAGTAATTGAACTACCACTCAATCAATTGTTTATCTCTCCAGAATGATCCTGTTTTTTCCAGTGGAGCTTCAGTTGCAAGCCATACGATTGTTTCTGCCCCTTTTTTAACAGATCGAGTTGCCGACCAGCCGCCCATATCAGTTCGGACCCATCCGGGACAAACAGAATTAACTGAAATTTTTCTTCTCCTCAGTGATGCAGCAAATTGTTTGGTTATTGCGTTTAATGTTGTTTTAGAAATACTGTAAGCGGGTGCGTAGCTGCTCATATTTGCTAAAGAACCGGCACCGCTTGAAACATTTATTATTTTACTTCCTTTATCCATAAAAGGAAGAAATTCCTTTATCACAACAAAAGCACCAATTGAATTTGTATTTAGATGATTCCATAATTCTTTTGTTGGCATTTTGGTAATATTTCCAGAATCTTCTAAAATAGCTGCATTATTTATTAACGCATCCAGCCTCAGTTCAAATTTTCCGAATTCAAGAGAAGCATTTTTTATACTTTCCTCATCTGTCACATCCATTTGAATGAAGTCTGCTTTTATTTTATCTTCTTTAAGATTTTGAACAGTTTTCTCTCCCTTCTCACTATTTCTTGCGGAAAGAAAAATATGAAAACCAATTTTTCCAAGCTGCTTGCAGACTTCCAAACCAATTCCACGATTGGCTCCCGTTACAAGAGCTGTTTTCATCAATATTATTTCTTTCCCATAACAATTTTGAAATTAAAAATGGGTGTCTTAAGCGTACCCATCAATCTGATCCATATTGGCAAAATTTGTTCAGTACCTCTTGCTGTTGTAATGTCTCCCATATCAATAATATCTTTGTTATTCCAGCCAAATGACATCAGAAGTTTTTTTACTTCCGCTTTTGCATTCGAATTATTTCCGTTTAAAAATATATTTGTAGACTCCTGTAACATTGAAGGATTAACCATCACATAAGTATTAAGTGTATTCAGACTTTTTACAACTTTTGATTTGGGATATGTTCTTTGAATCTGTTCTCCCAAAGAATCCGTATTACAAACAGTTAAAGTCGGCGGCATTCCTTTAGAAAAATCCAATGGGTTTGAAATATCAAGCAAAACTTTATTTGCGAGATTACTTTCGCCTGCTGATTCAAGTGCATTCAGGGAACCCATTCCGCTAGTTGCATTGACCAGAAATTCTCCGAAGGATGCTGCTTCCGAATAGTTACCTAATTGAACTTTTGAATTATTCTTTATCCAATCACCAAAAGCTGGTCTGCCAAAATTATCTTTACCGGTTTTTGCCAGAGTTGTTTTCTTATCTCTTGTTCCCATCATTACTTCGTGACCAAGCTGGACTAACTTTTCAGCAATTGTTTGACCAACCATTCCGGTTCCCAAAATTCCAATTTTCATATTATCTCCTTAGTTAATGTTTGTGTTATTTATCCTTAAACTATAAAAATCTAACAGAAATTATTTTGAGTGATTACCTTCACAGTTTTATCCCTTTTATCATCATAGCTAACAAATATCATCATAAATCTTTTTGAAAAAGATATGCGCAAGCATTATGCAGCTAATGACCGGATTTTATTGCTTTTAAAAGATTTTACTTATATAAAATGTATAATTTTTATTAGAATTCAATGAATTAAAATACCGTTCATTGATTTGGGAAAACCTAAACCTTTAATAATTATCAAACGTTAAGTATCTTTAAGATTACTTTTAAAAATTTAGTATTACTGAAAAAATAAGCAGGGAAACAAATGAAAACCAGAATCAGATGGACGAAAACAGATGAAGCGCCCGCCTTAGCGTCTTATTGTTTACTACCAATCTTAAAATATTTTACAAAAGGTACAGGAATTGAAATTGAGTTAAAAGATATATCACTGGCTGGAAGAATAATTGCAAACTTTCCGGATAAATTAACTGAAGAACAAAAAATTCCTGACTATTTAACTGAACTTGGCGAATTAACCCAACATCCTGAAGCTAATATAATCAAACTGCCGAACATAAGTGCATCCATACCTCAGCTACACGCTGCAATTAAGGAATTACAGGAAAAAGGTTATGAGATTCCTAATTATCCCGATGAACCAAAAAATTATGAAGAGAAAAAATTAAAGGAAAGATTTTCAAAAGTACTTGGATCTGCTGTAAATCCCGTTTTGAGAGAAGGAAATTCTGATAGACGGGCTGCAGCTTCAGTTAAAAAGTTTGCCCAAAAACATCCGCATAAAATGATGAAACCCTGGCCGCAGTCAGGCTCAAAAACTCGCGTGGTTCATATGAATCAAAAAGATTTTTATGGTTCGGAAAAGTCAATGACACTCGATAGTGCTGATGTAGTTAAAATTGAATATGTTGACCAGGATGGGAAAACAGAGTCCCTAACAGAAAATTTGAAATTGCAGAAAGACGAAATTATAGACACTGCGGTAATGAATGTAAAGGAATTAAGGAAATTTTATACTGAACAAATTGAAGGAGCAAAAAAAGATGGTGTGCTTCTCTCGCTTCATCTTAAAGCTACGATGATGAAAATTTCTGACCCGATAATGTTCTAAACCCCAACTTGCAATGGTTGACTCAAGAATTGGAAAAACTAATCTTCACGTTCCAAACGATATAATCGTTGATGCATCAATGCCGAATGTGGTTCGTGATGGCGGGAAAATGTGGAATGAAAAAGATGAACTTCAGGATTGCATTGCAATGATCCCTGATAGATGTTACTCTACGATGTATGGTGAAATTATTGAGAATGCTAAAGCAAAAGGGCAATTCGATCCAGCTACGATGGGTGCGGTTTCAAATGTTGGGTTAATGGCACAAAAAGCAGAAGAGTACGGCTCACACGATAAAACTTTTGAAGCCAAAGGCGATGGAGTTATTCGCGTTGTTAATTCTGAAGGAAAAACTTTACTTAAACAACAGGTTGAAACCGGCGACATTTTCAGAATGTGTCAGGCAAAGGATGAACCAATAAGAGATTGGGTAAAACTCGCTGTAAACAGGGCAAAAGCTTCCAACACTCCAGCAATATTCTGGCTCGATGAAAACCGTGCTCACGACAGGGAAATTATTTCAAAAGTTAAAAAGTATCTGCCGGAACACGATACTAAAGGACTTGAAATAAAAATTCTAAAACCTGTCGATGCTATGAAATATACTCTTGAAAGAACAAGGAAAGGATTGAATACAATATCGGTTACCGGAAACGTACTTCGTGATTACCTTACAGACTTATTTCCTATTCTTGAATTAGGTACTAGCGCACGTATGCTTTCTATAGTTCCGTTGTTAAAAGGCGGCGGACTATTTGAAACAGGTGCAGGCGGCTCAGCTCCGAAACACGTTCAGCAGTTACTTAAGGAAAATCATTTAAGATGGGATTCGCTTGGAGAATATTGTGCTCTTGTTCCTTCATTAGAAATGATTGCTGATAAAACAAGTAATGCAAAAGCAAAAATATTAGCTGAGACTCTCGATGCTGCTATCGGAAAATATCTTGAAAATGGAAGAATGCCATCTAGAAAAGCCGGTGAAATTGATAACCGCGGAAGTTCATTCTATCTTGCTCTCCATTGGGCAGAAGCTATATCTCAACAGAATAAAGATGAGGATATGAAAACTCGCTTCTCAAAAATATACAAAACACTGAAGACGAATGAAGAAATAATTGCTAACGATTTAATCTCAGTACAAGGTAAACCTGTTGATCTTGGAGGTTATTATGTGTTTGATGGTAATAAAGCTTCTGAAGTTATGCGTCCGAGTTTAACCTTCAATAGAATATTCGATGAGATGTAAAATACACTCAGATACATTTTGATTTGTTGAAAGATTGAATAATTATTTCGACCCGTCTTTTATTATTTTATTTTACATTATACAAAAGTTATCGCTAAAACATTTTGTATTGGAAGCACCATTTTTGCGATACTGTGTGAAGAATTTTGTTACATGTAATTAAAATACATCATCGTCAAAATCATTTAAATTATATTTATGGAAAAATATATTAATTCAGAAGACGGGATTAACATTCATTACAAAATTTCGGGTATGAAACCAACAGCGATAGTGTTCGTTCACGGGTGGCTGGGAAATGCGAATTGGTGGAATGATCAACAAGAATATTTTAAAGATAATTATAGTGTTGTGCAGATAGATTTGCCCGGACACGGAAAATCTGAAACAGGAAGGGTAAACTGGTCCTCTAAACTTTATGCAAAGGATATTAAAGCGGTTGTTGATCAGATTGCGTCTGGAAATATAATTTTGGTTGGGCATTCAATGTCCGGTCCATATACACTCGAAGCATCACTATTAATACCAAAGGTAAAACTTGTAGTACTTGTAGATACATTAAAGAATATGGATCAACTAATGGACTACCAACAAGCAGATGACCTAATATTTAAATCCTACAGAAAAGATTTTAAATATGCCGTGGAGAATCTTTTGCCGAAATTTCTTTTTGCAGAATCAACACCGATTGAGATTAGAGAGCAACTAGAAAGTGAATTTCTAAAAAATGACGCAGAATTTGCAGTTGAATCCATTGAACCTCTTTATAAAATGGATATTCGACAAATTTCAAAACAGGTGCAAGTTCCGGTACGAGCCATTAATTCAAATTATACACCTACTGATGTTGATAGTATTCGGAAATATATTAAGGACTTTGAGTATATAATTATTTCTGGATCGGGGCATTATCCTATGCTTGAAAAACCAAATAAGTTTAATCTTTCTCTTGATGAAATACTGCAGAAATTATCTATATAAAAGCAAGAGCAAATATTGACTTGCCAATAATCTCTATTGATACTCATCCCAGCTTTTAACAGGTAGACTTTCCATCGTGAACTGCTGCAATGCTTTAATAAATCTTTTCGTTGCCTGTACGTTTGTAAAAAGTGGAATGTTTAAATCAACAGCTTTTCTTCTGACAATATAATCACTGTCTAATTCTACTTTCTCAGAAGTCTTCGGTATGTTAATTACCATATCGATTTCACCATTACCAAGATAAGTTAATATTGATGGTTCTTTTTCATCAAAAGGACGATACAGAGTTTCAACATCAAATCCAATAAGTTTATAGTAATCCGCGGTTCCACTAGTCGCATAAAATTTTAGTCCCATTTCTTTAAGAATGTAGAGATCTTCAAGCAGCTCTGCTTTATTTTTCGGTGTGCCTGTAGATAGCAGAACAGCTTTCTTCGGAATTTTCTGTCCTGTTGAAATTACGCTTTTCAAAAATGCTTCGTTAAAATCATCACCAAGACAAGCAACTTCTCCTGTTGAGGACATTTCAACTCCTGTTACAGGATCGGAACCTTTTAATCTTGTAAATGAAAATTGTGAGGCTTTTACTCCAACGTAATCAAGATCGAAAGATGACTTGTCTATCGTTGCTACTTTTTCACCAAGCATTAACTTAGTTGCAATATCTATAAAATTCACTTTTAGTGTTTTCGAAACAAAAGGGAAACTTCTGCTCGCTCTAAGGTTACATTCAATTACTTTTACATCGTTATCTTTTGCAATAAACTGAATATTGAACGGACCGGTAATTTTAAATTCACTCGCAATCTTCCTGGTGATGTTTTTTATCCTACGCATTGTTTCAAGATAAGTCCGTTGCGGCGGGAGAACTATTGTTGCATCACCGGAATGAACTCCCGCATTTTCGACGTGCTCTGCAATGGCATAACAAAATAATTCGCCGTGATTTGCAACCGCATCAATTTCAATTTCTCTTGCATCGGTGATAAACTTACTGATTACAACCGGGTGTTCTGTATTCAGTTCAGTTGCTTTTTTCAGATAGAGCTCAAGCTCATCTTCTGTAAGAACAATGCTCATTGCCGCACCACTGAGAACATAACTTGGTCTGATTAATACCGGATAACCAATTTTTGCCGAAAAGATTTTTGCATCATCAAGTGTTGTAACCTCTATCCATTCCGGCTGATCAATTTTTAGTTTATCAAGAATTTGGGAAAACTTGTGCCGGCTTTCAGCATTATCGATCTGTAAAGGAGACGTTCCTATAATATTTACTCCTGTATTGTGCAGTTTCATGGCAAGGTTATTAGGAACTTGTCCGCCCATTGAAACGATCACCCCTTCCGGGTTTTCTTTATCAATTATATCGAGAACTCTTTCAAGTGTAAGCTGTTCGAAATAAAGTTTGTCACAAATATCGTAATCGGTACTAACTGTTTCCGGGTTGCAATTAATCATTATCGATTTATAACCGCTGTTGTTTATTGCGTTAACGGCAGTTACACAGCACCAGTCAAATTCAACCGAAGATCCGATACGGTATGCGCCGCTACCGAGCACAACGATTTTCTTTTCACCATTTATGGTA
>JARRKK010000054.1:0-34739 GCA_037388105.1 Ignavibacteriaceae bacterium | reverse complement strand
TAACAGAGGTACGTTGTATTCCGTCTGTCCAGCGGGGTGGGGATTCAGCTCATGCCGAATTTTGTTAGCTGTATGTGCAATTCTGTCCTTCGCACCGGTCCTGAAAGCCGTTGCCATTTTTTTAAAATGATCTGGTGTCAGCATCCCTTTTTGCGGAAACGTCAGGAGAAATATTGGATCATGGGGCACGTCATCCCAGTTTATCAGCTCTTCAACGACGTAGTTGTTTGTTCGAAATGCGAAGACCTGCCCAACAACTTCAATCGCCTGCTTACGATCTTCAGACAGCTGCTGGATCTCAGATAGTTGCCGGATGTTTTGAAGATTATAAGCTCTATACTTATTTGACATTATCCTCTCCGTCTCGTGAATAAATCAACTGGGCTGGGATCATCATTTTCCGTTCAATTCAGTAAATCATCCCTGGATGCACTTTTCGCTCTCCAAAAGCTAGACCTTGCTTGCCTGTGAGCCATGCGCGACTCATTTCTAAATACATTGTTCGTTCTGATTGGTTTTGAGGAGATCTTCACTTGAGTTCCGTTCATGATAAAATGATCCTTGCTTTTGATGGGATTCCAAGGGCACTTCAATCTTCAAAGCGTATATTCCGCTATTATGCAGAGGTTGCTATCGTAAAAAAGAAGTAGGTTCGCTGCAAATAACGGATAATATTCACCCGTCGAATTGAAACTACAAAAACAAACAAGCATCTGTCTTATTTTATTTCCACAACAAAACTTAAAAGAACACAACGATTAGACGGGCGGTTAAATATAATCGGTTATACGTAACTTTCCAATTAAGTCTAATTATTTAGTAATTCACTCACAGCCTTTGCTACTTCTAAAGCACCATCTCGGCTTGATTGCCAGGTCAGTAATTGTCTCATGGATTTTTTGTATCTGTCATCAATTAATATTTGATTTATTGACTCTCGAAGACGACCTTTTCGAAGACTTCTCAATGAAAGACATAAACCTGCCCCATGACGTTCCACTTGCTTTAAATTAAAATTCTGTTCCGGTTGAATAGGAAAACCAATTAGAGGTGTCCCAGAAGATATCGCTGTCTGAACACTGCCCTGCCCACCATGGATAATGGCGAGATCACATAAAGGCATTACCATCGATAGAGTATCATAGACCCTCTGAAGGTTTTCCTTCTTACCCGAAGCCATTGCAACATATATTTTGGGTTTATCTATATCAAGAAATGAGCGAACATCTTCTGGAATATTTCCAAATAATCGTGCAAAGATAGCACCCGCATATTGAAGGCGTGTTGATGACCGATAATATTTTTTACTGGAGGGCCTCCAGCCTGCCATTTCTTCTTCTGGTATGCTCAGTATTTCTGGTACATCAGTGACCATCGTCAGGTCCCCCATAAGAAGTTCGAATAAACTCTGAACAGGTTCAATACTCAAATCAGCGGCCACTTTATTAAACACTCTTTTCTGAAAGGGCATGGCCATAAAAAATTTTGACCCGAGGCGGTTCATTCTTTCCTCTGGAATCAGCTGTGTAAAGTGATTATCAAAGTATTCGCTGCAGGCAAACATCTCTTTTTCGAATACCGGAGGGACAAGAGAGCCTAAATGGGTAACAATTAGAGGGATACCAACGCTTCTGGCAGAAAGAGCTGTGGAAAATTGAAACCCAGTAATAACGGCACTAACATTATTAGTTTCGAAAAAATCTATTTCAGACTTCACGAATTTTAGAAGCGTGGATTCATCATATAGATTAATCCAGGGCTTGGCGACAGCTCTCAAGTAATGCTGACAATCATTATCAGATACGATCGGTTCAATTTTTTCATAAGGTATTCTCTCATTTCGAGTGCGAATTCATAGGTACCCCCATGCGTAGCGATTTTCGCGTGCATGCCGATTTTGATAAGTTCCCGATATATTGCAACCATCCTTGAAGTTTCAGATAGAAAAGCGCAATTTGGAAAGCAAATAACAGGCATTTTTTAAAGAGTAATATGTATAACTAATACTTATCAGGATTTGGGGAACACTCTCCAATTCTAATAAAAATCAGTGTGTTTATTAATTATCCAGTTTGTTTATTTAATTTCAATACTTTATTCCTAATATTATTCTCTAGGAATCATATTACGATAAGCTCATTCATGGAAATCAGGATTTGCCATTATCCCTAAAACGAAATGGCAGGTTAGAGCTTAATCAAATTCACAATATCAACTTAAACATCGTTAAATGAATTTTAAAGCAGGACGCAGTATAATTATTTGAAAAACAATCTGAATTTAGCCAAACAAAAGTTAACAGTTGGATTTAAGTTCAGCTGTACTATTATTTAATTTGTCCATTAATGTGACTTGAACTATTGTTCTCTCCCTCTTTGAGGAGTTGGGGAGCTTCCATGACAACTTTTTACATTTTTTTACTTTTATCTGACACACGTTACAGGCATTCTCCTTAGGTTTTGAATAAATAATTTAAGACTAACAATTCCAAAGGAGGAATAAAATGAAAAGCCGCAACTCAATAAAGAACAAAATATTTTCAATTGTTCTTGTTTTAGTGATGATATTACCTGAATCTTTTGTACTTGCACAGAATAATTCCATCACAGATGTAACGGATCACAAGTATGCATTAGATAATTTACTTGCCGGAATAAAATCGGAAAATGAAGGAGTCAGGAGAAGTTCCATTTATTTTGCAGGTAAATATAAAATAGCCGAAACCGAGCAAGCTTTGATCGATCAGCTAAAGAATGAATCCAATCCCGCAACCAGATCACTCATTGCATTTGTACTATATGAACTTGGTAGTGAAGAAGGATTGGCTGAAGTTAAAAAACTTGCACGTAATGATATTGATCCTAATGTAAGAAGAATGAGTACTCATTTAATTCGTGAATATTTTGCACATCAGGAAAACTAAAAATTGTTCTGTCCTGACAATCTATAATTTGAATGATTGTAAGAATTCTCATTTGTTAAAACAATTGGCGTTTTGGAATTCTTACATTATAATTGCTGCTAAGCGAATTTAAATTTGACTGAACAAAATTGATCAACCTAAAAAAATATATTGCGCTGTTGGTAATCTCTACTATTTCGTTGATCTTTTGGGAATGCAATATACAAGAGGAAGAAGGTGAAAGTATAACCGGATCATTTCTCGATCTGTCCGGCAAATGGAAGTTTACTATCGGTGATGATACTTCCTGGTCATCGCCTTTGTATAATGATTTTAGCTGGGAAGAAATTCAAGTGCCTTCTACCTGGGAAAACCAGGGTTTTCATGGTTACAACGGTTTTGCATGGTATAGAAAAACATTTAACCTCCCGGCGGATTTTCAAAGTTCTGGTCTTTATTTGCACCTCGGATTTATTGATGATGTTGATGAAACATATGTAAATGGAACCTTAGTGGGTGTTTCCGGTGGTTTCCCGCCAAATTTTTTAACAGCATATAATGCATCACGGAAGTATTTTGTACCCAACCATATTCTTAATAGCGGTAGTAACGTAATCTCCATTAGAGTGTATGATGCCCAGCTAGAGGGAGGATTAATTAAAGGACAAATAGGACTTAGCAAAATAACACGGGATAAAAATTGGAACACTAGTTTGGATCCTGACATAAATCTTTCTACAGTATGGAAGTTCAAGACCGGGGATGATCTTTTATGGAAGGAGGAAGACTTTGATGACTCAGAGTGGGGGGCAATATTCGTTCCTTCTTTCTGGGAAGCTCAGGGGTTTAAGTGGTACGACGGCTTTGCGTGGTACCGCATTAAATTTTATTTGCCGGAATCATTTACTGGGAATCAAATGGTGTTATTGCTTGGCAAGATCGATGATATAGATCAAACTTATGTGAATGGTAAGCTAATTGGTTCAATTGGTGATTGGAACTTTGACACAATACCTGAAAATTTTAATAATAATAATGAGTGGGAAACATTTCGTGGTTACTATATTCCATTTGGAATACTTAAACCTGGAGAGAAGAATACAATTGCTGTTAGAGTTTACGATGGATTTATGGATGGTGGAATTTATGACGGACCAATAGGGTTAATTAAGCAGGATCGGTACATCGATTACTGGAAAAATAAAAGGGAGCTTAATCAAATCTTCGATAGTTATTTGGATTCACTGTTAAATTCGAACTGATTTTTACTTTTTATAATGAGATAAGAAAGAATAATTATACAAGCCCCAAATAATGCATCTGATGCATAATGTGCACCAATAACTACTCTGCTAACAGGAACTATTAGTCCCCAAATTATTATAAATAAAATTATAATACTTCTGAAGAGCGTATTATCCGGAGTTAGCATGAGTATTGGAAGTATCATCCAGGACATTGCTGCGTGTCCCGAAGGAAACGATTGATTCCCGTTTATTCCATTTGGGAGAAACCACGGAGTGAAATTATAGTAAAATGAATCAAGATCTCTAAACCGAATTCTTCCCCAGATGTGTTTTATTGGTTGGATCACAACCAGGTATCCCCAAAATCCCAGTAAAACAGATTGTTTTCCATATTCCAATGTAAGTTTACTAAGTCTGGTATTTCTTAATAAATATACAGCAAATAGATTTAGTGATAAAAATAAGATCGAGATAAAAATCAGATTATTATTAATAAAAGAATAAACGATTATCGCGTTACGAAATACAATAGCAATGAAGTATATTGAAATAAAAGTTGCGACTAAAAAGAGCGACAGTAACAGGGGAAACTTAAATTTAATGTTACTTGATTGAAAATGAAGCATGGAAATGAATGTTCCCGAATACAGAACTAGCAGTCCGGGTACTTCTCCAAAATCCTCCAGGAATTTTGCCCAACCGGAGGAAGTATTAACAAACCAAATTGAGAGCTGTAGATCTGTAAATGCAAAATAACCTGCTAGGATTGACCAAATTGGAATGACATTTGTTATAAGTTTATTTGTCACTGGGTTGAACAATTGTTTACGATTAATTTTTGACTAAAAATATTTTAATAATGATATTTTCCAAACAAATTATATTTGAAAACTAACAAATTTATTAAAACTATTGACATTAAGATTTATTCATCGTATATTTGCGATGAACGATAAGGGAAGTTAATAAATTGGCATATTCAAAGAAAAACGAATTTACACAAGAAGATACCTGGCTTGCGGATGTGGCTAAAGCACTTTCCCATCCTGCAAGAATAAGAATACTTAAAATATTAACCGAAATGAATGTATGCATGTGCGGAGATATTGTTGATTTACTCCCCTTATCTCAATCAACTGTATCCCAGCATTTGAAAGAGCTAAAACGAGTTGGGTTAATTCACGGTGATATTGATGGTCCGAAGGTCTGTTACTGTGTAAATAACATAAACCTTCAAAAGGCTAAACAAGAACTTGATTTACTGTTTTCACAAGTCTGCAATTGTTAAATAAAAGTATTGAGTCATCGTTCGACAGTCTGCGGCGGTGGATAGGATGACTTTCTAAATAATTAATATGTCACTTTGAACCTGTCGAAGAGTGACTGAAATAAAGGAGTACTACCATGCAAACATCAGAAGAAATTAAAAAAATTGTTAAAGAAAAATATGGTGCAATAGCAGAGAACAATTCATCCTGTTGTGAACCAAGTTGCTGTGGGTCTAAAAATAAAGTTGTTGATTATACAATTATAAAGGATGATTATACAAATCTAAAAGGCTACGTTGCTGATGCTGACTTAGGATTAGGTTGCGGTATGCCTACTGAACTTGCAGGAATTGAAGAAGGCAATACCGTTGTAGATTTAGGATCAGGGGCGGGGAATGATGTATTCGTTTCCAGAGCTTTGGTAGGGGAATCGGGAAAAGTCATTGGACTTGATTTTACATACGAGATGATTAACAAAGCTAACGACAACAATCGGAAACTAGGGTATAAAAATGTTGAGTTTCATCTTGGTGAAATTGAAAGTATGCCGATTGATAATGATATTGCAGATGTTGTGGTCAGTAATTGTGTTCTCAATCTTGTTCCGGATAAAGAAAAAGCCTTCGCAGAAATGTATCGCATTATTAAACCTGGCGGACACTTTTGTGTATCAGATATAGTACTCAGGGGTGAATTACCGCTTGGACTTCAAAAATCTGCAGAGATGTATGCTGGTTGCGTATCAGGTGCAATTCAACAGGATGAATACCTAAAAATAATTAATGAGGCTGGTTTTGATAATGTTGAAATTAAAAAAACGAAAAAAATAGATTTACCGGAAAATGTATTAAGTGAAATACTCAGCGATGAAGAAATTGAAGCGTATCAAAAAAGTAACGTTGGTATTGATAGTATAACTGTAGTTGGATATAAAAATTAATTACTCTCAAACTGCAACGATTTAATTAGTAACAATTTTCAATAGTTTATATTTTGGCAATTGCTAATAATATGTTTTTTTGAAATTGACAGTAAAGCTTTAAATGAGTCGAATTTTAATACTCTGCACAGGAAACTCCTGTCGTAGCCAGATGGCAGAAGGATATTTAAAATCATTTGATAACAATCTGGAAGTATACTCTGCAGGTACAAAACCTGCTGCCAAAGCAAATCCATTTGCAATCCAAGCTATGAAAGAGGTTGGGATTGATATAAGCAAAGGGATTCCGGAAGATGTGGGAAAATATATTAATCAGTCATTCGATTATGTAATTACTGTTTGTGATAATGCTAAAGAAGTCTGTCCAGTATTTAGTGGTGATGTAAAACATCAATTGCACATGCCATTTGATGATCCTGCAGATGCAGTAGGAACGGAGGAAGAAGTCATACCAGTCTACAGACGGGTAAGAGATGAAATAAAAGTGCGCTTCCAAAAATTTCATAATGAAGAGATTGATTCTTTAAACTAATTTGTGGAAATCTGTTCAATCAGTGTTTCCGGTTACCGGAACAGTTTGCTATTAACGCCAAAAGTGGATAGAGATGCCTGGTAAATCAAGACTTAAATTTTTAGACCGTTACCTTACTCTCTGGATATTTCTCGCAATGTTTGTTGGGGTTTTTTCTGGTTACCTATTTCCAGCCATTGTTGATTTCTGGAATCAGTTTCAATCAGGCACAACAAATATCCCCATTGCCATTGGCTTAATCCTTATGATGTACCCACCGTTGGCAAAAGTTAAATACGAAGAGCTTGGGGATGTTTTCAGGAATTTAAAAGTTTTATCTCTCTCCCTCTTTCTCAACTGGATTTTAGGACCTATTCTTATGTTTATCCTTGCAATAGTTTTTTTGCAGGATCATCCACATTATATGGCGGGAGTGATCCTGATCGGACTTGCACGCTGTATTGCGATGGTAATTGTATGGAATGACCTTGCGAAAGGAGACAGGGAATATGCTGCAGGTTTGGTCGCATTCAATTCAATTTTTCAGGTGCTGTTCTTCTCGTTTTTTGCTTATATTTTTCTTACAGTAATACCCAAATGGATTGGAATACAAACCTTCAAAGTTGATGTTACAATTGGACAGATTGCGGAATCTGTTTTTATTTATCTTGGCATTCCGTTTTTTGCAGGAATGATAACTCGTTTTTCCCTGGTAAAACTAAAAGGGAAAGATTGGTATGATAGAAAGTTTGTTCCGAAGATAAGCCCAATTACTTTGATAGCTTTGCTCTTTACCATTGTAATAATGTTTTCCTTAAAGGGTGAGTATATAGTAAGAATACCGTTGGATGTTGTTCGAATAGCAATTCCTCTTGTAATTTATTTTCTAATAATGTTTTTGGTTTCCTTCTTTTTAAGTAAAAAGGTCGGAGCAGATTATCCTAAAACAATTTCAATCTCATTCACGGCAGCCAGTAATAACTTTGAATTAGCAATAGCTGTGGCGATTGCAGTATTTGGTATCAACTCAGGGGAGGCATTTGCTGCAGTAATTGGTCCCCTGGTAGAAGTTCCGGTGTTAATAAGCCTTGTTAATGTCGCTTTGTGGTTTAAGAGAAGATATTTTCACCTCGATGCTGGTTTGAATATTCATAGTTCAAAGTTCGAAGTTTAAAGTTAAATGGATATGATAACCCCCTCTTAATTAATTTTTAATTCTAAATTCTTAAGAGTACTTTGATTTATGGCATATAAAATTGAAATGATTAATGAAAAGATTTTTGAGATTGTAGAAGATCAAACGATATTACAAGCTTCGTTGGAAGCTGGTATACCTCATTATCACGCCTGCGGAGGAAATGCTAAGTGTTCTACCTGCCGGGTAGTTGTACACGAAGGTAAACATAATTTAAGTCCCCAGAATGAAACTGAACTTGCATTGCGTAAAAAGAAACAATTTTCAGACAATGTTCGATTAGCATGCCAAACCAAAGTTGTAAAAGGTAACGTAAAACTTCAAAGAATTATTAAAGATGAAGCTGATCTTTATCTGTATGTCTATGGCAATTCAGTTGATGCAACACAAAGCATTGGCAGCGAACAAGAACTGGCACTCTTTTTCCTTGATATACGCAACTTCACTCCATTTATTGAAGAACATTTGCCCTTTGATGTTATCCATATTATCAGAAGACTAATGAAATTGTTTAGTGATATCATAAATTTACACGAAGGAAGAGTTGTGGAATACGAAGGTGACGGCCTGTATGCGGTCTTCGGTTTAGAGGATGAAATTACAAACGCGATTACCAATGCTGAAAAAGCTGGACAAATGATTATCAAACAAGTAAAAAAGTTAAATGTTGACTATATAGAAGAATTTTTTGACAGTAAAATTGAAATTGGTATTGGGCTTCACGCAGGTAAAGTGATTGTGGGTGAAATGGGAGTTGACGATAAAAGGTCTTTAACTGCTATGGGTTTCCCGGTAAATGTAGCATCAAGATTAGAAACAGCGACAAAGGAATTAAACAATAATTTTATAATATCTGATTATGCTTACAATTATTTGAAGAGGAATAATAAAGACGCAGCTAAAAAACAAATAATATTAAAAGGGGTAAGCGAACCTTTTAGTGTTCGACTGCTTGGACATCCATTTGAATATAAATCTTAAGTAATTTTTTATTCATCTTAATTAAATGTGTTAGTCCTATCATTTTAAGATTGAGTAATATGTATACCATCAATTCTTCTCTTGTAATCAGTTTATGTGCCTAGCGAACTTCCATCCCTGATTTCTACCACCTATTCTGAAAAGTTGTAATCACGCCATGAATTTGATTTGATGGAGATCGCATTGAGGCTTTCAGCTCACCTATCAGAAATTCTCTTATATTTAATTTAGTACCTCCATCGCAAGGCTTATCAAGCTATTTTTTGGATTGTTGAAACTTTGCTATTAGTGTTTACTATTTAGGACTAGTCCTGCTTCTTCAATTTTTTCATATAACAAATTACTCTTACTTATTAACATATCAGGCACATTAACATGTGCTTCAAGATGCACATCATTTTCTCCAACAGTCCATATATGAACGTGGTGAATATCTTCCACTTCCTCCAAAGCCTCAACTTCACTCTGTATCTCTTTAATTTCTATTCCTGGCGGAGCACCTTCCATCAATACATGGATTGCATCCGATAATATTTTGAAACTCTCCCGTGTAATGTAAACCGCAATCAATATGGTTAATACAGGATCGATCCAGTAGATATTCCAGAGCACAATTGCAAGTCCACCAAGAATAACAGCAACCGAGGAAATTGCATCGGTGAGAAGATGCAAATATGATGACCTTATATTTATACTATTTGCAGCATCACGTTTTAACAATAGTGTGCCGATAATATTAGCAGCCAATCCAATAGATGCTACAATCGTCATCAATATACCTTTAACCGGTTCAGGATTTTGAAACCGGAGAATAGCCTCGTAGAAAAGGTAGAAGGATATAACAACAAGTACTGAAGAATTAATTACGGCAGCCAGGATCTCTGCACGTTTAAAGCCAAATGTATGTTTTGAAGAAAAGTTCCTTTGCTTTAGTCTGATTGCAAAATAACTGATAATAACCGAAACACCGTCGCTAAAGTTGTGCAGTGCATCCGAAATAAGTGAAAGACTGCCGGATATGATACCACCAATTATTTCAGCAACAGTAATTGTAAAATTCAGGATTACAGTTATTACAAGTCTTGTACCTGTTGAGGAATATGAGTGATTATGAGCCATTAACCAATATTATTTTTTATGTTTCCTTTAAATATAATAACTAATACGATTAGCATTTTACATAATTTAAGGGATTCAGTAATTGTATGAGTTTTCATTTGCAAGGTCAATCTGTCCGCCGCACCGGATTGTCAAAGGATGACCGATACATTAGTTTCTTGTCACACTTTGACTAGCCCAGTGACATGAGCTAAACATTAAAATGTATATATTTAATTTCATTCAATTAAAAACTTTTAAGTATGGATTATAATATTATTGAAATAATTGAGCATGCAATGTTGATCACAGCATTTGTATTTATTATGATGCTGCTTGTCGAGTATCTCAATGTTCAAACAAAGGGGAGCTGGCAGGAGAGATTAAAACAAAGTAAAAACGGTCAGTACTTGCTTGGTGTTATTTTAGGTGCAATCCCGGGCTGCCTTGGTGCATTCACTGTTGTTTCTCTCTATGCACATGGTGTTGTAAGTTTTGGAGCTCTGGTTGCAACGATGATAGCAACAAGTGGGGATGAAGCTTATGTTATGCTCTCAATGTTTCCATTAAAAGCAGTTTTGCTCATAGCGTTTATAGCTATAATTGGTTTTGCTGTTGGGATTGTTGTAGACAAGGTTTATAAGAACCAGAGATCTTTGCTTAATAGGGAAGGACATTCATTACAACTTCATGAGGAAGAATTAATTCAAGAGCAACCAAAGGGACAAGTAATCGAGCAGCTCAAAGAAATCACAGTGCAACGAACATTGATAATTACCATATTAAGCTTCTTTTTAATCTTGATTTTAACAGGTTTAATTGAAGTGGAAGGATGGCAATGGATTAAAATAACTTTAATAGTAAGTAATCTTTTTGCATTGTTTGTTGTTATTACAGTCCCGGATCATTTTTTGGAAGTACATTTATGGGATCATGTTCTTAAAAAACATCTGCTGAGAATTTTTCTATGGACTTTGGGTGCTCTAGTAGTGATAAACATTCTCGGTGGATTCATAAATCTTGAAGCGTGGATAGGTGATAATTCTTTAACGGTGCTGGTAATTGCAGTACTTGTTGGTTTAATACCTGAATCGGGACCACATCTTGCATTTGTAACACTCTTTGCAAGTGGATCAATTCCAATAAGCATATTAATTGCAAGTTCCATTGTACAAGATGGACACGGCACATTACCTTTACTTGCAGTATCAAAGAAAAGTTTTATTGTATTAAAACTTATAAACCTTGGAGTTGGGTTTACAATCGGTTTTCTTCTTCTAATGGTTGGTTATTAAGAAATCTACAATTGTCATTCAGAAAGAATCCTGTAATCGTATTTAGTATGCAGTTTATTAGGTTTCACATTCAATTTACAAGTTTCCTTCTGAAAGACAGACATTTGCACTAACGCAATTCTTTGGAGTACTCATTCAATCATTCATTCTTATACTCATCCATTCATTCATTCTTCTATGCAATCATCCATCCATTCCTTATTACCTAACAGACTCATATTTCCCGATAATACCGTTTTTAGAAAGCACTATTTGCCACAACTGATTTCTTCTTGCCCTAAATGAACCTGCACTTGGTACCAAAAAATATTTCCACATTCTGTAAAATCTTTCGCCGTATTTATCTTTTAATTTATACCAGTTAGAATTAAAATTATCATACCAGACAAGCAAGGTTTTATCATAATCAGGTCCGAAACTATGCAAGTCTTCCACTACAAATAATTTCTCAATAGCTTTACCTAATTGAGTAAGTGAAGGCAGCATTCCATTTGGGAAAATATATTTCTGTGTCCAGGGATCAATGGATTTGCGTGATTGTACTTCTCCGATTGTATGAAGCAGAAACAAATCACCATCATTTAAGCAGCGATATGCAATTTCGAAATACTTCCTGTAGTTTTTATAACCAACGTGTTCGATCATTCCTACTGAAACAATACGATCGAATTTTTCATTTACGTCTCTGTAATCCTGAAGCCGAAATTCAACCGGAAATCCTTTACATAATTCTTTACCAAGAGCAACCTGTTCTTTTGAAACAGTAATTCCAACAACACTCACATCATATTTTTCTGATGCATATTTCCCGAACGCTCCCCATCCGCAACCAATATCAAGCACTTTCATTCCAGGTTTAAGATAGAGTTTCTTGCAAATCAATTCTAACTTCTTTTCCTGGGCTTCATCTAAAGTTTCAGCATCTTTCCAGTAGGCACAGCTATAGTTCATTCTCTTATCAAGCATGTTCTGGAAAAGATCATTACCAAGATTATAATGCTTTTCTCCTATAATAAATGCTCTTTTAACAGATTGAAGATTTATTATTCTGGCTAGAAAAAGACCGAATAGTATAGAGAATTTTCGCTTTACTTTTTCATCAAGATTTGCTCTGATAATCCTAAACCCCAGTTCATCCAGTTTCTCACAATCCCACCAACCATCCATATACGATTCGCCTAAGCCGAGTTCTGCTTCAGATAATGCCCTTTTATAAAAATTCTTATTGTGAACCTGTATATCCCAGGGGTTGGGACCGTTCACCTTAATATCTGCAAGACTCAGTATTTCCTCTAATGTCCTCTTTAAGCGAGTACTATTCATGGTCTCATCTTTCGCCTAGCGACAAATAAAAATTTATTTTATTCGTAAATAGATTATAAAGAATTTAGGGGAGAAAAACAGTATTTGGTAATAAGTGTTTATGGAATTTAAACAAATCAGATATGGCAAGTATTTTCAGCACAAAAATCATTAATGATAATATGGATCATCAACTATACTGGAGTTAATCTTTTGTATTTAGTTACAAATAATACTTTTAGAAAAGTTTCAGATAAAGTAGTATTCAAAGGCATTTCAAAACGAAATCCACGAAAGATCATTCAGGTTTGGACTTTCAACAAGTACCTATCTGAACATTTCCAATTGTTTAGATTTAGACCGTACGAAATTATCAGTTGTTAATTCAGTTTTTATGTTGTTCAATCCATACTTCCTGCAGCTTATGTGGAATAATTTATGAATAGTTTCTGCAAGTTCACCTTCACCGGTCATTCTCTTTTTCCATTCAGATGAACTTAGCTTTCCGCCTCTAACTTCTTTAATGCTGTTAATAATTTTATTTGCTTTGTCAGGTAATTCTTTTGCAATCCAATCAAGAAAAAGATCTTTAACAGCAAATGGCAACCGCAACATAATTTTACCAGCGTGAACAGCACCTCTTGCTGCAGATTCTTTTAAAATGTTTGGAATTTCCTTATCGTTTAAACCTGGTATAATTGGTGCTATATTAACTCCTACCGGAATTCCGTTTTTTGCCATTTCTTCAATTGTTTGTAGTCTCATTTGGGGGGAAGAGGTGCGTGGCTCCATTTTGTGAGCAAGATTTTTATCCAGTGTTGTAATTGATAAGGTGACTGTTACAAGATTCAGTTGTGCCAGTTCTTTCAAGATATCAATATCTCTCTGTATCAGAGCATTCTTTGTTATTACACCTATGGGATTTCTATATTTCAAACATACCTTTAGTGCTTCACGAGTAAGTTTTAATTTTCTTTCTAATGGTTGATAACAATCTGTGTTACCGGAAAACACTAATAAATCCGGCTTATAACTTTTCTTCCTGAATTCCTTTTCCAGAAGTGCAGGAGCATTTTCCTTAACCATAATTTTAGTTTCGAAATCTATTCCTGAAGAAAATCCAAGGTATTCGTGAGTTGGTCTGGCATAACAATAAATGCATCCATGTTCACAGCCTCTGTAAGGATTAAATGAATAATCAAATCCTACATCGTAACTATCGTTTTTGGCAATTACTGTTTTCGAATCATCTTTAAAATAACTGGTGGGTATTTTATTTTCCGACGGGAAATCATAGTCATAAAAGAATTCCTCGTCCTGATAATCATCTACATGTAATTTTTCAAACCTGTTCTTAGGATTTAACTGAGCAGCTCGTCCTTTTAATTTTTGCGATGTCATGATTCATATTGTAAGGGAAAAATTTATACTTATGCGGTAGCCCCGCCACAGCTAGAACCCGCACCTGCAGTGCAACCATAACAGTGCTGTCCGGTTACAATCCTCCTGTTTTCAATTAAGGAAGAATCAAAGTCTTTTATATTTTTTGGTGCACCGTGATCCATATTCAATTCAAGCATTTGATTGAAATCGCAGTCATATAGTTGTCCGTCCCATCCAACCGATAATGTAAACTTACACATCACATTTGCAGCCGCCACAGGATTAAAAGAATCAACAAGTTGTTGCATATAACTTTCATAGTTTCCTGAGTGAATCAGATAATCGAGGAAACGACTGATCGGCATATTTGTTATAGTGTAAAGATTATTGAATTCGATATCGAAATTATTCTTTAATTCTCTTTTATAGTCCTGCTCTAGCTCAGATTGAGATGGAGGAAGATAGGCGCCGACCGGATTATAAACCAGACCGATTATCAATCCCGAGTCCTCTTTTCCATAACCAAGAGCATTCAGTTTTTTTATTGCCGAAATTGATTTGTCGAATACACCTTCACCCCGCTGTTTGTCTGTAAACGATTTTCTATAATATGGAAGTGAAGAAATTATCTCTGTTTTATTATTTGCCATAAAACCAGCATAATCTTCAAATCCGTTCGATTCGAGAATGGTAAGATTTGATCTGACTATCACATGTCTGGCTAGTTTTTTTATTTCAGTTACAAACCATTTGAAATTTGGATTCATTTCCGGAGCCCCACCCGTAAGATCAACTGTTGGAATATCAGTTTGAGCTAAAGCATCCAAACAGTGCTGCATTGTTTCAGTTGTCATTATCTCTTTTCTGTCCGGACCAGCATCAACATGGCAGTGTTTGCAGACCTGGTTGCACATCTTTCCAACATTAACCTGAAGAATTTCAATATTCCCTGCTGTAAGGGGTCCTTCACCGACCAGTTCGTATTTCTGATCAAAATGGGAATACCCGTTTTCATTATTCAATATTTTTAGCTGCTCATTAGCGAGAGCCAAATTCTCCCCGAATGCTTTCATACTTTTATGTCGAGCCTGCAATATCTGCCTAAAAGTTACTTCAATTACATAGTAAGTTTTGAATTAACATTTTTCATTTGTACGCCATGAACCAACGACGCACCTCCGCGAATTGCACTTGCAACATGCACAGCTTCTGTCATTTGTTCAAGATCAGCACCTTTTTCTAAACTTGCTTGTGTGAACGCATCAATACAATACGGACATTGCACAGCATGTGCAACGGCTAATGCTATTAATGATTTTTCTCTTTCAGTTAATGCACCGGCTTTAAAAACGGAACCATACCAGGAACTAAACTTCTTCCAAAGCTCAGGTGCACCTTCATCTATTTCGCCAAATTTGAGCAAGTCTTCAGGTTTATAATATGTTTCCATTTAAATTCCTTTCTGAAACAGAATTCGTTAATCTGATTTAACAATTAATAATCGTTTGACACCAGTAAATAATTTAGTGGTTTTCAGTGAAGTGTTCAACATTATAATACAATTGCTAAAGCTGAACTTATTGTACATTTAATTGCCAATTATATTTAATGAATTTTATTTCAACTTCATTGTCCTCGAGAAACAGTTTATCCTCCTCATTCATAAAATTGATCGCTGTATTTTTAAGTGAACCGTATTTCTCTTCAAATGCTTCCGGAATTGCATTCTCATTAAGCTGAACAATGACACTCTTACCATCGTATGCTTTTGCGATTAGTTTTGGGCAGCTTTTTGCACCACACACTAAACCGAAATGACTTAGAACCGGTTCAATTGTTAATGTATATTTATGCTCAAGTTCATCTAAAGTCATTTCCGTTCCAGCAACTTTATGTTTAATCCTGTTGAAAAATCCATCAACCTCTAAAGGAGATTTTATCGGCCAATGATCCAATACATTTTTTATTACTGTTGCATTGTAAGCATTTATATAGAATGCCAGCTTGTCATTTTTTGATAGATTGGTAATATCAGCACTGCTTATTGCAGATATATAGTCTTTAAATTCTTCATTATTTTTAAACGCAGGATAGTTAACCATACCCGTTTGATCCACATATTTTTTTAGAAGACTATCAAAAGTTGAATGATCAAAGTTCGTCTGGGATATAATGGAGTTGTGGAAACAAGACATCAAACCCAATATAACAAAAATGATTTTGTGCATAAATTTCTAACTTAAACTTGAATCTAACTTAATATTAGAAAAATGTAATGGAAAATCATCACAGAAAAATAAAATTTTAGACTACTTCACACATTTTGTTTCACCTGAATTAATGCATTGCCCTTCTGTACAAGCATTACACCTATAATAATAAGTATGGCCGCAAATAATATATTTATTGTCAACACTTCATTTAGTATATACCATCCTAGGATAAGTGCAAGTATAGGATTTATATAGGAATATGTAGAAACCAACGATAGTGGTAGTTGAGAAATTGCATACATATAAGATCCGTAACCTATTATAGAGCCGAAAATTATTAAATAGCCAGTTGCAAAAAGCCCACTTTCACTTAAATGGAAAATATTGTGTTCACCTAAAAATAATCCCAGCATTGCCTGCAGAGAACCGGCAATAAGCATTTGAACTGATGCACCCATCATTGGATGGACAGATATTTTTTTATATTTGGAATAAATAGTACCAAGCGACCAGGATATTACTGCACCCATAAGGGCTAATATGCCAATCAAATAATTGCTGTTTATCCAATCACTAACATCTCTTCCTAAAATTAATAAAACACCTATCAAACCGAGCATTAAACCCAATATAATTTTAAAATTCACATGTTGTCCATTCGGTAAAAGTGATTCGAACCCTACTATCCAAAATGGTAAAGTTGCCATCAACAGTGCTGCTAATCCACTCGGGATCCATTGCTCAGCGACAACAAGCAATCCGTTACCAATACCCAGCAATGCAATACCAACAATGGCAATAGGAAGAATTTCATTTTTCGCCGGGAGTTTTTGGCCGAGCCCTTTTTGGATAACTAAGAAAATACTTCCTGCTATAATCCATCTAATACCCGCAAATAACATCGGCGGTAATGACTCAACTCCAATTCTTATTGCCAGGTAAGTCGTACTCCAGGATATACAAACTGCTATCCAGGCAACATATGCTTTAAAGTTAGTTCGATTCATGTATAATTATTAAAATTTTACTTTTGATAATGAAGAATCTGGATCATTTAGGCAAAAGTGACTTAAAAGGGAACAGGTTGTGTGGAAGATAATTTTTTATCGGAATAAAAGAAAATTATTTTTGATAAATAACATTTATCCATAAAAATATTCTGGTTTTCTTCATTAGTTTTTAATTACTAACCTCTTTACATAAATTTAAAAATCAATTTAATTTTTTAGGTGAAACGTTCAGATTCATTATCTGAAAAAGAATAACAGGAGCAAATAAAAATGACAACAATAATAGATATTATAGGAAGAGAAATATTAGACTCACGCGGAAACCCTACTGTTGAAGCAGAAGTGTTGCTGGAATGTGGAGTAATCGGAAGAGCGGCAGTACCAAGCGGCGCTTCCACCGGAGAACATGAGGCAGTCGAACTTAGAGACGGTGATAAAAAAAGATATGGAGGAAAGGGTGTACAGAAAGCAGTCGATAATATTAATAACAAAATAGCCGATGAATTAATCGATTTTGATGCTGCTGAACAGGTGAATATTGATCAATTTTTAATAAACCTTGACGGTACTGATAACAAATCCAATCTTGGTGCAAATGCTATTTTAGCAGTTTCCATTGCTTGCGCAAAAGCTTCCGCTGAAGCGCTGGAATTGCCGCTGTACCGCTACATTGGTGGAACAAATGCCCGCACACTTCCTGTCCCGATGATGAATATCCTGAATGGTGGAAAGCATGCTGATAATAATGTTGATTTTCAGGAATTTATGGTGATGCCAGTTGGTGCTCCTAACTTTGCGGAAGCATTACGGATGGGTGCGGAAACATTCCACACACTTAGTGCTGTGCTTAAATCAAAAGGGTATAACACTGCAGTCGGAGATGAAGGCGGTTTTGCACCAAACCTAAAATCGAATGATGAAGCGATTGAATTAATTTTAGAGGCAATAAACAAAGCTGGTTATAAAGCCGGCGATGAGATTGCAATTGCTCTTGATCCGGCTTCAAGCGAAATGTATTTGAAAGATAAAAATTCGTATCAGTTCTTTAAATCAGATAATTCTGAAAAATCCTCAACAGAAATGGTTGAATATTATGAAAGCTGGGTAAAGAAATATCCCATTGTATCCATAGAAGATGCACTTGCAGAGGATGACTGGGATGGCTGGAGAATACTGACGGATAAATTAGGTGATAAAATTCAATTGGTTGGTGATGATATCTTTGTTACGAATACGCATCGTCTTGCAAAAGGAATTGATCTCGGTGTTGCTAACTCAATTCTGATAAAAATTAACCAGATAGGAACACTGACTGAAACTTTGGATGCAATAGAGATGGCAAAAGTAGCCGGTTATACAAATGTTATCAGTCACCGATCCGGTGAAACAGAGGATACAACAATTGCAGATGTTGCAGTTGCTACAAATGCAGGACAGATCAAAACAGGTTCCGCATCTCGAACAGATAGAATTGCAAAGTATAACCAGTTGTTAAGAATAGAAGATGAGTTAGACACAACTGCGTTATTTCCGGGTCTTGCAGCTTTGAATTATGGCGGATAAAGATCTGAATTCAAAACTAACTTTATATTTTAACTAACCGTAGCAGTTAATACAAAGCTAAAATTAAACTTTTTGTTCTGCTGGTATCTTAAGTAAATACAAAAAGAACGAAATAAAAAAATGCAAAGAACTAAACAACACTTAACGATGACATAAATTGCAGTTCTTTATCTTTAAGTATACCTTGTTGATTAATAACATTTGAATTAATCCAGTCGTATACTTAACTGACTTCTTCGACTTTGTGGCATCCCCTCCCGTATTTCAGAGGATCAAAGAACACTTCCATTTACTAAGTTTTTCTTTGTTTCACCCATTAAATGTTATTCAAAATTGCCCTCATTTACTCTTTATATTCTAACACTTGACTTAAAAACAATTATTGTAGAAGGAACGTAAGTAATTATAAAATAATATGTTCAAAATTCCCAGTCACTTTGGTTGACCTAAGAATTGTTCATATTGATTAAATCTTCTACTTGGAACAATTTTACAATCGGATTGCCCTTACTCTGATGAGTTCCAGTGTTAAAATATAATCTTAAATATGGAACATATTCTGATAATCACCGTCAAAGTCAACGTATAAAGTTTTAATTCAGCATACCTATTAAACCCCAAATAGGCTTTTTATTATTAGCTAGGAGACGGTCTTGAAATCATTACGTTGGAAAACAGTATTTCTTTTACTAACTATTGTTATTAGTTCTTATACATCTTCCTTAATATTTGCAAATGGTATTGAAAAGAGGAAGTCTATCGGAAAAGAATATTTTTCTCTCGATACAAACACTAAATTAACCTATGAAACTACTTTTGGTGATGCAATCTGTACAATCAAACCGGATGGTGAATCGTTTGTACAGGAACTTCGATCGGATGATTTTGAGATGAACCAACATTTAAACATTATTGATGACAAATATTGTGTTATAGATTTACAACAAGAAGTTGATGTGTTTTTATTTATCAAACATAATGTTGATGTTACTTACAGTGAACCCGCACGTTTGGTTGGGCTCCCATTAATGGAAAATAAGAAGTGGGAATGGACAGGATTAGAATATATTAATGACAATACGGACACTTTATTTGTTACTACGGAATACATCGGTGATGAACTTTTAACAACACCAGCGGGAGAATTTAATTGCAAAAAAATAAGTTATGTTATCAGAAAAAGTTCCGGCAAGGTAACAAAGTATAATGAATGGAGAACACCGGGAATCGGATTGGTAAAATTAGAAGCCGAGCTGGATCCAAAAGGATTTATAGGTACCCTGCAGAGATTATTAGGTTATGATGAAATATATTTTACTTTGAAAAAAGTTGAAAACATTGGCTTATCTCAAAATATTAATTGAGTAGAAGGTTCTTAATAATTCAGTACAAGGATTAAAATCAAATATATTTATTACCTCAGATTTATATTTTGATAATACCCTCTCATCAAATTTAGTAGACAAATGAACTTTTTTAATAAGTCTGGTTTCACTTATCTTCGGTATTAATTTTAATAGATATCTTTCGTTAAAAATTAATGCCTTACTTTGGTGAACTGATTGCACTTCTTACAGCCGTTCTATGGTCTGGTACCTCATATGCTTTTACAGAAGCATCAAGAAGGATTGGATCACTTCAATTAAATATTAACCGGATGATTCTTGCAGTGTTTTTTCTCTTTGTAATCATCGGAGTGTTTGGTTTTTCTATCGAGCTTAGCTTACGGCAAATTGAATTTTTAGTAATCAGTGGTATTGCCGGACTTGTGTTAGGAGATTCATTTCTATTTAAATCCTTTCAAATTATAGGTGCAAGACTGGGGATGCTTATTATGTCACTTGTTCCCGGCTTTAGTACACTCTTAGCACTATTTTTTCTCGATGAGAATTTATCCGTCGCTAATTTAATTGGGATGTTTATAACTCTAACCGGTATCTCCGTTGTGGTAATGGATCGGAATGAAAAATCACAAACTGTGTTTCACTTGAATAAACTAGGTGTATTCTATGGTATACTCGGTGCACTTGGTCAAGCTTCCGGTTTAATACTTGCAAAATTTGCCTTCGAAGAAAGTAATGTAAATGGTTTTGTTGCTGCCTTCATCCGATTATTCTCTGCTGTTGTTATTTTATTACCTGTAATAGTTCTTTTGAAGAGATATAAAAATCCAGTTAAACTTTTCAAAAATAATATAACTGCATTTAGAGCAACCATAACAGGAACAATACTGGGTCCAGTCTTAGGTATATCTTCCAGTTTAATTGCAATTACTTATGCAAAGATTGGAATCGCTACAACGCTGATGTCTACAATGCCTGTCATTATGCTTCCAATTGCGCATTATTATTTTAAGGAAAATTTAACTGGAAGAGCAATAATTGGTGCACTAATAGCAGTAATTGGGGTTGCAATTTTATTTCTTTTTTAATCCCCAAATGTTTTAACCCACTATCATTCAACTCTCAGAATCGGATATACAAGATAATTTTTGTCATAATATGGCGACCGTTCATAGAAGAAATTTAATCTTGCTTGCGGATCGGCCCGAAAAGAATCATCTTCAGCGAGCCTTTTATTAAATTCCTTTTCTAATTCAGGATCTTCCGATAACATTTTTTCTGCGACTTCTTCCATCACATAATTCTCATAATATTCTGTCCGTTCGAAGATTGAATTCATATATCCCCACTGTATATAAGAATCACCTCCTGATGGTTCGAGTAAATTTACGATTACTCTCAGCGTTCGCTGCTTTGTCGAAATATAAACATCACCTTTTCTAACAACCACTTCCTCTTGATAAGGGGCAATATCAAAACCCACTCTCTGTCTTCCTTCGTAAGATAATGAGTCAAAGATCACATTGTTGAATTTATACCTTGTAACAAGAATAGTTGTATCAGTTGGAAATCGATCCGATTCGACCCCATGCAATTTTATTTTTGAAATACTTTGCTGCCACCATTCCTGTGGTATAATATATCCATTGGGGACAGATACAGAATCTGTAACAATCATATCATTATAATAATTAACTAAAAAATCTTCATTCTCATCTGTATAAACCAACTTCCGGTTACCTGAAATTTCTGAAGGTTCCCAAAAGTATTTATATCCTTTCAGAATAATTTCTTCATAGATATCAGGATTATCATATGCTACTGGAAGATATTTTATCCCCGTTGTAAAGTCAGTTATTGTATTTTCATCTGCTCTCCTATTTATAGCTATCAGTAAACTTGAATTATTGTTTAAAAATTCCATAACTGTTTCAAATGCTGCTTTTGTGGAATACACACGATCCTTGTATGGTTTTATCATATGAGTTTCTATTAACATAGAAGGTCTGTTCTGCACAGCTGCATAACCCGTTGAGAACCTTGGTGTTGCTGCCCAGCTAATCATACCACCATCAAATCCTACTAGCCAGGTTTATAAATAAATATACTGATAGATTAAAAACCCTCTCTTTTCAACGCCGTATTCCAGAAACGGTACAAAACTTTCGTTTAACCAATATGCTGTTTCGGGATATATGTTCTGATATTTTTCTACGGCATAGGTTATTGTATATTGATAATCAGCTCCATCGGTAGTATGTGAATCGATGATAAAATCCGGCATCCAATCCACAATCAATTTTAGCATTGCCTGCATTTCCGGAGCAGCAGCTTTCATCCAATCCCTGTTTAAATTTAGGTTTTGTGCTGTCGTACGCCATCCCATTTCTTCAGGTCCATTCTGATTTATTCTATTATACTTGCTTGTTCTCTCATGACCGTCAACATTAAATATAGGAATTACTAGCAAGATCAAGCTATCAAGCAAATTTTCTTTTTCTTTTGTAACCAAAATATCTCTTAGTAATAGCATACTTGCATCTTTGCCTTCGATCTCTCCTGAATGAATTCCATTAATCATAAGTAGAACAGGTTTATTACGATTTGAATATTGATCGGGTTCAAAGAGATTGTCCTTCGAAACAACTAAGCATTTTAATTCTCTTCCCTGCGGTGAAACACCAAAAATTTTTAGTTCGGCATGCAACGAATAATTTGCTAACTTCTGAAAGTAATCCATAGTTTCTTGATAATTTGGCGTGGAGGTAAATCCTGAACTTTCAAAATATGTTATCCACTCTGTAGAAGATTGAGAAAAAACCAATTGAGCTAGAAAGAAAACAAAGGTTAAAATTATTTTCATATCATCTACCCAAATGATGAATATGTAATGTTGTTGATAATTATTGCCGCCTATAATAAATTATTTTTCATCTAGAATAATTTAACAAATCTTCAATGTATAAATTTTTCGGGTCTAAAATTTTACAAAGGTGACTTAGGAAAATGAGATTTATTTTGAGTTGATAACTATCACATATGGGAACTTAAAATAACTATAGATTTTTTTCAGGATTCAAATTGATTAATTTTAAAATAACAAATAAGAGGGATAAAGAATGAAAATTATTGATCGGGATAAAAGCACTTATTTAAAAGGTTTATTAATTATTGCTAAACGTGACAAAGTTTTGGCTGTATCAGAGGAGAAGATAATTACTGATATTGCCAGTCATCTAGGTTTCTCCACCGACTTTTATCAATATACACTTAAAAATCTGATTTCGAACGAATATTTATCCGAAGAACCGGTTCAATTTTCTAATAAGAAAGTTGCACAATCATTTATTATTGATGGTTTAAGACTTGCACATTCGGATGGTAAACTTGATGAGAATGAGATCAACTGGTTGCGAGAAACAGCAATTGAGAATGAAATCGATGTTAAATGGTTTAATAAAAAACTCGAAGAAATTAATTACAAGCCGTTTCGTTCACCATTAGATGAGATAGCACTCTACTCTATATTATAAATTATTTTAAGAGAATTTCCTATTTACACACCTATATTTTTTGTTGTTTTCTCTCCTTATCTCTAATTTTAGAATCCTATTAAACATATTGGATTAATTAAACCATATAATAAATTTGTTATTATAGACTAGATTATGAAAAACATGAAAGCGCTTGTTAAAAAATATAAAAAGCCCGGTTTATGGCTTGATGAAGTTCCGGTACCTATACACGGCCCAAATGATATACTTATAAAAATTAAAAAAACTGCGATTTGTGGTACCGATATTCATATTTATAATTGGGATGATTGGGCAAGCAAAACTATTCCTGTTCCGATGGTAGTGGGACATGAATATGTAGGCACAGTTGAAGCATTTGGTGAAAATGTAAAAGATGTAATTGTTGGTGAATTAGTCAGCGGAGAGGGTCATATCGTTTGCGGGCACTGCCGAAATTGCCTTGCCGGAAGAAGGCATTTATGTCCTAATACACTTGGTGTGGGAGTAAACCGTCCGGGATGTTTTGCTGAATATCTTGTAATTCCTGTTTCAAATTTGTGGCACTGTGATCCGAATATAGATACAGATATTCTCGCTATCTTTGATCCATTTGGTAATGCTGTACATACTACGTTAAGTTTTGATGTATTAGGTGAAGATGTGTTGATCACAGGTGCTGGTCCTATAGGGATAATGGCGTCTGCAATTGCCCGCCATGCTGGTGCAAGATATGTTGTTATAACAGATACAAGAACAGTGGATGTTACAAAAGAAAAAGTGTCTGATATTGTTAAAGAACTCGGAATGATGGAGGGATTTGATGTAGGACTTGAAATGTCAGGAAATCCAAATGCTCTGAATGAAATGATTGATGTAATGTTTCACGGTGGAAATATTGCACTACTCGGAATCCTGCCGTCAGAGGCGGCTGTTGATTGGGAAAAAATCGTATTCAACAGCTTGACGCTTAGAGGAATTTACGGAAGAAAGATGTTTGAAACCTGGTATAAGATGCAGATAATGGTACAAAGCGGATTGGATGTATCATCGGTTATTACACATCGGTTTAGCTACAAGGAATTCCTAGAAGCATTTGAATTAATGAAATCAGGCAACTCAGGTAAAGTAATTTTGAATTGGGAAACTTGATCAAGTATAGACTAATCAATTGAAGGATTAATGACATGAATATTGAAACCAAAAAATTTTACTCCGAAATATTAACAAACATCGAAGAAGAAGGATTGTATAAAAAAGAACGAATAATAACCAGTCCGCAAAGTGCGATAATTGAAGTGATTGGTGGACAAAAGGTACTAAATATGTGTGCAAATAATTATCTGGGACTTGGTAATCATCCTGAAATTATTACAGCAGCAAAAGAGAGTTACGACAAATGGGGCTACGGACTCTCATCAGTCAGATTTATATGCGGAACTCAACAAATACATAAGGATCTGGAAAAAAAGATATCAGAATTTCTTGAAATGGATGATACAATTCTCTACACCTCTTGCTTTGATGCAAATGGTGGTTTATTTGAAACAATATTATCTGCAGATGATGCAGTTATAAGTGATGAGTTGAATCACGCCAGCATTATTGATGGGGTACGTTTGTGTAAAGCCCAACGTTATAGATATAAAAATAGTGATATTGATGATCTTGAAGAAAAACTGAAAGAAGCAAGAGCTAAAAATACAAAGCAAATATTAATTGCAACCGATGGCGTTTTTTCAATGGATGGGTATGTCGCGAATCTAAAAGAGATTTGTAATCTCGCAGAAAAATATAACGCAATGGTTATGGTTGATGATTCTCACGCAGTTGGATTTATGGGTAAACATGGCAAAGGCACGCATGAATATAATGATGTATTAGGAAGAATAGACATAATCACCGGGACATTAGGTAAAGCTTTGGGTGGAGCAAGCGGTGGATACACTAGTGCCCGACAGGAAATCATTGATTTGCTCAGACAACGATCACGACCCTATTTGTTTTCAAATACAGTTGCACCAAGCATTGTTGCCGCTTCATTGAAGGTTATTGATCTGCTTAGTAAAACAACAGATCTGCGTGATAAACTTGAGGCGAACACGATATATTTCAGGGAAAAAATAAAAAATGCCGGATTTAAAATTAAAGATGGAATACATCCAATAGTACCAATTATGCTTGGTGATGCGGTTCTTTCCCAGCAAATGGCTGCAAAACTATTAGAGAAAGGCATTTATGTTATAGGGTTCTTTTTCCCTGTTGTGCCAAAAAATACTGCGAGAATAAGAGTACAGATATCTGCAGCGCACAGCAAAGAAGATCTTGATTTTGCGGTCGATAAGTTTACTGAGGTTAAAGCGGAGATGGGACTATAATATTCTCTCGAAGCATAATTTGAATCATAAGAACCGACGGGATGAAGAATATGAGTGAAATCATAAAAATCCTTCAGGGTGATATAACCAGGTTAGATGTGGATGCAATTGTAAACGCGGCCAATACTTCCTTACTTGGAGGTGGCGGTGTGGATGGCGCTATCCACAGAGCGGCCGGTCCGGAACTTCTGGAAGAGTGTAAAACTTTAAATGGTTGCAATACTGGGGAAGCCAAGATAACAAAGGGATATAATCTTCCTGCAAAATATGTGATCCATACTGTTGGCCCTGTTTGGCACGGAGGAAAAAACAATGAAGAAGAACTACTAGCGAATTGTTATCGGAATACATTAAAGTTAGCAGTTGAAAATGGGATAAGCTCTATAGCGTTTCCTGCTATCAGTACAGGAGTATATCATTTCCCGTTAGAAAAGGCAACCGAAATTGCAATTGGCGAAACACAAAAATTTCTGAATGAATATAATTTTATTAATAAAGTGATTTTCGTCGCATTTGATGAAAATACATTTAATGTTTATGATCATTTGTTGAATTCTTAGTACTGTAAATTGCCTGCCGATATTGTAGTAGTAAATCCATCCGCACAATTTCTCAATCAAATTAATTGTAAATTTTAGGTGCAAAAAATCTTAAAGATACTGTTAACTCTAACAGGGAGATAATAAAATGAAATACAGAAATGAAAAAGATACAATGGGTGAAGTAAAAGTTCCTGCTGATAAATATTACGGTGCACAGACTGCCAGATCCCTGATGAATTTTAAAATTGGAGGTGAACGATTTCCCAGAGAAATAATCCGTGCACTGGGTATTCTTAAAAAAGCTGCAGCTATAACTAATAAAGAACTTGGTAGTTTAACACCTAAAAAAGCAGACTTGATAATTAAAGCTGCTGATGAAGTTATTGAAGGAAAACTTGATGAGCATTTCCCACTGGTTGTCTGGCAGACAGGTAGCGGTACACAAACAAACATGAATGCAAATGAAGTCATCGCGAATAGGGCTATTGAATTAGCTGGCGGGAAAATCGGAAGTAAACGTCCAATTCATCCGAATGATGATGTGAACAAATCTCAATCCTCAAACGATACATTTCCAACCGCTATGCACATCGCAACAGTTGAAGAAATTTATCGAAGACTCATACCAATGTTAACAAAGCTACGGGATGCTTTACGAAAAAAATCCAAAGAGTTTGAAAATATTATTAAGATCGGCAGAACTCATTTAATGGATGCAACACCATTAACACTCGGACAAGAGTTTTCAGGATATGTTCAACAATTAACAAACGGTCTTGAAAGAATTGATGCTTCATTGCCACGATTATATGAGCTTGCTCTCGGAGGAACTGCAGTTGGTACCGGATTGAATACCCATCCGGACTTTGCAGTAAAAGCAGCAAAACATATTGCTGATTTAACAGGCATACCTTTTATAACAGGACGTAATAAATTTGAAGGACTAGCTGCACATGATGCCCTCGTTGAATTTAGTGGTGTATTAAAAACCCTTGCCGTATCACTTATGAAAATTGCAAACGATATAAGAATGCTTGGATCGGGGCCACGCAGCGGTATCGGTGAATTAAATCTGCCTGCAAATGAGCCCGGAAGTTCCATAATGCCAGGTAAAGTTAATCCTACTCAATCAGAAGCATTGACAATGGTTTGTGCACAAGTTATGGGGAATGATGTAGCAGTAAATATTGGTGGTGCTACCGGACATTTTGAATTGAACGTATTCAAACCTATAATAATTTTTAATGTTCTTCAATCAATAAGATTAATTTCAGATGCTTGTGAAAGCTTTACAGACAATTGTATAAATGGACTTCAGGCAAACCAGAAAAATATTAATGAGCATTTACAAAACTCGTTGATGCTTGTTACGGCACTCAACTCGCACATTGGTTATGATAATGCAGCAAAGATTGCAAAAAAAGCTCATGCAGAAAATAAAACACTAAGAGAGGCTGCACTTGAATTAGGATTATTAACTGAGGACCAATTTGATGAGTTTGTGTGTCCAGAAGATATGATTGGCCCCAAAGCATAGTTAATCAGGATGGATAACTGGAATGGGCTGGGTTCATTATTTATTGCAAGTATTGAATTTATTCTGTTTATAAACTTAATGGTTTTTGCCGAGAAGAGTAAATTCAATAATATTGCAATTTTCATCGTTCTCCTTTTGGCAGTGTATCAATCGTTCGAGTTCCTTATGTGCCAGCTTGGCTTAGATTATCCTTTGATACCATATCTTGCATTTGTATTTATAACTTTTCTTCCTCCATTAATGCTTACCCTGCTTGTAATATTTTTTAAATATAAAAAGATATTACTGAAGCTGGTTTTTTTACCAGCAATAATTTTTGTCGTTTATTACACTTTTGCGATTGATCAATTTGTTGTAACTAGTTGTACAGTACTTTATGCATCATATAATTTCCCTTTGGGTGATTTGTATGGATTTATTTATTATACACCAATTATAATATCAACAATTATATTGATCAGAGCTGTAGTTACATATAGTGATAAAAAAACATTATTTATTTCAAGAATTTTACTTTTTGGTAATATTTTTATTGCTATTCCGGTAGTTGCAGGATTTTTATTAATGTTTACCGGTAATATGATAATTATCTCTAAGATAGAAAGTATTATGTGTAAGTTTGCCTTTATCTATGCAATCTGTCTGGCAATTATATGTTTGTATAATTCTAACAAGAAAAATGAAAGAAATAATACTGAATATATATCTGGTAATTAACAACAAATTAGTTGTGGAATTTCGTGCTGTAGCATATGAAATGGAAGGCGGAGACGATAATAAAATAAAATATTTGAAAAGCAGGGCAAGACAAGATTTTGAAAAAGCTTACAGATTTGATGCTCCGGTAGATAGTAATGGCAATTTTATGAACTATAACAAATTTCATAAGTTAGAAAAAAGAGGTATGCATTTTCAGCTATTTGAGGAAATATTTTCTAAATTTCAGATTCCCGAACACCCATTAATTTGTGTCACACCTGTTGTTGACGATGAAATTATTGCTGGAGAATAATTACCAAATCCTATATTCAGTTATCAATGAGAACAATAAAATATCAAAAAATATTGCTAACAAGTACATTTTTAGCGTTTTTATGTAGTACGGTTTTTGTTAAGGGTAACATCGATATGAAAGTAAATGTATTAGAGAAGAAAATAAAAAAACATCCGAAATCAGAAATACCTTATTCTGATAAGAGGCTAGGATCTTTTACTGAAGATGGAAGAACTTATTTTAGGTTATTCTCTCCTTCTGCTGTGAAGGTTAAACTTGTAATTTTTGAAAAACCGGAACTAGCTTATGGTACTGAGATCGAAATGGAAATGGATGAGAATGGTGTCTGGGAAACCTCACTGGAAGGTGAAAGATATGGGCTGTTTTATGGATTTAGAATAAGAAATATGAAAATGCCTGGAATTGAAAGTATTATTTGTTTAGATCCATATGCAAAAGCGGTTACAACTTATAATACTTATTTAAATCCACGCAGAGCTATTGTTGTAAAAGAAAATGATTACGATTGGGAAGGGGATGAATGGATTCAAATGGATTGGAGGGATCTAATTATTTACGAAATGCATATTCGAGATATGACTGAACATCCTTCTTCCGGAGCAGAAGAAAGAGGAACGTATAAAGGTCTTATTGAAAAGTTTATAACAGGAGGCATAGATTATATAAAAAACCTTGGTGTGAACACTGTTGAATTATTGCCTGCTCAGGAGTTTGCAAATATAGAAATTCCGTTCAGAGATTCTATTAATGGCAGATACAATACCTGGAATCCATATGAACGAAACCACTGGGGATACATGACAGCAGCATATTTTGCACCGGAAGCCTATTACTCTGAGAATGTAAGAGTTATTGAATATAACAAATGGACTGGAAAAAATGCAAAAGCTGTAACTGATTTTAAAGATATGGTGAAAGCCTTTCATAAAGAAGGTATAGCAGTAATTATGGATGTTGTATATAACCATGTTTCTGAATATGAACTGGGTAATTTAAAAGAAATTGATAAAGAGTATTATTTCAGGTTGGATAAAAAGGGGAATTATATTACTCAAAGTTACTGTGGTAATGATTTTAAGACAGAAAATCCGATGGCGAGGCGCTTAATAATCGATAGCATTTTATACTGGATGAAAGAATATCATATAGACGGTTTTCGGTTCGATTTGGGAAAATTAATTGATTGGCAAACGATTGAAGAAATTATTCATGAAGCGCAAAAGCTTAATCCGCACGTAATATTTGTTTGTGAACCTTGGGGAGGAGGTTATGATCCTGCAGGGTTTTCTGTACGTGGCTGGGGTTCATGGAATGATCAGCTAAGAAACGGGATAAAAGGTGAAAGTCCAATTAGTGGAAACGGTTGGATATTTGGTAAATGGTACGGTAATAATGATCCGAATAGGATTAGAAGTTATGTAAATGGAACACTCACTAAAGATCAGCATGGTTTATTCCTTTTACCAGAACACTCAGTAAATTATTTGGAATCACATGATGGATATACACTTGGTGATTTTATTCGTTTGGGGTTAGGAGATACTAAAAAAGATCAAGTAATTGAAAATATAGATGAACACGTAAGACTTTCCGGAACCCAATTAAAGCTTAATAAACTTGCAGCCTTCTTCCTTCTTACCTCAAGGGGCTTGGTAATGATATCGCAGGGTCAGGAATTTGCCCATAGTAAAGTAATTCCAATGAATTCTAACACTTTTGATCCTCATAGGGGAATGATAGATCACAATAGTTACGAGAAAGACAATGAAACAAATTACATCAACTACGATCACGCAAAAATTAATGAAAATCTGCTTGTATACTACAAAGGATTAATACAACTAAGGAAACATTTTGAAGCGTTTCGAAGAGCAGAATATTCACAGGTTAAATTCTTTGATATAAAAGACAATCCTTTTTCTATTGGTTATTTATTGGAATACAATGATGATACCTTTATTGTATTATGTAATGCAAATATGGATGTAAGTGAAGAAATTTATCTACCTGATGGCGAATGGGAAATACTTGTGAATTGGGAACGTGCTGGTATTGAAAGTCTCGGTAGTGTTAACTCTAAAATTATTCTTGATACATCAACTGGAGTGGTTTTAAAAAGAGTTAATTGATTAATAAATGAAGTGTAATAAGCTTTTCATTTTCTGCTTTACTCTATTTATTTTTTATCCCATTCGTATTTGTGCTCAGCAAAGTGATTATCCACAAAACTCATCGGAATGGCTAGTGGATATGTTTTTCAATCAGCCCCGGTTTCCTGCAAAAGAAAACTATTATTCAGGTGAAATGTTACAGGATGGGAATTATCCAACTATCGGTGAAGAGCTTAATGGCAATGATTCGATTTTATTCCGAAAGATTGCAGCAAATAACCAATCAGAAGTTTATTCTGTAATGGTAAAAGTTAATGAGCATAATTCCACATTCTATTGTTATTTGCTTAGAGTGTCTGGTAACTGGAAAATAGATGCTATTAGAAAATTTCAACTTCCAAAGTTTATTTATGAGGTAGCTGATTCAATTGCTAAGAATGAAAATGTGTCTGATTCTGTTTCAAACCTGCAATCGATGATAAAGCTAATGACCAGCTCAGATGAAGAACTAAAATCTTATTTATCAAAAAATATAAATTCATTCTATGAATTAGTTAATGAGTTTGAAAGTGATGAATCCAAGAGATTGGAATCATTTATGAATAAATGTGGAGTTGAATTAATATTTTATGATGACTTATATCCGGAATGTATTTTTATGTTAGTGGGCAGACTTGACAGATTTGAGATCGGGTATATATACTCTTTAAATAAGTCTTCCTTACCGGACATTACGCCGAAAAGGTTTATTTATATTGAAGAAGTATTACCTAAATGGTTTGTTTATCGAGCGATGTAATTTTTGTACTTCCAGTGATAGATTTTCTTAAGGATTTTTCAACAGCTTGTTTAAAACTTCTTAAGTTTACGGGCTTCTGAAATACAAATTCAATACCGAGATCATGATAATCCTGAATAATGCTTCTATTCATTGTTGAACTTAGAATTATAACCGGTGTCTTCCTCAGAAACTCTTGTTGTATCATCTCTTTAACAAGTTTGTAGCCATCCATTTTAGGCATAGCATGATCGGTGATAACCAATGCCGGGGATAAAGATTTAATTTTTTCTAATGCCTCGATCCCATTAGATGCGACGTCAACTGAATAGTCTGCTGTGATGTTATTAAGAATCTTCGTGTAAAGAAGTCTATCCGTTTTATCATCATCAACCAAAAGGATATTTACAGAAGCAATCGGTAGTGTAAACTTAAAATTCGATCCCTTCCCATAAACACTCTCTGCAAAAATATTTCCTCCGTGTTTTTCAATAATTTCCTTTACAAGCGAAAGACCAAGTCCGCTACCTTTTTCTCCGGCAGTTCCTTCGGTGGTATATTTCGTATCAACAATAAAAAGTTTATCTAAATTTTCTTCTTTAATTCCTTCACCGGTATCACTTATCGAAAATTCTAGAAAGCGTAATGACTTAGCCGGCTTTACTGAAATTGTAATTTTATCACCTTTGGAAGTGAATTTGATAGCATTAGATAATATGTTGCTGAATACCTGAATGATAAGATTACTATCTCCGAAAATAAATTTGTGGTTACCAACCGTTGAATAGATTTCAACTCCTTTCTGTATTGCTGCTCCGGATAAAGAGTGAACAATTTTATCAACCAATGACTTTGAATCTATTCTTTCAGGTTCAAACTTAATTCTTCCGGTTTGTAGTCTTGTCCAATCAAGTAAAGAGTTAACCAGCGAAAGCATCGATTTGGATGACTCCTGGATATAACTAACATATTGTTTTCTCTCTTCATCTGTTAATTCATCATCGTTTGCTAGTAAATCTGTAAAACCCAAAATAGAACTGAAGGGCGTTCTCAGATCGTGTGATATAATAGAAATAAACCTGTCTTTTGTTTCATTCAGCTTTACAAGATCATCGGTTGATTTTTTTAGTTCACCTTCAACCCGTTTTTTGAATGTTATATCACTAACCAGGCCATAAACTTTTTGTATTTCTCCAAGTTTATTTTTAACAAAATTTATTTTGTTTCTAACCCATACAACATTTCCCTGCTTATTAATTATTCTTAATTCCATTTCCCCCGAATTTTGATTACTGCTCTTCATTAAACCTGAAAGTTTTTTTCTAACTTCAGGTAAATCATCCGGGTGAATTATTTTTAGAATTAACTTCGAGTCTTCAAGAAATTCTGCCTGACTGTATCCGGTTATTTGTTTAACCGCTGAAGTGTAAAACAGAGGTCTCATATATTTATCGGATTTTTCGAAAGTGTAAAGGAAGTCATCGATATTCTCCGTAATGTTTCTATATTTTTCCTCCGATTCGCGTATAGCCTTTTGTGCCCTTTTCCTTTCGGTGATATCTCTCGCAACCATAACAACATAGTTGTTGGAGGTTGATTCAAATGAAGAGACTGATAATTCTGTAAAGAAATAAGAATTGTCTTGTTTTTTCCCGAGGAACTCAAACCTGTCAGGTGCAGCTTTTCCATACTCTTTTAATCTGAAATATTCTGCAACTTTTAAGATGTCATCATTCGAAACCAGATCCAGTAAGTCTCGATTAGTAAGACTTTCACCATTTTCATATCCAAACATTTCTGCAAATGCATCATTTGCCACAACTATTCTACCATCATTTTCAACAGCAATACCATCAAGGGAAGAATCAAAAAGCGCCTTGTATAATATCTGTTCCCTTTCCTCTTCATTCTCAAATTCTTTCAAATAACAGAGATAGTTTAAATTTCTGCCTTTTTCCCTGAGAGGTATAAAAGTTACAACTGATAAAAACGGTGGACCTTCTCCTCTCAATAATGGAAGTTTAATTCCTCCAGATGGTTCCGTTTTATCAATAGAATTCAGATCAAAAATATTATCTTCAAAATATGAGGGTTGGATTAGCTGATTAAAACTTTTATTTAGTATTTCTTTTTCTTCATACCCAAGCTCTTTCAAAAAAGTATTATTTACATATGCTATTTTTCCATTATTATCTAACTTGCAAATCAATTCCTGAGTATGCGAAAGCATGCTTTCATACATTCTCCCCTTTAACTTTAGTTCTTCTTCCTCGTTTACTCTTCGGGTAATGTTCGTGCACAAAACCACAATTGATTGCTTCTTTTTATCCAGATAGGAAAATTTTGCTTCAAAGATATCTTTTTTGTCTTCTTTACCGAATATGTTCAGATTTACTTTCCAAATTTTTTCCTTCTCCAAATCTCTTTTGATATTCTCAAAAAATCTTTTATCAAACAGCTCGAGCGTACTACCAAAAAATTTACCTAATACATCTTTACCAGAAAGACCAAATAATTTTTGCGATTGTTCATTCCAATAAATTATCTTCCCATTACGATCAAGAGTAAATAGTGCGTTGTTAAGATTATCAGTTATCGATTTGTAATAGTTTAAT
>JARRKK010000053.1:0-14626 GCA_037388105.1 Ignavibacteriaceae bacterium | reverse complement strand
TGGGAAGATCATTGTTTGGTTCTCCAGTGAGTTGAATAAATAAACCATTGCCACTATCTCCTTTATGCAGCTGTCCGGTTGAATGCAGAAAGCGAGGACCATAACCCAAAGAAGTTGAAACTTTGTATTTTGTTTGTATGGCGGTTCTTAATTGTTGCAGTAGTGTTGTAGTTGTATCATCGGGTTTTAGATATGCCTGCATTGCAACATAAGATTTGCCCTCTTGTATTTTTCTTAAAAACTTATTTAGTGCATCATTTAGGCTATTTGCTTTTATGTCTCCTGATACCGAAATACCCTCTGCAGTAAATATGTGGTCAAGTTCAGGCAGCTTTCCTGTATCAGTATATTCGGTCATCATTTTCTTTGCCTGTACCTTTGCACTTTCAACATCCGGCTGATCGAAAGGTTGTATATTAAGAACCCATCCGGCTATGGCTGTTGCAAATTCCCATCTAAAAAATTCTTTTCCAAGATCATAGTTATCTTCAAGTTTAATTTCTATAACCGGAAAGCCAGAAGCAATTAATTCTTTGACTTCTTTTTCATAAGTCGAATCATCATGTATCTTTAGGTGAACAAACAATCTATCTTTTGAATAGTATTTTGGAGAAAGTAATTCTTCAAGATCAACAGGTAAAATTCCCTTGCCGTTTTTGCCAGTGCTCTCTGCAATTAATTGTTCAATCCAGGCACCAAGAAATTTAATTCGCGGAGATGAAATAAAAGTAAGTTTGTCTATTCCTTCCTTTGCCAGCACACCCAATATTACTCCAAGATTTGAAGCAGGATTGTTCTCAACATTTCTACACTCAATCACCATGGTATTTGTTCTCTCAATAATCTCATTTATTTTAACTCCTCCTAACGCTGCTGGCACAATTCCAAACAATGATAGGGCTGAAAATCTTCCACCTATATTCGGATCATTAATAAAAATTTTTCTGAAGTTTAACTCTCTTGCCATACGTTCCAACCCACTTCCCGGGTCAGTTATTGCAATAAAGTTGTTGCCTGCTTTTTTCCCCCCCATCTCTTTAACGGCTTTTGTATAGAAATATTTCATAAAGGAAATTGTTTCAATTGTTCCGCCTGATTTTGTGGAGACTATAAATAGTGTGTTTTTGATTTCTAATTTATCGCTGAATTCTTTTACTGCATCCGGGTGAGTACTATCTAATACTGACAGGTCTAAATATCCTTTCTTTACACCAAAAGTCAATCTGAAAACTTCAGGTGCAAGACTAGATCCCCCCATTCCCATTAACAATGTATTTGTAAAACCTTCGCTTTTTAGAGAGTTAACAAACTCCTCTGTTTCACTTATTGCCTTTGAAGTTGCTTCAGCACTATCGAGCCAACCAAGCCTGTTTGAAATTTCATCCGGTTTATTACCCCATATTGTGTAATCTTTTTCCCAGATCCTTTCTATGATTCTCTCTTTTGCTAATTCTGAGAGTGTATTAGTTATTTTTTTATTTAAAGAATTATCTTTGATAAAAACTTTCATCATAAAAACCTTTAGTAATTAAAATATTTTGTGAATTGCTTATTATTTTCGGAAGTGATAGTCTTAATCTCTATATCTTACAACCCACTTCCCCAGTTTGCAGATTTATTTGATAGATCAATATTTAAATTTTTGTATGATTGATTATTCACATCTCCCTTCGGTAATGACCCAAAAGACAATACCTGTGTTGGACAATTAACCACACAGGCAGAGCATCTTACACATTCAGCGTCATTCATCGGAATACCCTTATTTGCATAATTCATAACATCAATTCCCATATGGCAGACCTTAGTACAAATGTTGCACGAGATGCATTTCTTCTTTTCGGAAAAAATTCTGTATGGTGAGAACCTGGTGTAAATGTGCATCAATGCAGCAAGCGGGCAGCCAAACCTGCACCACACTCTTCCACTTAAGAAAAAATACACCCCAACACCAAGTACACCTGCAAAAATAACATCTATACCCATGTAGTAAAACTTCTGAACAAAATCTGCAGCATAACTAATATTTTGGTTGATGATTGGAATTTCAATATTGTAAAGAATGCTGATCAGTTTCACTGCCGTAATTATGAATGCAACCAGTAATGCCCACTGTCCGAAGTTCTCCCACTTCTTTGCCTTCGGACCATGCAGTGCGAGTGTCCGATATTCGTCCCCTAATGTTTCTGCCATCGCTCCACATGAACATATCCAACCACAATATGCACCTTTGCCCCACTTGTAAACTATAAATGGTATAACTACAAATGTTTGGAAGAGACTAAATACCAACCAGAATGTGGTTATGTTGGAACTATATAGATTACTAAGGCTAAGTGGCCAGGCAAATATAAATCCGTATGATCTCCAGTAACTCTCATTAGGGAAAATCTGGGACATAATAAATTGATCGCTAGAACCAAGCAAGCCGGCCTTCCCCAATCCAGGGAAAATAAATTCAGGTAGTATAAACAGTGGTAGTGCCTGAATTAAAATCAAAGACCAGGTTTGGAGTTTTATATATTTTGTCGGCTTTGTCTTTATTCTTCGCAAGCCGAATATCAAAATTGTTAAAGAGTAAAATCCTGTATACCAGAATGATTGGGACTTGTTAAGAAACTCTATTCCAAAATATCGACTGCCAAAAAATACAACGGCAAAAAAGATAGCAACTGCGATAAAGTAAGTATATTTGAATGTCTTCCAATTGAATGCAAAGGTAGAGTGATTCTCTCTAATAAATTTAATCAGTAGAAAAACACCCAACAAAACCCCTGCAACAAAACAAAAATAACCCACAGTAGCGTTAACATATTTTGTAACACTCCATATCCTTACCTGATCAGAAAATAAAGCTGAAAACAATTTTGCAGGTAGAGTTAAGAACTTTCCCCAGAATTCTATTGTGAAAAGATAGCTAAATATTTCTGTAAACGAATCGACTTTGCCAAAGAGATCTTTGTAAAAATCAGCACTACTTTTACCGAAATAAATAATTCCAGCAACCAAAACTAAAAGCAGAAACTGCAGTTTTGCAGTTAATGATAACTCTCCTTCCATTTTTATTCCGCTTCGCTTAAAGAACTGTACCGGCAGTTCTTTTCCAATCATTGTAAATACCATTGAATTTTTTATCGCTGATTCTTTACCCGCACTATCTTTCAGTACAACTGTTTCATCTGTAATTTCCTTTACACTGCTGTTCATCAACAAATTAACTTTATTACTATCAGCAAGCATATTAATTTTTTCTACATTGCCTTCTTTAGGTCTTGCAAATGAGGGTTTTCTATAAGATATTGTTACGGAATTAGCATAACCTGCAGTTGCTATAGCGGTTTCCAGCGCAGAATCACCACCACCAACTACCAGCACATCATGTCCAGTTGCATCTGCAGGGTCAAAAAGACGATTATAAACCTTTGGAAGGTTTTCACCCGGTACGTGAAGCATTCTTGAGTTACCGGATTTACCGATTGCAAGTATCACTCTCAGGGCTTTAAATGAGTTTGTTTTTGTAACTAATTCAAAATGATTTTTATTCTTAACAATCTTCTCTATCATAACACCACTGACAAGAGGCAGCGAAGCATCTTTCGTCTGTGATTCAAGATCTTCAATTAATGATTCTTTTGTGCCATCATTTATCTTTAGGCCGGATTGTTGCTGAAAATCTAATGGTTCAGCAAAGATTGGTTTTGCTTTGGGAAAGTTGATTATCGTGTTAAATTTTTGTGCCGATTCAATAATTTTAAAATTCCATTTTTGCTTAGTTGCTTCCAGACCAGCAGCCATTCCTGCAGGACCTGCCCCAACAATTATCAGATCGAAAACTGAAGTATCATTATTATTTGCAATCTGTTTTTTATATTCATCATCTTCAGTAAAACGAGATATGATATCTTTTCCGCTTTCTGCTGCGAGTCTTAGGAGGGGAATCCCGGTTAAATCACCAATAATGTATATACCTTTTACAGATGTTTCGCCCCTCTCATCAATTTCAGGATAGCGCTCCACTTCTCCGGTAGGCGTGTCCTTCTGCAGCCAGTCGAAATATCTTTTTATTAAGCCCATTTATTATTAATTATGATTATTTAATTTTCAGAAAATTCGTTACTAAATATTTGCTAAAATATAATTAAAAATCACACTATTTTATTATCTGTTTGACGACATTGTTATTCGTAATTTAAGAAAGATATAAACGATTCTGAATGTAAAATAATATCTTCAATTAGTGATACAAATCATGAATAGAAAATTAATTTATCTTATTTTATTATACTTAATATCATTTCCGGGATATGGAAATGAAAAATTTTCAGGAGAAAATTACATGGTTGATAATGACAGTTTAAAAAAGGCAACATTTGGTTCAGGTTGTTTTTGGTGCACCGAAGCTGTTTTTGAACGGGTTAAAGGTGTTCATTCGGTTGTGTCGGGATATGCCGGTGGAACAGTTGAAAATCCCACTTATGAGCAAGTCTGTACGGGAACAACCGGGCATGCAGAAGTGACACAAATTACTTACGATCCGGAAGTAATAAGTTATGACGAATTATTACAAATATTTTGGAGAACACACGACCCAACAACATTAAACAGACAGGGAAATGACGTTGGAACTCAATACCGGTCCGTGATATTTTATCACGATGATGAACAAAAACAACTGGCTGAAAAATATAAAGAGGAATTAAATGCTTCGGGTGCCTGGGAAGATCCTATAGTAACCGAAATAGTTCCGCTATCTGTTTTTTATGAAGCTGAAGATTACCATCAAAACTATTATGAGAATAATCCGAACCAGGGATACTGCAGTTTTGTTATTGCACCTAAAGTGGAAAAGTTTGAGAAAGTATTTAAGGAAAAATTAAAAGAAAATATACATTGATACAGCCAACGAATGCTAAAATTCGCTATTTGCTCACTTCTAATTCCTTTACGGAGCAATTATTAATTTTTATGTTAACTTTATTCGTCAGATCCGGTCTGAATCAAAGGTATTGTTTCAGATCGCTGTAGTGATATTAATAAATCTATATAATTATCAATCTGAAAAAACTTACCTACTAAAGTAGCTGGTAAAACAGCATTGAACTTATCAAAATATTCTTGTTGTATATCAAGTTTTTTCTGATCAATTTCGAATACTCTGTTAACAAGCGATTCTGCTTTTTCATCCGATAGATCATAGTAATCCAGCATATAATCAGCAATAACATTCAATCTCTCGTTTGATAATTCAAGTAATGCAGCATCATAACTATCATAAATTGGCCAAAATACTTTTGCCTGATCTTCGGTTAATTCCATATTTTCATCAACGAGCTTTTTTGCTTCAGCCTGAATATCTTTCTTTAAAAGATCAATATAGCCAGTGTCAAAATGCTCAGCTTGTGAAAAAACAATACCGCAAAAAAATAACGCTAAAACAACAGTTAATCTTTTCATAATAATTTCCTTTAATTTAATTGGTTTCGAGTATTTTCAGAGTAAAATATTATATTTATCAGCATAGCTATTAGAATAATGAAAAACTAAAATATCAAAAGGAATTGTATTTGCAAAGGAATTTATAAAACTACCACCAACCCAGCAGTCAGATCATATTGCAAAAGTAATGCACTGCCACTTATTACAGCACCGCATCCTTCATTACCGCAAAATAACGCACCACTACTAAAATAAACCGGAATTAGAAACCTCCATTGTAACCTTATCCCAATGTCATTTAAAAAATAATATTTTATACCCCCACCAGCTGTAAATGAAAATCTCCAGTCACTATTAATACCATTAATTGTCGGATTAAATAATGTTACCCCCAATGTAAAAGCTGCAAACGGCCGGAACTTTCCCTTCTCCATTTCGAATTGAGCCCCTCCCTGAAAATACTGAATGCTAACATTGAATGCGCTTTTAACTGTATCAAATAGTTCCTCTATTATCGTCACTTCAGTATCAAGTCTGTTATACATTATCTCTATTATTACATCCTTTTCATATCTTACATCAAAAATAATCCCGTAGTTTACACCATTATCAATTTTTATTTCGCCATCAAGAGTATTAAGATTACTCGAAAACAAATAACCAAAGTATGGTACTACCTCAACAGACTGGCCAAAACCATTGCCTGAGATTAAGGTTGAAATAAAAAATAAAATTATTCTGTTAAGCTTCATTCAAATATCGATTTAATTTAAATAGGTATGAGAAGATAATTATTTAATTATTATTTGAGGAGAAAAGCACGTCTTAATTATCTAATAAATTAGTATTCAGAGGGTATAAAAGGAGTAGTGTTTATGTTTTATCAACGACAATTATTAATCAACTGTTATTTCAATTGTCATTTCTTTTTCATTAAACATGAATCTTGATTTCTCCCAACTTGGAGGCCCGAACCATCCACTTGCATTATTAGAAAACCCATACTTTTCAGATGGAATTCCCAGCATATCCGAATCCAATTTGCCATTGCTGTTTTCATCGTGAAATACTTTAACAGCATATGTGCCATAAATTAAGGAGTCAATCGTTATAGTCACCTCTCTATTTTTAATTGGTAATATTTTCCCAATAAAAACGGAATCCTCTCTTTCGTAAATCTCTTCAGAATTATTTAAAGCAAACCGGCAGTTGCCACTATCGCTAGCAAAACCAGTTACTTTTACGGTTAAACTTCCAAACTCAATTGATGTACTATCCCTTGAAAAATTATCAGGTGAAAGCATAACCAATAAGACAATAGCTATAACCATCATTAAACCGTTACTAATGCTAAAAATTTTTATTGAGAGAAATATCAGGCAAAGATTCCTTTTAGTGGTACAGAATATATTGGTAGTTCTTGTAATCCTTCGTTCTTCAAAATTTCATTAACTGAATAAAGTGCAGATGTAGTGGCTGCCTCCATTAGCATCGCCGGGCAATCAAGTTTTACCCAATCACCTGCAAGATACATTTTTTCAATCTCTGTTTTTACTGTAGGACGATCCTTAAACAAATTTGTATGAAATGCTGTAAAATCATCTTTCACCTGCAAGTATTTGTAGATGATTTTATGGCCAGTTACTTCCGGGAAATATTCTTCAAACTCCTTTAGCAATTGTTCTCTAACTTCCTTCTCAGGAAAATCATCTGGAAGCGCATAAGAATGCAGCTCATAAATACCACCACCATTTTTTCTTACCCACTCCTCACTTGATTTTTCCATTCTATGATAAATAGTAACGGAATCAAGTATCTTAATAGCATCTGTAAAAATAAAAAATGGCACATCTTCTTTAACATCTTTATCCGTCCAAATCCTCAGTACTGCGTATCGCTGCGATTGTTTTTGTTGAATTATCTTAGAATAAAAATCAGGGTATTCTGATTTTATATAATCAGAATTACTAATAATTTCTTTTGTTCCTTTGATATCTGATGCAATAATTAAATAATCAAACTCTTCACCATTAATGAAGAATTTGCTCTCATCTTTATTAATCAAATTAACAGGAGCGCTAAGCTTTATTCTTGATTTGTATTTGTCTAGAAATTTTTCTGCCGGTGCCCACAAGGTTTTTTCAAAGTCATCATTCAGTACATCATAAATTAATCCGAGGTCATTGCTTAGAAAATAGAAGTGAAAACTCTTTATTAATTCTGCCAATGATATGTATTTTGGTTCTGAGAAGAATGCTCTTGAGAATGTTGTAAACATTAACCTCATTTTAGGTGGAAGATTAGCCTCATCGGCAAAATCTTTAAATGATTTTTTATCAAAGCTTTCAAATGTTTTTTCTCTATTGTAAGAAAGCAGCGAAGTAAGACGGTTAAATTTTGGGTTCGCAATCAAATCTCCGAGTGAATAAATACCGGATTTTCTCATCGACAGAATATTTTCAATCGGGGTGCATTTAATTTTTTTAAAACTGTAGTTCCCCAAATCTTTTGCCATTATCAGGTAATCATCAATAGGAATAAGGTATTTATGAACATCAATTTTATTTAAGAGGTTACGAAGATTGTAATACTGCCTGAAGAAAGCATGAAAACCATGTTCAATATTAGTTGAAAAACCATCATCAAGCCTTACAGACCAGGAACCAATTTTACCACCGAGAAATGGATCCCTTTCAAAGATCGTAATATCAAAATTTCTTTCGGCCAAATAAACTGATGCAGATACTCCCGCAAGACCACCCCCTATTATTGCAACTTTTTTTGTTGAAGTAAGAAGCAGTGGCGAAGAGGGATCAACTGTGTTAATTTGCTGTTTATAATTACCCAATCTCTTTTCAACAAACCTTGCTATAAACGATGAGCTCATTATCGGGAATATCTATTCTGGTTTTTGTGCAAAGAACGTGTGCAGAATTGGTTTTCTCCAGCTTGGCATATTATGTTTTTGAACATTTATAAAACCAGTTTCTGCAAGAAGGGAATGAAAATCTTTTGGGGATAGAAAATTATCTACACTTTTAACAAGGTATTTAAAGATTCTTGAGGACCCTGTAACCATTGTTGAAACCGGAATGATTACACCATAACCCAAAGCTTTCCAGTAAAAATGTGAAACGAAATTCTCACTTAATGAGTATTCGTGAAAAGCAATTTTGCCACCCGGTTTAAGAACTCTAAAAAAATTTAATAGTGCCTTTTTATAGTCAGGCATGTTACGGATGCCATATGCCATAAAGATTGCATCTATGCTATTATCTTTATAATCCAGTGTCATAACATCTTTAAGCACAAACTCGAGTTTATTTCTATTAAACAGTTTAAAGTATTTATCGGTGGCAACTCTTAACATCATTTCCGAATTATCAACTCCTATAACTTTACCATCCGGCAATTTATTTAAACAACAAAGGGTTGATTTACCTGTACCACAGCATAGATCGAGAACAAACTCGTCTCCATTCAATTCTAACCTATTAACACTGCGCTGTAAATCATCCTGATAACCCTGACTTAAAAATGTTGCCAGGTCATATTTGTTTGCAACGCGGTTAAATTCAAATGGGACATCTGATTTGTTATCGAATAATGTTTGCGTAGTTGTGTTTGAGATTCCCAACTTTATTCTGTCTCCTGTAATTTTTTTCTCCAGAATTTCCGAAATGCAAGCGAAACTTCATCACCCTTCACGCTAACTTCGTGATAATGATTTTTTGTTCTATCTAATATTTTGAGATTTGAAGAGAGAAAATCAATGTCTTCCTCTACAATCTTTGCAGATTTTTTTGCCATAAAATATTTTGCAAATGCGGGAAATTTTGAGAAGATATTTTTCCACAAAGTAATTTGTTTCATTTCAACGTGTTCATTATCAACCTGCATTACATGCTCAAGGATTAGAAGAATTCTTTTTTTGAATCTAATCTCAAGCCTTGAAATGTTTGGATAATAAAAACGAATTCGAGTTCCAATGTTTTCATCATCGCCGAAGTAAACTTTTTCAGCCTTCGATCCAACATTAGCACGCTTATAATATCCCTCGATACCATCATCAAGTATTTTAAGATTAAAATCAGCAGGATGTTCCTGAATTTGCCCCATAAACGACTTGATAGAATTACGATGAACAAAGCCAATATGATATGGATCAATCAAGCTTTCCGCAGTTGATTCAAGATTAGCTTTAAACGTGTATACTTTGTATGTGAAAGGCCACTCATTCATTTCTGGAATGTTGGTTGGTGTAACTTCATTTGCTTTTTCCCGTTCACCAATAAAAACCCACACCCATTTATTAAAATCCTGTACAGGATAAGATTTTATTTTGGCGGTAGGTGGGATTTTATCTCCCGGAAGTTGTGAAGGGATTTTAACACAGGTGCCGGTTTTATCATATTCCCATCCGTGGTAACCACAGACTATTCTTTTCTTTCTTAAATAGCCAAGCGATAAATTTACATTTCTGTGGCAACATCTGTCTTCTAAAGCTGCGATTGAATTATCAGGATTGCGGAAAAGAATTAGTTCTTCGTCAAGAATTTTATACTTTATTATTTCATTTCTTAATTCATCTGATGGACAAATGAGATACCATTTATTGGTTAACATTTATAGCACCGTTTTTTCTTACCAAATATGAATATACACTTGTGTTCATAAAAAGAAGAGATATCCCGTAGAAAAAATCTTCTACCGGTATAGTTATTATTCTGAAATCGAGTTGATACTCAACACCGTAAGTAACCACCGGTAACCAGGTTAAAAACCCATTAAATATCAGAGTAAAAACAACTATAAGTAAAAGGTAAAATATTCGCAGCCATTTCAATTTAATAGTTTTTTCTTTTGCTCTTCTTATTATCATTTCCCACGTAAACAAACAGGCAAAAGGAACTGTAATAAAGAAAAGTATCTCTTCGATAGGAAGATTTATAATTTTGATTCCCGAAACGTATTTGGGATTAAAATTCCAATGAGCACCTGTTACTATCACATCCCATAGCAAAAACGGAATCGCCGGGATCACTATTGCAACTACAAGTTGTTTCCAGTGATTCCAGATATAGCAGCAATTTAGAGAACCAAAAAGTGCAGGACCGCTGACAACAACACCATTAAATATCAAATATTCGAATTTCAATTAAGTTGTCCGCAAAAGCTTAACTTCCCAGTATGATTTTAACAGCAGATAAAACTTGTACCAATTCGATATTCTTACTCTATTGCTTCTGAGTTGCTCAACATCCATCTTTTTTATCTTCCTGAAGAGCATCAAATAGTAAAGATATGCAGAATATACTCCAAGCTTTACCTTGATAGGCAATCTCAAAATCCCTTTGAAAGCTTCTCGAAACTCATTTTCAACCTCTCTTTCAAGTGCTGATTTGTTTGAATTATCGATAAAATCATAATGATGGACACCCGGCAAATATATCCTACCCCTTTCGTTAATGTCACTTTGAATATCGCGAAGGAAATTAACTTTTTGAAATGCCGCACCTAACATTCGGGCAGAGTATTCAAGCTCATTATATTTATCTTCTTTACCATCTACAAAAACCTTAAGGCACATTAATCCTACCACCTCGGCAGAACCGTAAATGTAATCATCATAATTATTTCTATTGTAAGAGGAATTTGATAAATCCATTTCCATACTCTTTAAAAATGCCTTTATCAATGAATGATCTATGTTGTATTTTCTAACTGTTTCCTGAAATGCCTGTAATACAGGATTTGTAGAAATGCCCTTTTCTATTGCATCCCACGTATCATCTTCAAATTTTTTAAGCAACTCCGCTTTATTAAAATCATGAAATGTATCGACGATTTCATCTGCAATTCTTACGTAGCTGTAAATAGCAAAAATTGGGTCACGGTATTCTGATGCGAATGCTTTTATGCCCCAACTAAATGATGTGCTGTAAGATACTGTTATCCGCCTGGTAATCTTATAGCTCGTATTTTTATACTGTTGCAAATTCATTTGTAATCCTTTCTGTTACTAATTTGGAACTGATAACAACCATGGGTAATCCTGTCCCCGGTGTTGTAGATGCACCAACGTAGTATAGATTTGAAAACTTTTCGTCTTTATTTTTTGGTCTGAATGCACCAACCTGATTTAGATCGTGCGCAAGGCCCAAACCCGAACCCCTGTATAGATTGAACATTTTTTCCCAATCATCTGGTGCTAATATTTTTTTGACCAACTCTTTTGGATAAATCCTCAATAATATTATTTGCCAGATCTTCTTTATCATCCCACGATTTTTTAAATCTTAAATCCGGAACAGGGCAAAGAATAAATAAATTTTCGCATCCTTCTGGTGCACAACTTTCATCTGATTTTGAAGAGGCGTTTACATAATAGTAAGGTTTTTGAGGACTGATTGAAGATGTGAAAATCTTATTTGTGTAGTTTTTAAAGTTACTGCCGAGAAAATAGTTATGATGAAGCAGATTATTAATCTTTCCTTTAACTCCCAGATAAATAGTAAAAGGTGCTAACGTCCAGTGCATCGCATCGATTTTTTCTTCTGAATAACTTTTCCTTTTAAGTACTTTACCCCTAAAAGCAGCGGCATCAGAATTTGAAACATAAATATCAGCTTCCCAAACTTTTCCATTTTGATCTATCATTTGTGCAACTGTACCGTTATTATTTCCAACACCAACAATTTCGGTGTTATAGACAATCTTCACATTTCTTGCTTTTAAGATTTTTACAATTTCTTTAACAATACTATACATCCCATTATTTACACTCCAGTAACCATTGTGTCTTAGCTCGGTATAGTTGAGTAAAGAATAAATCGATGGAGTTTGAAAAGGTGTAGAGCCAAGGAAGAATGCTACAAGGGAAAATATTACTCTTACTTCACCCGAGTCAAAGGAGGACTCAAGTTGCTTCCACATTGTTCTATATAAATAGGGAAGATGTTTTTTTGGTACCCTGGCAAGTTTCAATAAATAATCAAGTTTGTTTTTATAATTTGATTTTACGACCATCTCTTCAGTATCGTGAAAAAACTCTCCACCCTTTCTTAAATACTTTTCAAGTTTATTTGCCAGATTATCTTCAATTCCTTCAAATTCTTTTTCTAACTTTTTTAGGTCTTTAAAGATTCTGAATGGTTTTTCTCTATCTTCAAAGTACACCTGATATATTGGGTCAAGCTCTTTCATTAATAGTGGATTTTCTATACCGGCACTCTTAAATAAGGCATCGAATTCATAAGTCATACTCATAAAAGACGGACCCATATCAAAGCGAAAACCATCCTGTTCAACTATATTTAATCTTCCACCCGGAGTGGAGTGTTTCTCAAGTATGGTTATGTCATAACCCTTATTAGATAGACGAAGAGCGGTAGATAAACCGCCTAGACCAGAACCAATTATTATTATTTTTTTCAATTCTTAATAAGTAATAATTAAAAAAGTTACTATGATATCATCTGAATTTATGTTATTAATATGTTAAATATTTCCAGTAAAAAAAGAAACCGTCTAAGTTCTACAATTGGATTAAAGTCGGCTGTGACTATCATTAAACATCTGAATATAACTAAAATTATTTACCACGCAAAACTTAAAAACGGTTTCCAAATTCAAGTAATTACTTAAGTAGGTTCATCTTTTTAATTTGGCTAAAATTGCCAGCTTTTAACTCATATAAATATATTCCACTGGCAAGATTAGAAGCATTAAAATCAAATTTATATGAACCTGCTGTTAGCTCCCGATTCACTAGTGTCGCCACTTCACTACCCAAAACATTATAAACCTTCAATGTTACAAATTCATTATTTGGAAGTGTAAAATTGATAGTTGTATTTGGGTTAAATGGATTCGGGTAATTCTGAGTTAGTATATAATCATTTGGCGTAATTGAAGAAATTTCTTCAACACTGGTTACACCAGCCGGGAATTCTCCAACTGTTCCATCTGCAAGTGCAAAGAATAAACCAAATGCCTCACCATTTTGGTTGTTGCCAGGTGTTAAAAAGCCCGATGCAAACACAACTGCACTACCACCACCAAGGCTTGATAGATCAGCAACATAAGATTGAACCAAAGTTGTACCATCAGCCAAGGTTAAATCCAGTGTGTATGCTGCTGGGGGAACACTTATATAGCCAGTAATATCACCATAAGCTGCATCATCAACTAATGTTGCAACTCCTCTGGCAATCACATCAACTGTTGGAGCATCAGTTGCGCCGTGTAATACAAAGAAGTCAACATCACTACCAGTTCCCGTTTCACGAGCCATTTCTTTTACAAACAATGTAATAGCAGTGCTTCTTCCATCTGGATTTGCAGCGTAGGAATTAGGATCTAAAACACCATTTGCAATTGCTACATAGGTATTGCCATTCTCTAATGTTACTTGAAAATTTTTAAGGGTATCGTTAGCAGAGCCGCTGTTCCCCGGTGCAACACCAATATTTAATTCCACACCGGCAGGAGCATAATTAAATTGAGTTGCAGCTCTAAATGCGAAATCGTCTAAAAACATACTTCCATTTAAATAAATATCTACAGGATCTGCCAATATATCTGCTGCGTTATGAATAACCTGTAATTTGGCCCATTGTACTGAAGGAAATTCAACTACAGTTCCATTTGGTAATGCTGCAAAAATTCCAAAAGCTTCACCATTCTGATTTGCAGAAGGATCTAAAAATCCAGATGCAAATACTACTGCAGCGCCCCCGCCTAATCCACCTAAGTCAGCTTCGAAAGAAGCAACTATAGTTGAGTTATCATCACCAGGAGTAACATCTAAAATATATGATGAGTACGCAGGAACAGTAATATAATCAGTAATATCACCATAAGCAGCATTATCTACTAGTACTAGTGGCGTAACATTTCTTACCAGAACATCTACTGTCGGGGCATCAGTTGAACCATGTAAAACAAAGAAATCTACATCCGAACTGGTTCCTGTTTCTCTTGCCATTGCTTTTACAAATAATGTAAATGCAGTGCTTCTTCCATCAGGATTTGCTGCAAAAGAATTTGGATCTAAAACGCCATTTGCAATTGCAACGTAAGTTTCATTCTCTGTAAGAGTTACTGTAAAGTTTTTTAGTGTATCAGCAGCAGAGGTACTATTAGGTCCGGCAACACCAATATTAATAGGAGTGCCAGCTGGCGCATC
>JARRKK010000052.1:21733-28720 GCA_037388105.1 Ignavibacteriaceae bacterium | reverse complement strand
GATAAAAACAATCCTGAAGGTTATAAAATTAAAAAGATAGAAAAACCAAAAAAGAAAAAGAAAACATCGCCAAAGAAAAAACAGTTATACTTCTTCAAATACCAGTACTTCCTGTTTTTTCTTTGGCGAGGTTTTCTTTTTCTTTTTTGGTTTTTCTATCTTTTTAATTTTATAACCTTCAGGATTGTTTTTATCGGCATAGTTTTGGTAAGAATATACTTCGTTTTTATAGTTGCGCAGAATGATTTTGTCTTCATCCATATGCAGTACATAATTAGGAAGTAAAGGAATTTTACCACCGCCGCCAGGAGCATCTATTACAAAATGAGGAACAGCCAAACCGCTTGTATGTCCTCTTAAAGCTTCAGCAATTTTTAATCCTGTTTCAATAGATGTACGGAAATGATTAGCACCTTTTGTTTCATCTGCCATATACATATAATACGGGCGAACACGTATCTTCAAAAGCATTTGCATTAATTCTTTTACTACAGCTGGATCTTCATTTACACCTTTCATAATAACCATTTGATTACCTACGGGTACACCAGCGTTACTTAACATCTCGCAAGCTGCCGAACTTTCAGGTGTTACTTCCCAGGGATGGTTAAAGTGGGTATTAACATAAATCGGATGATATTTTTTTATCATTTCACAAAGCTTTGGTGTTATTCTTTGCGGAAGTACAACCGGCATTCTTGTTCCGAGTCTTATAATTTCGATGTGCTTTATACTCCTGAGTCGATCCAATATTTTTTCAAGCATAGTATCAGTTAACATAAGCGGATCACCACCTGAAAGTATAATATCTCTTATCTCAGTATGTTCTTCAAGATAATTAAATGCTGATTCTAATCCTTTCATCGATATCTTTTCATAATCGCCAACCTTTCTTTTTCTTGTGCAAAACCTGCAGTAAATTCCGCACTGGCTTGTAACGAGAAACAGCGCACGGTCGGGATACCTATGTGTTATATTCGGAACAGGACTCATTGCTTCTTCCATTAAAGGATCGTCCAAAGCATCAAAGTCATCAAGTTCAACTTTATCGGGAACAACTTGCAGCCAAATAGGGTCGCCGGGATAACGGATTAAATTTAAATAATAAGGATTAATACGTGCCTGGAAAAATTCATCGAGATCTTCTGCATCTTTCCTGTCAATGTTAAACTTTTCCACCAGCTCATCAACTGTGTGAACACTTTCTCTTAGTAATTTTTGCCACAATTCCATAGCGGCTCCTTAGTTTTGCTGATTGTTAAAGTATTTTCCAAAAATTATTAGCTTATCCCCAGGTGCATAAAAATCTTTTATTTCTGAAACGATACTGTATCTGTTTCTTAAATAGAAATTTCTTGCAGATTCATAATCAACCTTTGAAGATGTTTCAATCAAGAGCCATCTACCATTATTCTGCAAGACAAATTTTTCTGCATGTTCAATTAAAAGTTTACCAATTCCTTTATTGTTGTAATCCGGATCCGTTACAATCCAGTAAAGATCATAAACTGCATCGGTTAATGGTCGTTTACCTGTACAATGGTATCCAAGCACATTATCGTCCTGTGTATAAACAAAAACATTATAATCTGTTTGCTCTGGATTTGATACAGCTACATTTACTAATTCCATCGCCACTTTTATTTCTTCCTCACTAAAACTACCCACCTTTTTGAGAATAGTTTCAATTACAGGAGCGTCATCCGGCTTTAATTTGCGAATCATTTTTTTCTTTTCTTTCTAACGCAAAATTCGATATTGTAACGAGTAATTCCTCATGATTTATGCCATCTGCTAGTGCAGCTCTTGTAAAACCGGAATCAGTTGAAATATCTGGATTTGGATTTACCTCAATTACATATGGGGTTTCGTTTTTGCCAAGTCGAATATCTATCCTTGCGTAATCGCGGCAATTCAAAACTTCAAAAGCAGATAATGCTACCTTTTTAATTCTTTTAAGTGTTCTATCCTTAATATTTGCCGGGCATACTGGCACTGTGAATTTATAGTAAACACTATTTTCCATCCACTTTCCATCGTATGTAACAATCTTTGGAAGCTTTGCAGGCAATCCATGAAAATCTATTTCAGAAACCGGAAGAACATGATGGCCCAGAATTGCGACATTTATTTCTTTTCCTTCTATATATTCTTCAAGAATTATTGTCTGCTTATATATATCTGATAAAAAACTAAACTGTTTTCTCAACTCGGTATAATTCTTAACCACAGAGTATTCGGACATACCAATACTAGCATCTTCTTTTAATAATTTAAGAATTATAGGGTAATTTAAATTAATATCCTTCTTAGTAAATCTGGCATTTGGTTTAAATGTTATATAGTTGGGAGTTTTAATTCCAAATGAGTTCAATATATCTTTTGTTCTGGATTTATCTAAGCAGTTACCTAATGAAGTAGCTTTGCACCCGGTATATTCAATACCAAGCAATTCAAATAGTCCTGCCATACAATATTCATACGATGCAATACCTTCAACTGATTCAACAAAATTATATATGATATCAGGTTTAAAAGAATTAATTCCATTAATTGTTTTTTGAATGTCTCTATTTATTGCTAACGATTCAACCTCTGTATAGTTTTTGCTTAATAATCGTTTGATGATATTTAATTCTTTTAAAAAACTTTTTTCTGAAAGATCATTACCTTGATTAATATTTTTTACCGGCTTCCCATTATAAACCGAAAAAATACTAACAGGTGAATTATAACAGATTAATACTTTAGCATTGATCTTCATAGAAGGTTATTCCTTTTACACGATGCATATAGAACACCTTGAATAAGATTTTTATAATCAATACCTGCTGCACGTGCTGCTTTTGGTAAACTTGAGTTTTCATTCGGATCTGGCATAATACCGGGCAGAGGGTTTATTTCAATAACATTTGGTATTTCATTTTCATCCATTCTTATATCGATCCGGCCCCAGTCTTTGCAGTCTAATACTCTGTATGTTTCTAGTGCAGTATCAATAATTCGCTTTTCCAGATCACTATCAAGAGTTGCAGGACATTCAAACACATCGAAGTTACTTTCTTTAGTATCCAGTATCCATTTAGCCTCATATGAATAAAGATGTTCAACTTCTTCGGGAAATTTATCATATTTAATTTCGACTATCGGAAGAACCGTTGTTTCTTCGTCATTACCAATAATAGCAACCGTAAACTCTCGGCCTGGTAAATATTCTTCAATTAATGCCGACTGGTCGTATTCATTTACAACACGTTTTATTTCTCTATTAAGTTCTTCGTAATTTTTTACAAGAGACGAACTATAAATTCCTTTACTGGATCCTTCAGAGACTGGTTTAACGATTAAAGGAAATTTAAATGAATGATTAGAAATTGGAGAATAGGTTTTTATTACTTTAAAATCTGGCGTTGGAATTTTGTAATATGAAAGAATTTCTTTTGTTCTTGCTTTATTAAGACAAATGCCGAGAGTTAGTGCATCTGACCCCGTATAAGGAATTTGTAACATATCCAGCATAGCAGGTATTTGAGATTCTCTGCTTTGACCATGTATTCCTTCTGCAATATTAAAAACTATATCCGGCTTTGTTTCTTTTAATTTTTCAAATACGTTTTCATCCGCATCGATAAGCGTTATATTATGATAAACTTCCAGAGATTCTTTTAATGCATTAATTGTTTCCCAGGTATCCCACTCTGCATAAGTATCCATTGCAAGGATAGTTTCTGTATCATTAAAATTTTTATGAGATGGTATTTCCTGGGTGAAAGGTTCACTTTCTGGTTTTACGTTGTATGTTATTACAACATTTAAGCGATGTTTAAAACTATTAGATAAAATATTTTTTCTTTCAAAATTTTTTATTCAAATATAACTATTAATAATTTTAAGTCAACAGTTTTATAATCAGTTCTGAATTAATTTTTAGTAGAATTATTAATAAATATTTTTCGAGAGAGAGGAAGAAATAAGAATTTATTTATAACTCTGTTAAGATTATTTAAATAAATTAATTATAAGCGTTGTGGATATTTTGGTAGCAGCTATAGTTTATAGTAACATGAACGCTACAGAGATTTTTGTGAGTGCTATGCTATCTCTGCAAACTTTATATTATCAGAATAGTGAGATAACAAATTATTTTTTACAATTTTATTTTCCGGCAATTTTAACATAGGATCAGTATTAACTAATTCGAAAGAAATATTTTTTGTTTTAAGAATTAATTCCTGATCTTCAATTAAGTCAACGAACTTTAACTCAGGGAAACCACTTTGCTTTGTTCCGAATATATCGCCCGGACCTCTTAACTTCATATCAACTTCTGCAATTTTAAACCCATCCGTGTAATTGGTCATTGTTTGTAATCTTATAACTGCCTTATACTTTTCAAGTTGTAATTTTGATAAATAATTTAATTCTAACTCTCCAGTGTTCTGTTTCGCAGCAAGTCCGTCTGTTGTAACTAAAATGCAGTAAGCCTGTTTATCACTTCTTCCTACTCTTCCTCTTAGTTGATGAAGTTGTGATAAACCGAAACGGTGAGCATCATTAATTAATATTATATTAGCGTCTGGTATATCTATTCCAACTTCTATTACCGTTGTTGAAATCAGCACATCAAATCGTTTTTTTAAAAATAAGAGCATTACTTCTTCTTTTTCCTGCCACTTCATTCTGCCGTGAATTAATCCAACTCGAAGTTTCTTTAAGTAGCTATTTATCAACTGATTGAAATATTCTGTGGCTGCCTTTAACTCAAGTTTTTCAGATTCTTCAACCAGGGGATAAACAATAAAGGATTGATATCCCTGTTTATGTTTATCAATAATGAATTGATAAATGTCGGGTAAATTTCTTTCACCCCGTAAAACTGTTTTAACCGGCAAGCGGTTTTTCGGCAATGTTTCAATTACGGAAATATCAAGATCACCATATACTGTCATCGATAAAGTTCTTGGAATCGGTGTAGCACTCATTAGAAGTACATCAGGTGTAATTCCTTTACTTTGAATCAATCCTCTCTGTCTTACACCGAAACGATGCTGCTCATCTATAATAACAAGTCCCAGATTATTAAATTTAACTTTCTCTTCGAACAAAGCGTGTGTACCTATTATTATATCAGCTCCATTTGATTCAATATCAGCTAGCTCCTTATCTCTTGCTGATTTTTTTAGACCACCAATTAACAAACTAACCTTTAATTGATATTTATTATTATTAGCGCTAAGTTTTTTCATTAATGATGAAACGGTTTTAGCATGTTGATCCGCAAGCAATTCTGTCGGTACCATTAATACAGCCTGAAAACCATTATCCACAGCTATAAGAGCAGCAATAAGGGAAACGATTGTTTTCCCGCATCCAACATCTCCCTGTAATAATCTATTCATCGGTTTTTCGGAAAGCATATCGTTTTTAATTTCGGTAAGCACATGTAATTGTGATTTTGTCAATTTGAATGGAAGTACTTTAAGAAAATCGGAAACAAGATTCGTTTTAATTATCATCTTATTACCGGGCAATCTTGTTTGATAATTATATTTTCTAAGTGCAACAAGGATTTCTAAATAAAACAGCTCTTCGAATTTAAATCTATGTTTTGCTGCTTCAAACATTTCTTTGTTTTCTGGAAAATGGAAATTTTTAACTGCACTATTTAATGAAATCAAATTATTCTGTTTTATTAAATCTTCAGGAAGTGTTTCACTTAAACAATCTATGTATTTATCAACAGCGTGATTAATTATTCTGCGTAAACTTAAATCCCCAATAGCTCCCTTGCGTAATTCTTTTGGAATTTTGTAGAAAGGAATAATCTTTCCGGTATGTAAAAAATTATCGGATTCTTCTTCAGTGATTCTATCATAATCGGGATGGATAAATTGAAGATGTCCGTACTTGTCAATTTCCGGCTTTGATGATATAGCTATAATATCATTTTCATTAAAAGCAGAATAAAAATATTTAATACTTTGGAACCAAACACACGCAAAATAACCTGTTGAGTCCTGAAACTGAACTTTGAGTAACTCTTTTTTCCCAAACCTTCTTTTTTCTTTATCAATTACTTTAGCAATGATTGTTATCTCACCATCGTAACCGTTCATAACATATCCATATGCCTTGGCAGCTGTTAGCACAGTTGTTCTATCGAGATGGCGTGAAGGAAAGTAGAATAGCAGATCCCTGATTGTATATATTCCGATTTTATTAAACGATTCAGCTCGTTTTGGACCTACTGATTTAACGTATTGAACAGATTGCTCAATTATTTTTTCTTTTTGCGAATTCATTAAATTAAAATAAAACAAGCAAGCAGTAATCTCAATAATTTGTAAACGTGGACATTTTTAAAGTTAAAAAAGGCTAACTTCATAATGATATTTATCACACTAATTTTTATTTAATAATCAATCGGTTTTAAAGTATAAATTTGCGCATTTTACTTTGATAATTATTACAAACCTTAAACCATACATAACATATATTCAGTTGTTTGCTTTCTTAATCTTTTCAAATTAATTATTTAGGAGATTTTTTATTGGATTGGCAGCTTCTTTTAAATGATAACAGACTTGGTATTGAACAAACATCTGCAAAAGATTCTATTGATGGCAGGAGTGAATTCCAAAAAGATTTTGACAGGGTTGTATTTTCATCTGCATTCAGAAGATTGCAGGATAAAACACAAGTTTTTCCTTTACCCGAAAGTGACTTTGTACATACGCGCTTAACGCACAGTCTGGAAGTAGCTGTTGTAGGAAGATCACTTGGCAATCTCGTTGGTGAAAAAATTATTGATAGACATCCTGAACTTGCGAAACATGTTAACAAGTTTCATTTTGGTGAGATAATCGCAGCTGCATGTCTGGCACATGATATTGGTAACCCTCCTTTTGGACATTCGGGTGAAGATGCAATATCTGAATATTTTATAAATGGAGGGGGCAAATCATTTAAAGATAAAATTATAGATGA
>JARRKK010000052.1:0-21723 GCA_037388105.1 Ignavibacteriaceae bacterium | reverse complement strand
GGTTCAGAATAATTACTGGCTTACAAAACCCTGATGTTAGAGGCGGGTTGCAACTGACTTATTCTACAATAGCATCGTTCTCAAAATATCCAAAACAATCTTTTACGCCGAAAAATTTAATGAAGCATACTCGAAAGAATGTTTATAGCAAGTATGGATTTTTTCAGTCAGAAAAGTTGATATTTAAAGAGGTTGCTGAAGCAGTCGGCTTAGAACATATCGATAATCCAGATAGTTTTTGGTGGTTCAGACATCCGCTATCTTTTCTCGTGGAAGCAGCGGATGATATTTGTTACAGAGTTATGGATCTGGAAGATGGTTTTAGGTTGGGATTGGTTCCATTTGCCGAAACAGAAGAACTTATTATTCCTTTGATTAATAGTAACAATTTAGAGGGATATGAACGAAGGGATGAAAAGGAAAAGATTGGTTATCTCCGTGCTAAAGCAATAAGTGATCTTGTAAATGAATTAGCAATAACTTTTTTAGATGAAGAAAGCAATATCCTTTCCGGTAAATTGCAAGATGATCTGCTATCCATAATTCCAAAATCAAAACCGCTAGATATAATAAAGAATATTTCTATTGATAAAATATACCGTTCAAGAATTGTTGTGGAGAGAGAAGTTGCAGGTTATGAAGTAATAGGTGGACTGTTAGATACATTTATCCAGGCTTACAATGAAGATCTTGATAATAATTTTTCTAAGAGAAATCTTGCCATAATAAACTTGCTGCCTAAAAGAATTACTTCTGAAAAGGATGATAATATATACAACCGCCTACTACGAATCCTTGATTTTATCTCTGGTATGACTGATTCTTTTGCAGTTTCACTCTTTAGAAATATAAAGGGAATTTCTTTACCGGGAGGAAGAGTTACAGATTAGTTAATCATTCCATCTTCATGTCTCGCGTCATCAGATCTGTGGTTGCTTTAATAGGATCTTTATCCTCAAATAAGATATTATAAACTTCGTTTGTAATCGGAGTATCCACTTCAAATTTTGCTGCTAGCTGTGATGCAGACCTACTGGTTTCAATTCCTTCAGCAACCATGTCCATTGATTTTAATACTTGCTTTAATTTTTTCCCTTTGCCAATTTGTTCTCCCACAAATCTGTTTCGGCTATGGCGGCTCATACAAGTAACTATTAAATCGCCCATACCTGAAAGACCTGCAAATGTTTCCGGTTTTGCTCCCATTGCTAATCCAAGTCGAGATATTTCAGCAACACCACGTGTCATGATTGCAGCCTTTGTGTTATCACCAAATCCTGCACCATCTATAATTCCAGCACCAATTGCAATAACATTTTTGAAGGCACCACCAAGTTCAACACCAAGTGTATCACTGGAAGAGTACACCCGAAAGTAAGAAGTCATGAAAGCCGTTTGAATTGATTTTGAAGTAGCACTATTTTCTGAAGCTGCGGTAACTGCTGTTGGAATTCTTCTGCTAACTTCCTCTGCGTGAGATGGTCCTGATAATGTACCAAACTGTTCTTTGTCAAGTGATGGATGTACGTCTACTAACATTTGATTCATTGTCATAAGAGTGCCTTTTTCAATTCCTTTTGAAACACTCACCAGTATTGAGTTTCTGATATCCGAGAAATCAAACTTCTTAACAACATCTCTTAAAAATTGAGAAGGTACTGCGAGTACAATCAGGTTTTTGTTATCAACAGATTCTTGTAAATTGTTAGAAATCTTTATTTCATCTGGTATGGAAACTTTTGGTAAGTATCTTGAGTTTACTCTCTTTTTTAATAATTCCTTAGCATAACTTTTATAAAATTCCCAGAGAGTAACGTCATGCCCATTATAGTGAAGTAAAATGGCAAGGGTAGTTCCCCATCCTCCGGCACCGAGTACGGAGATTTTCATTTACAGATTCAGAATTGAGATTTTTTCTTAAAACTTAATTTATTTTCAGTACCATTTAAAAGGCGAATAACATTTTTACGATGTGTGTAAATAACCAGCAGAGTTATGAAAATAATAAACGGTAGTAGTGTTGCATATCCATTTATATGTACATGAAATACGTTCTCTCTTAATACAAGAGAAATGGGAATAGATATTGCACCAATTAATGATCCAAGTGAAACGTATCTTGAAATTGTAACTACTAGTACAAAGACACCAATTCCAATCAACATATCAATTGTAACTAATATTAGAAGCATACCAAGAGCGGTTGCAATACCTTTACCACCTTTAAATTTTGCAAAGATTGTCCATATATGACCTATCACTGCTGACAATCCTGCAATTATTTGTAAAAGGGTAAAGTCATCAAATGGTGAAACGTTTTCAAAAGGAAGAGGACCATAATACAACCTGGCTATAACTACTACTGTAAAAGCGCCCTTTAATACATCAAATAATATAACAAGTAATCCATGCGACCAGCCGAGTACCCGCATAACATTAGTACCTCCGGCATTGCCGCTGCCATGTTGGCGTATATCAATACCGCGAGCAGCTTTGGTTACTATAATGCTTGTTGGGATAGATCCTACTAAGTAGGATAATATTACAATTATTGCTAATAAAAACATATTTTCAAAAATAATTTGTAGCAAAATTTAACTATTAAATTGATTACAAACAACGTAAATCCCTATCCTATAATGACGATTAAATGTTTATTTATATATGTTTGAGGTCGAATATAACCTGGGATTCAAAAGACCACAAGTTTATAATTCTAACTTTTCATTCCAGTATTCTCGTAAATTCGTATCCGACTGTATTTTCATATAAGCAATAACATCCTTAACATACATTATTTTTCTCATACCAACAGGGTTGATGAAATCTCCTTAAGCGAATTAATAAATAAGATAGCTTTCTGTGATAGATTTAATTTACGTTCCCGGTTATCTAAATGTTTATTCAACTCATTATGTAACTGCTTATTCATTTCATTCCAATGTCGTGCCAAATCACTTTCCACTGAATCTAATGCTATATTGACTGTTAATGCGTAGTGATTGAGCCTTCTTACAATATGCTTACCCCTACCGAAATATTTACCGACTTCACCAATTGCGAAATTTGCCCTTGGTATCAGGTACATTCCTTTCATATCCTTAAACTGGTTAGGACTTTCAAATTTATCATAGTTGTTTTCCAAAAGCCTTCCAATAGAAAGACATTCCAACAAATTATTTTTATCAACTTTTTCAATGTCAATTTTCTCTACAAAATCTTCAACAAGCCCTTTTTCAATTTCGATTAAAGATGATATTAAATCCTGTATTTCATCTCGGCTTCGTTCTTCAATTATTTTAAATTCAGAAAGCCTGATTATTTTATTATTGGAGATAGCATTTAATGGACGATTAACAATTACACCAAGGTTTTTTTCACCCGCAAATTCCAGTAACGTTTTTCCTCCTTGCTGTTGGTTATAATTCAATACGGCACCCCTTTCGATTAAATTAAGGGGAAATTGTATTACTGCGAAATGATTATCCTCTGATATTTCAATTGCAATATCGTAAACTCTTTCAAGTGAAGTAAAATTGTTCTTATCTTCTGTCTCAACAAAAGTATTTGAAGATATTCCGTAATACAAAATTCTTCCGTTCTCCACTTCTGTTTCAAGAAATATAAATGCCTCTTTAATTCTTCGGTAATACTCATCCTGTTTTTCTTTAAACGTGGTAAGATTGGAATATGTTAAGAAGTATTCGGGATTGTGAAGCAAGTAAATATCTATCTTTTTTAGCTGAAGACGTTTAAGCGAATTATCGATCTGTTCTTTTAGAAATTCGGGATGTATACAATGCCATAGATCAGGACTGCATTTCACAACCTCCGGAATAGGATCACCTGCATTTTCTCTTTCAATTGCATATTGCAAATTATTTGCTTGAAGATATCCACCTTTTGTTACAACTATTATTTCATCTAATTTATTCCTGTTTCGTGATGTGATCTTTCTAATGACATTACCAACCAATTTTTCACTTCCGCCGTTTGCATAGTTGGAAGAAGTATCAACTAAATTAATTCCCTTTTCCAACGCGTATTCAAGTGCCTTGTGATGTTCATTGATAGCATCATCCACACGATAGCAGCCAAATCCACATATACTTATTGAAAAATCTGTTTTTCCCAATTTTTTAAATTTCAAAGCAGGATGTCTGTTTGCATAGGATGCAGTTGAATTCACTGTTGCCAATTTAGATTCTTAATTTAGTTGAGATAGATTGTAATTTAGAAAAAATCTACTAATTAAATTAAAAATGGTTGATCAGACAACAAAGAATTTTAAGTGTATAGTTCTTTATTAGAAAAAAGCCACATCTAGATTTCAGAAATATAGTTGTATAGTGTAATGATAGGGCAGGTGAAAGATGAGGATCAAATTAGTATATAAGATTTCATTCAATGGTAAAACTTAGGGAAATATAAGTCTAAATATCTTTTTTTAAAAACTAATGTGTATTTAAAACTATGACTAAGAATTTAATGGGAATAAATGGTAAGATTAAATTAATGGAGCTGTCTCTAAAAAAAGACAGCTCAATATGGGGCAGTATATTACTTAATGTTTAGAGCAGCGCCAAGAGAAAATGTTGTAGCGTCATTTCCATCACCAATAATACCAAAAGCAACATTAGGTGAGAGACTTACACTCATGTTAGGCGAAACATCAAATGCGAAATCTACAAAAAGACCTATATCACCATAGTTTTCGTTAGAGCTTGCGGTGTTACCTGTTGCATCTTCAATAGACAGTGACCTTATTTTATACTCAAAATTAGCACCTGGTACCATTTGAGCAGATTCTGATAACTGGAAGTGGCCACCAACAGTTGCGAATAATGGTATTGAATATCCACTCATACTAATATTAGCAAGATTTAAAGCCTCGCTGCTATAAGAGTCGAACTGATATCCAGCACCTAAACCAAGTGAAACCGGCATGCGAGAATTATACTTTAGAGCCCAATATGTTACCTGAGGACCAAAAGTAAGTGCTGATAAATCTGTCGCATCAAACGATTCATTCGAAACATTAAGTGAAAATGTCAGAATACCGTCATATGTATAAGCAAAGTTTCCTCCGTAGGCAGATGTATTTTCATTAGAATTATAACCAGCCCCAATGGAAAACGCATTCTGCCCTTTTTGTATAATAATACCCTGTGAATAAAGAGAAGAAGTGAGGAGAATTATTATCAACAAGGATAGTTTGTTTAAAGATTTCATGAGAAACCCATATGTTATGAATAAATAATAATTAACAAGGAATTTGTTCTATTCCTTGGGCGCAATTAGCTACAAGTGTAATGCCATTAGTTAGATGCTAAAATGGTGAAAAAGTAATAATTACAATTGATTTTATACGATAATTGACGTAAAAACGACAGATAATTCTTCTAGACAATTTTTGATTGGATAAATTTTTGGGGAATGAAAGGCAGTAATATTTTAATTAATTAGTCATTCTTTTTTTGATTTTAATTAAGTGTCACTATATAATTATGTGTCACTGATTAACTTAAAAATTAACAGAGAATTACTTTTCCTAGTTTGCGCTTAGGCATCAATAAGCAGAGATATAATGTTTTTTTGTTTTATTTAGCACATTCAATATATTTCCACACTAAAATTAAGGAGTTAAAAATATGGCAAAGTCACAATCATTTGCTGATAAATCTAAAGCTAAGAAAAAGGCTGATCATATAACCGTTAAATTGGTTAAATCTGTTAAATCTGAGAAAGGAACGTATAAATTTAATGAAAAATTTGTGCGGTTAACGGATATCAGTAAAGTTACAGAATTGAAGTAACTTTTTCGATCCGGATGTGCTGTAGTAAAAGATAAAAGAAAATTGCGGGTGGATTATTTTCCATGCAGCCAGGACTCTACAATGATTGAAAATATGGATTCGATGCTGATTACTAAAAATTAAATTATTACCATCATATGATTTGATAACTAGTATCGAAGCATTTTTTATTTTTCACTGTGTTATGATTATTCTGTACTAAAAAGTTCCATATTCCTACTTCCTTCCAGTCTCAACAATTTCTTTTTCAGTTCAATGCCTCCACCGTAACCAACCATAGACCCATCTGCTCCTATTACTCTGTGGCAGGGAATAACAATAGGAATTGGATTAGCTCCAATTGTGCTCGCTGCAGCCCTGATTACTTTTTCGTCACCTAGTCGAATTGCCAATTCTTTGTAACTGATGGTTTCTCCGTAAGGAATTTTCAGCAATTCTTTCCAAACTCTTTTTTGGAAATCCGTTCCATCAATTTCAAGTGGAAGATCAAACGCTCTTCTTTTTCTATTAAAATAATCTTTCATTTGGAAGTAAACACCATGTAGTCGCGAATCTACCGGTTTTACACTATGAATTTCCAAAAGATTATCATTACCCTTAAGTTTTAAATTTATCTTCCGAATTCCGCTAAGTGAACTAACAACTGTAAAATGAATTCCATTAATATCAAACGAGGAGTGATAAATTATTCGGTTTCCTGGCATCTAAAATTTTTAAAAAAAGGGAAGAAACGGTAGATAATTCTTCCCAAAAGAAATGGATAATTTATATTACGCTGAAATTACTTCAATCGCCTGGTTGATATCTCTGCGAAGTAAACCTTCTATAGCCATTAAGGTACCATTAATAGAAGTTGGACAAGTACCGCATGCTCCTTGATAGCGGATCTTAACTTTATATCCTTCAAGATCTAACACTTCCAAACCTCCGCCATCACCTGCTAGTGCAGGACGTACTTTATGATCAAGTAATTCATTTATCTGTTTAAGTAATTCATTCTGTGTTTCATCGGAAGTTTCTCTCTCTTTTTCCTTTGGAATCATGTTCGGATCAAATGATTTTAAGAAATCTATGAATGGTCTTTGGATTTGACCCCAGTTAGCTTCTTTTTGTTTTTCTATGGTTACAAATCTATCCATATAAAAAACGGAAGCTACACCTTCAATCTCAAAAATGCCTTCAGCAAATGGATCACCTATAACCGATTTTTTATCGGGAAATTGTCTTGTTTCTGCTTTCAACAACCTTTGATTTAGAATGAACTTAAGTGCTTGTGGATTTGGTGTTAAATCCACATCTTCAACCATTAACATTTGTACCTCTAATAAGATTCGTTAATCTTAAACAAAAATAGCTTAAGATTGCCATAACTTCAAGCCATATAATTCCATCTAAATTGATGTGCAATTGATTATATTTTGAATAAAAACATTATTATATGTGGAAAAACATCAAAAACAAAATGATAATTGTGCGAGTTTTATGAGACCAAAACTAGAAATTATAAACATATGAAAAATATCTTAATCATATTCACGGGCGGTACTTTTTCAATGATGATTGATCCAGAAACCGGTGGAGCCATTCCAAGGTATTCTGGTGATGAATTACTTATGAAAATTCCGAAAGCATTTTTACTTGCAAATATTTCCACATATGATTTTGGTAAATATCCCGGTCCGCATATGACTCCAGAATTAATGTTCGAACTATCACAAACCATTAAACAAAAGATTGAAGGTGCTCACTATGATGGTGTGATAATTACACATGGGACGGATACATTAGAAGAGACAGCATATTTACTCGATCTGACGATCAAATCCTCAATCCCAATTGTAGTTACCGGCTCAATGAAAAATAGTTCAGAGCCTGATTGGGATGGATCAAAAAATATTCTAGACTCTATTCATGTATGTTTAAATAACAATTCAAAAAATTTAGGCGTACTCGTTTGTTTGAACGGGGAGATAAATGCTGCAAGCGAAGTAACAAAAATATTTTCAGACGGACTTGATACCTTTCAGAGTTTGGATTTTGGTGCGTTAGGATTTATACAGGGTGAGAGGGTAATTTATAACAGATTACCAAGATGTCTTGAGATACTTGACACAAAACAAATAAACACAAATGTGGATTTGATTACCGTCTACGCAGGTATGAATGATAAATTTTTTAAATTCTCAGCAGACAGTAAAGTTGAAGGAATAGTAGTTGAAGCCCTTGGTGTTGGCAATGTACCACCTGCAGCATTTGAAGGAATAAAATATGCTTCTGAAATGAATATTCCAATTGTTCTGGTAACAAGGTGTCCTGCGGGGGAAACGGATTATATTTATAGCTACCCCGGTGCCGGAATTCATCTCCATAAATTAGGTGTGTTTTTCACAGATTTTTTAAATGGACAAAAAGCAAGAATTAAGCTGATGCTTGCACTTGGTAAAACAAACAACATTGATGAATTGCGAAAATTATTCGAATACCCATGCGGTGAAAATTAAACAGTAAGAGTTTCTAAATTTACCTTTTTAACATCAAGGATAGGTTCCCCTAGAAAAAGTTCAGCAATCTCTTTAAATGTGGTTGGAATATCGCTCACATAAAACTCGCCCACCGTCTTTTCTCCTGAATTATTCTCCAAACCTCTTTTTTTAATTTCATCTTTTACAGCCATTGCAGCTGCAACTCCAGAATCAATAAGCTTTACATTGTCACCCATAACTTCATGAATAACTTCATACAAAATTGGATAATGTGTACAGCCCAATATAAGTGTATCGATATCTAAATGTTTTAGTTCTTGTAAATATTCCTCAGCAATTTTAATGGTTGCTTTATGCCTAATCCATCCTTCTTCAGCCAGAGGAACAAAAAGTGGACATGCTTTTTCGTAAACATCAACCGATGGATCAATTGCACTTATTTCCTGCGAGTAGGCTTTATTGCTGATTGTAGATCTTGTGCCGATAATGCCAATTCGTTTATTAATTGAATTATTAATTGCCATCGCTGTTCCGGGTTTAATCATTCCGATGATTGGAATATCAAACTGCTTTTTTAACTCTGATATTGCCACCGATGAAGCAGTGTTACAAGCAACAACTATTGCTTTAACATCTTTGCTAATTAAGAAGTTCGTATCTTGTATTGAATACTCTATAACGGTTGAATTTGATTTTGAACCGTATGGTACCCTAGCCGTGTCGCCGAAATAAATAATATTCTCATTAGGTAAAGATTGAATTAACCGTTTAACAACGGTTAAACCGCCAATTCCTGAATCAAAAACTCCAATGGATTTTGTGTTACTCATTAGTTATACTATCTATAAAATTTGTGATATTGCTTCTTTTAATTCTGATATAACAAACTCCTGGTCGTTAGGTGAGATCTTCTTTTTATTTCTATCCAGCACGTAGAAGGAATCTACAATGTCATCCCCCTTAGTAGAAATTTTAGCGAAGTAAATATTTAATCCAAGTTCATTCATTTTACTTGTAACCTGAAATAAAAATCCGAGTCTGTCTGGAGAATGCACATCAATAATGGAGTACTTCTCGTGTTTTTCTAAAATGATTTTTACATTTCCACTGCGTTTAAATAATTTATTCTCAATTCTCCACCATTTAGACTTCATTGAAGCAAGTTCCTTATTTAACTGCAGAAGACCTACAACTACTTTCTTTAAGTCTGTTTCAATTTTTTGATATTTGCTATCGGGTATCTTTTGATGAGAGTTGAACTCGGTTACATTGAATGTATCAATTACAATACCATCTTTACGCGTGAATATTTTTGCATCGTGTATGTTAACATCATTTACTGTAAGCACTCCGCAGATTTTTGAAAGTAGCGAAGGAAAATCTTTTGTAATGATAGTAATGTTTGTAAAGCCTTCTAGGTTTTTGAAGATAACCGAAAGATTTATACCTTTTCTGATTTCTTCAATATGATATGCTATCTCTTCAACAGAAAATTGACTAACATAACCAAAATCGTTAATTGACTCAATGTGCTCTCTAGCATGAGAATCAGTAATAGAATTGGAATGCTGTGAGATATCTTGTGGAATCACAGAAGTGCTAGATATTAAAAGTTCCTCACCGGTGATCTGTGATTTTAGCATTGCATAAGATTTTTGATAAAGTTCTTCAAGCAAATCATTTTTCCAGTTAGTCCAAATTGCTGGATTAACTGCTGATAAATCAGCATAGGTTAGCAGGTAGAGAAGGTTTAATCTCTCGATGTTATTAAATTTTGATGTGAAGTTATTCAAAGTTTCGGGATCGTTTAGATTTCTTCTGAAAGCAATCTGCTCCATTAAAAGATGATTTCTTACCAGGAACGAGACTGTATCAATCTCTTCTTCGCTATAGCCCATTCTATGCATAATTGATGAAGCCATTTCCGCCCCAATAATTTCATGCCCGGCAATATCAATAGATATTTCACCCAAATCCAAATGATCCACATTCGCAAATTTTTCGATAATATTTAATCTTAAGTTCTCATCGAATCTTGCAGAATGATGCCCACGGTAATAAAAAGCTCGCAGGATATCTGAAAATGACAAATCATTTTTACTGTAATGAGAAATAACTTTACCGGTTAATTTGAAGTCATCATCTAAAATTATTGCCAATGACGATGGAATGGGTTTCAGCATTTCATCATTGTATTTTTTTATCATCGATTTAGAAAACCTATTCAGAGCATTCGATGCCTCAAAGTACCTGCGCATAAACTTTGTTAGATCAACTTCGTTATATCCAAATAGCTTAGCAACCTTTATCTGTGATTTAAATTCAAACCAATCTGTTTTATGATTGGAAATTAAATGTAATAGATTTCTGATTGTCAGGATGAGATTATAAGCATTGAGCAACCTTTTGGATTCTTCTTTTGATGTAATTTTATCAATTAAAACTGTATTAATAAATTCTTCTGCCTGAGTTGTTTCGTTTTGCTTATTTAAAAACTCACTTTTTCTGAATATGTACATCCATTCAACTGCTTGAAAATCTCTTAAACCACCAGCCGAGAGTTTTACATTTGGCTCTAAAACCTTTGGCGAATCCCCGTATTTATCACATCGAAGATTAAAATCTTCGAATAGCGCCTTAAGGAGATTTACTTTAACTTCATCAGTAAGTGAATTAAGTAATAGGGTATTCCATTTTTTATAGATCTGATTTGAACCGAGTAAATAACGAGTTTCAAAAAACTGTGTAAATGTATGAAGATCGGTTTGTAAATATTTTTCGATATCTGAAAAATCGCGAATGGTGTGGGATACCTCAATCCCACTATCCCAAAAGGTTTTGATGAGATTTGCAATATCTTTTTCATTTTCTTCAACCGAGACAGCGATGAATATTAGATCAATATCAGAGAAGGGTGACAACTCTCTCCTGCTAAAGCTGCCAGATGATGTAAGTACAAATTTATAACTTTTTGATCCTGCAATTTTACGAATGAATTCCTCCACAAGCAGGCTGTAACCCAAACTTAGGTTAAATGATTCACTTTGATTCAGCTGCTGTTCAAAAAGTTGATTTTTCCTTTGATGGAAATCCTCCGATATTGATTTTTCTGGTTTTAACATTTTATTTAGATAGGCAACCGGTAATCAGTTTAACGATTCCATATTCCAGGAATCCTCACTTTCATACTCTGCTTCAATTAATGAAGAAATTCCTCCGCGAACATTAAACTCTGCAGTTACCAGCATATAACGAGGTTTGCAAACTTTAACAAGATCATCAAGAATTTTGTTTGTAACACTTTCGAAAAAAATTCCCTCATTCCTGAATGAATTTAAATATAACTTAAGTGACTTTAATTCAATACAAAGCTTGTCCGGTATATATTCAATTACAATTGTTGCAAAATCAGGCTGTCCGGTTTTTGGACAGAGAGATGTAAACTCTGGAGCAGTGTGAACGACGTTGTAATCTCTTTCCGGGTATTGATTATCAAACACTTCCAATATTTTCATTTTTTCTTCCATAATTACCTCTTTTATTTTCAATTTTTATAATAATCTTTCTAAATTTTAATCCAGAAGACGTTGAAATATTATATTAGATTTTTCTTCAACATTTAATAAATAATTTCTTTTATAAATAAATCGTAATCAAAAAATTATGAAGTTATTTCTCAATTAGATAATCTGGTTTTACCTTGTAATTTATCGGATCTTCAATCCCTGCCAATTGGAAGCCGCGTAACCTTAATGCACAACTATCACAAATACCGCAGGCTTCATCTTCATTCTGATAACAAGACCAGGTAAGGTGAAGAGGTGCCTGCAACTTCACACCTTTATTAATTATCTCCGCTTTAGATAATTGAATAACAGGTGTGAAAATTTTAATTGATGTTTCCGGTCTGGTCCCATGCTTAATCGCTTCTTCAAATGCTTTAAAGAAAGAAGGACGACAATCAGGATAGCCGGACGAATCTTCAAATACAGCTCCAACAAATATTGCATTTGCACATAACATCTCAGCCCAGCTTACACAGGCAGATAATATATTTGCATTACGAAATGGTATGTATGATGTTGGTATGTTTTTATTATTTAAATCAGCCACTGAAACAGTAATTTTTTTATCTGTTAATGATGATCCGCCAATTTTTGCCAGATGTGTGAGATCAATAATTAATCTTTCTTTCAAATTATAATAATCTGCAATTTCATTAAAGGCTTTTAGCTCTCGTTTTTCAGTTCGTTGTCCATAATTTACATGAGCAAATGCAACCTCATATTCTTCCATAGCAATTGCAGCAGTTACACAGCTATCCAAACCCCCGCTTATAGCAACCACGACTATATTTTTTCCAGTATGCTTCATCCTATTCATCAAATTAAAATATTAAATGTAAAATAGTTATTTTGTGTGAAATAGAGGAGTAGAAGTTAATAGTTTCCGAGTTAACACAGTCAAATTGCTGGTGTTTTACTGTGGGAATCGATTTTTATAAGGGCTATTCAGCGAATTCCATTAAAGCACGCCTTTATTTTCTGACTACTAAAATTATAGACCCGATAGCAAGGCTTACAACAGCCGATGTTAAAAACGGGACTGTTGAACCAAACGCATCCCACAATAAACCGGTTGCAAAAGAGCCTAACATAATAGCGAAACTAGAAAACATCGTTAATAAACCAATTGCACTACCACGATTTTCATTCGGAACTAAATCTGAAACCCATGCTTTTAACACACCTTCGGTTGAAGCAGAATAAACTCCGTATAATGCGAATAATATCCAGATAAAAAAGGATTGGGTTATGAAAGCAAATCCAAAGTAAACTAGTGAGAAAATAAATAATCCTCCACCATAAATTAAATGTTTCCCGAACTTATCAGAAAGTCTGCCTAGCGGATACGAAAATACAGCGTATATTATATTATAGAAAACATAGCCAAGTATAGCTAGAATATATGAATCTGAAACAAAGTTTGATTTTAATATTAAAAAAACATCACTGCTATTGGCAAATGAAAAAATTGTTATAAGTACTATTAATCTTTTATACTTTTCTGGTGAGGAACGCCAAAACTCTAAATAATTGCCCTTAATTCTTTTTGTGGGTGGAATCTTTTTGTCTTTGATGAGAAATGTAAAACATACTGCTAAGACAGAAGGAACAAAAGCAGCCAAAAAAATCAACCGAAATTTATCAGGAAATAAATAAAGGAGAAGTATTGCTGATAGCGGACCCAAAACTGCACCGAGTGTATCCATTCCACGGTGAAAACCAAATATTGCACCGCTGTTTCCTTCAGAGTAGCTGCCCAACAATGCATCGCGTGGAGCGGTTCTAATTCCTTTACCAACTCTATCACCCGTGCGGGATATTACTACAGACGTTATAACCGGAAATAAACCGGGCAGAGGTTTTGCGATAGCTGATATTCCATAACCTATCTTAATAAAAATTGAACGTCTACCAATTTTGTCTGAAATATTACCAGCATATCCTTTTAAATAACCAGCGACAACTTCAGCAATACCTTCAATGATCCCGACTACAGCCATGGACGAACCAAGTATAGCAGTAAGAAAAATTGGAGTGATTGGATAGAGCATCTCACTCGCCAGGTCTGTAAATAAACTGATTAATCCTAGAATAATAACCTGGCGAGGAATTTTTTTAATACTCATAAAGCCTGATTTTCAAAAATGAATTGGAAAATAATTTTATTTACGAACCAAAAAATAATTGCCGGGAATTGGAAAATGAACAATGATATTAACGAATCCCAAAGCCTGATTTCAGGAATAATCAATGGTTTAGGAAATGATGATAAATGTGATGTAATTGTTTGTCCGCCTTTTACGTCGTTGAATGATGTTAATTCATTAATCAAAGACACTCATATAAAACTCGGTGCACAAAATATGTTTTATGAAGATAGTGGTGCATACACCGGTGAAATCTCGGCAAGTATGTTAAAAGCTGTGGGATGTGAATTCGTTATTTTAGGCCACTCTGAAAGAAGAACAATCTTTGGTGAAACGGATGAAATTATAAACAAGAAAATAAAGAAAGCTATAAAGAGCAAGTTGAATGTAATATTCTGTATTGGTGAATCACTTTCTCAAAGAGAAGAAGGCACAACTTACGAAGTTATTCGTCATCAGATTATTAAAGGTTTACAAGATGTTACAAGGCAAAACTTAAAAAATGTAATAATAGCCTATGAACCGATTTGGGCAATTGGGACAGGGAAAACCGCAACTCCTGAACAGGCACAAGAGGTACACTCATTTATCAGAAATCTTATCAAAGAAAATTATAGGGAAGAATCGGCCGAGGAGATAATAATTCAATATGGAGGGAGTGTAAAACCTGATAACTCAACTGCACTTTTGTCTCAACCGGATATTGACGGTGCGTTGATTGGTGGGGCATGTCTGAAAGCTGATTCATTTTTAAGCATAATAGCTGCCGCATAAATATCACTGTTAATCATAAATAATAATGAAACTATATTTTGAGTGTAGCTATGGATTGTGCAGCTTACGTTGATTTGGCCTCATTTCGTTAGTATATTTACAAGTTTTTTAGATAATATTAAGGTTTCACTTCCCGGATGCGATTTTTCAGACATAATTTCCTATTGCTTCTTATATTTTTAATTTCCGGATTTTACGTCGTCGTCTCTGGGCAGGTAATTTTTAAAGAACTTCCTGGATACAAACCCAACTTAGCAGATCACCTCTTTTTCGATATCACAGAAACAAGGGATATTATACTTTTAAATGGAGCATGGAAAGTATTTCCGGCAACTGATACTGATAAGAATAAGGTTAATATAAATATCCCCTCAATGTTTCAAGGGAACAGCGAATTAATTTTTGAAAAAGAATTTCAATTAAGCAAAAGAGATTTATTAGAAAATTCATTTGATTTAGTATTCTTTGGATTAAACTACAGGGCAGATATTTCTATTAACGATATTATCATTTACAGACATACCGGTGGGGAATATCCATTTAAGATCGAACTCTCAAAGGATATTCTTATTAGCGAATCAGCTAATGTTCTCTCTGTACACTTATTTTATGAATTGGATTCACAAAATACCATACCTTTAAAGCAAAGATTTCTTTATGCAAATAACCGCGGCGGAATTGTACGGGATGTATATATACATAAAAAACCATCAGTAAATATTAGTTCACCAAATCTAGATTATAAGTTTGATGCGGATGCTAATAACGCAACTATAGATCTACGAACAATTGTAGTAAATCAACAACAATTAGATAGTAGTGAATCGTCAGATGAACCACTGGATCTGATCTTAAAGACAATAATTACTTCACCTGACAGTGCAGAAACATTTGAATTACGAGATTACTCATTTAAATTAAATAGAAACAATGAATTAGCTATAGAGCAATCTAAAAGTATAAGAAGGCCCATTCTTTGGTCATCCTCCTCCCCGAAGTCCTATCTTGTAAGAATAGAGTTATGGAACGATGATAAACTAATTGACGTAATTAATAGAACTATTGCAATATATAGTTTTCAAGTTCTTGATAATTCTCTGACATTTAATGGGAAGAATTTCAAATTAAATGGAGTTGTTTATACACCTGAATTTGAATCGTTTGGCGAGTTAATGAATTACAAACAATTCGAAGATGATATAAAATTAATAAAGAATGCCGGGTTTAATGCAGTACGAATTTCGAAAAAGGTCCCCCACCCATATTGTTTATCCCTTTGCGAGAAGTATGGTCTTCTTGCTTTTATTGAACTTCCAGTTGGAATGATACCTGAAAAGATAACTCAAGATCAAAATTTTGTAGTAAGATGTAGAAATTTTCTTACAAGTTATTTTAATTCTTTTAAGAAATACTCAGCTGTAGCAGGCATTGGTTTGGGTTCTTCCTATTTAACTTCTATTGATTCACACAGGTCGCTGCTAATTAATCTTGGAGGTTTAATTAAGGATAACACTAACTGGATAAGTTACGCATCCTTCGGTGATTTAAATATTCAGGCACTTGAAAATATTGATCTTTATGGGTTAGAACTCATCAATACTTCACCGGAGATGTTACAAGATGATATAATCGAATTACAAAACCTTCTTGGTCAAGGCAGACTTTTTATATCAGAAGCAACATACACAGTAAACAGCGGCAACAGTGATGGCTATGTAAACAAATTTACATATGAGGCACAGGCAAAATATTTTTCTGATTTGATAGATTATGCTAGCAGCAATCCGATTTCCGGTTATTTCATAAATAATATAACGGATATTCGAGGTGATTACTCATCACTGCTTTCCGGTTATAGTGCTGAAAATTTGTATAACATCGGGATCGTTAATGAAAAGAGGTCAACGAATCGATTGGGTTATAAAGTCGTTGCTTCTAAACTTAATAACACAGAAAAAGTAACTATTCCGATTGGGAGTGTTAAAGATGATGCTCCTATGATTTTTATATTGTTTGGTTTAGGGCTTGCACTATTGATGGGAGTACTGGTTAATTCGGGTAGAAAATTTAGAGAGGATGCATCGAGAGCACTTTTGAGACCCTTTAATTTCTATTCGGATGTAAGAGATCAAAGAATTATGTCTGCATATCATACAACGTTTTTAGCTTTGATTATTATTATTGTGCAGGCATTAATCATTAGCAATATTTTATTCTATTTTAAGACGAATATAGTTTTTGAAAAATTGTTACTTTCGTTGGGTTCACCTGCAATCCTTAGTATGGTAAATTATCTTTGCTGGAACCCTTTCAATGCGATTGTATGGTTATCAGTCATTGGTATACTGGGTTTACTAATTACAGCTCTGCTAATCAGGGTGGGTTCTCTTTTTATTAGAACCCGGATTTACTTATCAAGCATTTATTTTACAATCGTATGGGCTTTTCTGCCAATGGTTTTTTTAATTCCACTGGGAATAGTTTTATACAGAGTATTAATTGCGGATATTCTTAACGTTTATGTATACTTATTGTTATTTGTGCTTGGCGGTTGGATATTTTACAGGTTGCTTAAGGGTATTTACGTTATTTACGACTCTGGTTCCGGGGGAGTTTATTTTTACAGTATCTTATTACTGCTGTTTATCGCCAGCGGCATTTTACTATATTTTGAAATAAATAGTTATGCTATTCAGTACATTTTATTTACGTTAAAACAATACGGAATAATTGGTTAGGTAAAATTTGTATTTGTCAGAAATTGAAATATTTGGTTTTAAGTCTTTTGCTCAAAAGACGAATATCAAATTTAACCAGGGAATTACTGCAATTGTAGGACCTAATGGTTGTGGTAAAACAAACATTGTTGATGCTATAAGATGGTGTCTCGGTGAACAAAAAAGCGGAATGCTGAGAAGCGATAAAATGGAGAATGTTATTTTTAATGGAACTGCCTATAAAAAGCCAATGGGAATGTCCGAGGTTTCTCTGACTATTCATAACACAAAAGGTATTTTACCTACTGAATTTACTGATCTTACAATAACACGCCGCATTTTCAGATCAGGCGAAAGTGAATATCTACTTAATAAAAACATATGCCGATTGAAAGATATTACAAACCTATTCATGGATACTGGTATTGGAGCTAACGCTTATTCAGTTATAGAATTGAAAATGGTTGAAACAATATTGAGTAGTAAAGCCGAGGAACGAAGAGCAATGTTTGAGGAAGCCGCGGGGGTAAAGAAGTATAAACACAGAAGAAGACTTGCAATAAATAAACTTGATGAAGTAAAGAGTGATTTAATAAGAGTTAATGATATCGTTTCAGAAGTTACAAAAAAAGTAAACTCGTTGGAGAGACAAGCACGTAAAGCAAACAAGTATAATAATTTATCTTCTACATTAAAAGAAGTTGAACTTGATTTTGCAGAACGAGAATTAGCATTGTTCAAGCAACAGGAATATGAATTAAAGAATAATAACACGGAAAACGTTGAAAAGAAAAACAATCTTGAAAATGAAATAAGCAATTCATCAGCACAGCTTAATGCTTTAAAACAATCTTCTATTGATATAGAAAAAATTCTTAATGAAAAACGTCAGGAAATTTCTTCCAGAACTGAAAAGATTCATACCATACAAAATTCTTTATCAGTATCTGAGGAAAGAAAAAGCTCTATAAAAAATAACATCGAAAAGTATTCTAGTGAATTGGAAGATTTAAAAGTTCAGCTCAATAAGACACAAGAATCATTATTTAGAAGTAAGGATGAACATTTAAAAATTAAGGGGAACATTGAAAAAACTCGGCAAGAAAACGAAGAACTTAGCATACACTTAACTGAGAAGAAATCTCAGCTTGAAGATAAAAGGAATGTTCTAAAATCGAAATCTGATGAAATGATTGACAGAATAAATCTGATAACAAATACTGAAAATGAATTGAGTAATGCCGATAATTTTTTGGAAGAACGAAACAATTTGATTTCTAAACTCAACCAAAAAATTCTCGATTTAACAAATAATGTTTCCAAAACTGTTGAATATATCGCTGAATTAAATGTTGAAAAAGAAAATGCATCTTCCCGGTTGAAAGAGATAGAAGAGACATATACACAAAAACAGGAGGATAAAGAAAATCTAGTAAAGAAGCTTGATATTCTGAAAGCAAAAAAACTTGAGCAAGAGGGAAATATTAAAGCTGCGAATGATAAAATAACATTTCTTCAAGAATTGGTTGATAACCTGGATGGGTTTTCAAAAGGCACTAAAACACTTGTTGAAAATTCTACATGGTCAAAACAGGGAATGGCGTTATTAGCTCATGTTGGCCATTCAACTTCAAAATTTAGGATTGCAATTGAATCTGCATTAAAAAATAATTTAGATAACATTCTTCTTGAATCTATTGACGATTTAATGAGAGGTATTAGACTACTAAAGAAAGATAAAATTGGTAAAGCCTCATTTTATTTACCCGGAGTTAAGCCAGAGTTATCAAAAGGATTTATAAAGAAACTTCAGAATTGGAATTATAAAAAACAGGTGAATAATATAGTCAACGAGCAGGGAGTTTTGGGTTTTGCTTCTGAATTTGTTGAAGCTGATATAAAATGGCATCATTACTTCAAAATTTTGCTGGAAGGAGTTGTGGTTGTTGATAACCTGGAAACTGCAATGACCCTGGTAAAAAAATATTCTGAGTTCCAATATTCCACCTTAGATGGTGACTATATAAATATCTTTGGTGTTATAGAAGCCGGATCCGTACCAAAAGCTGATGATACTATTTTTGGAAGAATACAATTATTGGATGAATTGATCAAAGACATACCGGATAAGGAAATAAATCTCAACCAAATAGAACAAAGTATTCAAGAGATTGAGTTGAGGATAAACGAAATTGATTTGAAAGAATTGTCATCACAGGGAAAGATGCTTGTGAACGATCTTGCAAATATTGAAAAACAAATTGCTCAGTTTGAGTTTGAACAGAATAAATGTAATGATGAAATTGATACTTCAAAGGACGAAATTAAAAATCTTACTTTAGCAGTAGATGAATTAGTTAACAAAAAACAGTCTATATTGGAAAAACAGGGAAAACTACGACAAGAAAAACACGATGCTGAAATTGAATTAACAGAATTGGAAAATAGCTTTAATGATTTTGAAGCAAATTTTAATTCTTTGTTAGAACAACAGAATAATCAAAAACTTCAATTAGAAAGAATTCAGGGTGATAAGCGAAATCTTCTTAATTACATTGAACAAGCTGAAAAGAATATCGAACAAACCGAAAACACTATAGCAAAACGTGTAAACGATATAAATGATTCGAGGGAATATATTTCGAACATTGAAAATGAGATAGAAAAGAAAAACGCTGAGCTTATTGAATTACAAAAACATAAAGAAATTATTCAAGCGGAAGAGAAAGAGACAAAAAATAAATATACAGAATTAAGAATTACAATATCGTCACTTGAAAAAGATCAGAATAATTTAAGGAATGAACGCGAATTGTTATCCGATCAACTCCATTCGACAGATATAAAATTAAATGAACTGAAACTTAATGCTGAAAACCTTATTGAGCATATAAAGGAACGTTACTCTATCTCAATTGAATATAAAGAGTTCGATGATCTCGAAGACTATAACTTTGAAGAAACGCGCAAGCAGGTTAATGAACTTAAAGAACGTGTAAAAGATCTTGGACCAATTAATCTTTTAGCATACTCAGAATTTGAAGAAGAAAAACAAAGACAGGAGTTTCTTTTAAAACAAAGAGACGATTTATATGAATCGGAAAGGGATATTGTAAAAACAATTGAAGAGATCAATAACACTGCACAGAAAAAGTTCTTAGATACATTCGAAAAGATAAGAGGTCATTTTACCGAAATCTTTCGTGGTTTGTTCAATCCTGGTGACGAAGCTGACCTTAGGTTGGAAGATCATATCGATCCCCTTGAAGCAAAGATAGAAATAATTGCAAAGCCTAAAGGTAAACGTCCAACATCTATTGAACTTTTATCCGGTGGTGAAAAAACTCTGACGGCAATCGCTCTATTATTTGCAATTTATCTAGTCAAGCCTAGCCCGTTTTGTATTTTGGATGAGATTGATGCACCGCTAGATGATGCAAACGTTGATAGGTTTACGAAAATATTAGATGACTTTAGCAACGACACACAATTTATAGTTGTTACTCATAATAAACGAACGATGGAGGCCGCCGAAACAATGTATGGGGTAACTATGCAGGATGAGGGTGTTTCGAAACTGGTAAGTGTAATGTTCAATGAGGACTTTGATTTCGTTCCTCAGGTTTAAATACTTAATCGTGAAAGTTCAAATAGGCAAAAATATTATTATAGTTTTTCTTAATTCTTAAAGTTAGTCGATAATAGAGCAACCAATTTGTAAATGTCCTCATTCAAAAACAAATTCACTCTTGTTTCGATTCTTTAGAGGCTTGTATTACTATTAGTAAAGAAATCTAATTATTTCGTGGATTGATGTGAAACCAGCGAAATGGAATGATCTAAACCGATTTTGATTGCTGTTAAATGAAACGAGCATGAAAAATCATTTGTACAAAAAGGAATGATTATAGTGCGAGTTTATTATGACTAAATAGAGAAATTATAATAATATGAATAGACGGCAATTTAAAATATTTATTGATTTTGACGGAACTATATCACAGGTAGACATTGGTGAATCACTATTCCAGGAATTCGGTAACAAGGAGAAGGTTAATACAATTATCGATGATCTGCTGAATGAAAAAATATCATCTAAACAAAGCTGGATCGAGTTGTGTGATTTGGTATTTTCTATCACAAGCGATGAACTTAATAAATTTATAGATGCAATAAATGTAGATTCTACATTTCCCGCATTTACTGAATTTTGTAAAGAG
>JARRKK010000051.1:14458-24704 GCA_037388105.1 Ignavibacteriaceae bacterium | reverse complement strand
TACACCCACAAGAGCTCCGGTAACTGGATCAGCAATAGCTTTGTTATGTTCACCTGCTATTTTATCAGCATTATCGCCACCCTGATATAATTTTGCGATCAATTTTACCCAAACTTCCTGAGGATTGCCTTGAGCATCTGTCAAATAATAACGCTCTTTATCAGAGTTAACCTCCAAAATCATATCAGAGTTATTCCCTATATGAACCCGTATATCTTCAGGTTCATCCGGCGCCTCATTCTCATAAATGACATACCTCCAAGGTCCATTTATAGGATTTTTTATTTTTACACTTCTGAAAGGAGATCCATTTACACTATATAAATCAACAAATTCAACATCAAAACCCTGGGTATTACCTTGTGATATTCCGTATTGATCCACATCTGCCTGACCGGTTATATGGATTTTATTTCCATCCTGGTCAAATGGAGGGATAGGTATGATTGTAAATGCACTACCTCCCCAGTCTAATCCCATTTCAATGGGGCCACTCTGTGAAACGAGACCCATTTCCCAGCTAAGTGCTAAGTCCCAATTAAGTGCTAAGTCCCAATTAAGTGCTAAGTCCCAATTAAGTGCATTCTCTCCATTAAGAGCATACTCCCAGTTAATAACATTCTCTGAAGCCAATGCTAAGTCCCAACTAAGTGCTAAGTCCCAATTAAGTGCTAAGTCCCAACTAAGTGCACCGGAAAGTATGTCGCTGTTTATTGCTTCAGAGATATATGATAATTGTATTCCAAGAAGGTTCAGCCAGATTGTTCCAACCACGGTTGGTATTTCAGATGACTGCTCAATTTCTGAAAATTGTCCACCTGTTTCATTAGCCAGCCATCCCATTAAATCCTCTCCTTCACGGTAATCTTTGTAACCAAAAGTGTAAATTTTAACATCAGAATTATTTGTGATATTACCATTGGTTGTAATCAGTTCTACCGGATTGATCTCTCCGGCACTGAAGAGTATGATAACTTTCTTATTAACGGAAGAAGAGAATAATGAATAAGCAGCATCAATTCGTTCAGCAAGATTGCCAGTAGTATTAGGAGTAAGATTTTTTACTGCATTTGCCAGGTCAGATACGTCAGAATACTCATCAAACGAAATCAACTGATTTCCTTCACTGGGATCAGAGGTATTGACTACAGCTAAACGATCCTTTGATCTTAATCTGGAAATTAAAGCTAAACCACCAATCTTTGTAAATTCAAAACCATTAAACACATCTGTTGAACTAAAGTTATTAGAACCATCAATAACAAAAGCAATATCATAGTAAACATTTTCAAGATGAGAATATATATACTCTATACCAGCTACATCTCCATGTTTATTACCATCCCAATCAGGATCATTATTTTCAGTATTAGCCCAAATATCAGCTGAGTGATCATGTTTATAAGACTGGTGATAATCAAATAAACTCCTTTTCGTAGTTTCATTTCCCACCCGGCCGTACATTGTTTGTTCTGAATTATTTACACCCATTGTCTTAAAATCATATGGTGGGTCACCTGGTTCGTAAAGGTCTGCTAAACCCGAAAAGTGACCAGTCTCGTGAGTAGCAACGTTTTCAACATCTAGTACACGAACACTATCAATACCGGCACGTTCTGATTCGGGTGAAATCTCCCAGGTAAATTGATTACCACTTGTAGATGTGGGAACATTATTAAATGCAATATCCACATCAAATAATTCACCATTAATTGCATTATATCTAACTCTCGTGATAGCAGCAGCTTGTTGTGGCAGCCCTTTATCTTGCCATTCCTGTGAGGAAAGCCAAACAACATTATTAAGTCCGTCAGGGTCATCTCCCCATTGGTTTGAGGTAGAGGTTAAATTAACTCTCCGGTAATTTAAAAGACTTGCTGTGGGTGAAGGTGATTCACTCCAGTTATCAAATCCACGAATTATAGCTTCAGCAGAGGGATCACTTATAGATGGTGAAATGGTATATGTTCCATTTCCATCAGGCCAGTGAAGTGGAATAGCTGTAAATGTAGTGTTAACCTTAAAGTGAACACCAGCATCTTCCCGGACAATAACTACTTCAGAAAATTCAGATGTATTACCAGATGCATCTGTAGCCGTGGCAATTACTTCATTTCCAGCTTCTACTAAATTTTCTAAATCAGCCCATTCATTCTCTATGAATGCATTTCCAGCTTCATCGGGAACAACATTAACAGAGCCGAGAAAAGTCTGAGCCTCATTATTTTCTGGTTCTTTAAAAAATTCAATATCATAAGAAGTGCTAAAAGCACCATCCAATCCACCTATTACAATTGAATGATCATTAGATGTTGAGTTATAAAAAATACTTAACGATGGAGGCATTATGTTTTCATTAGCATTATTAGTTTCATTCAAATTTATACCTATTCCTCCGTTGGAATAAATCAAATTCTGATTATAAATTTTATTATAATTTCCAGATGTGACTAAAACACCATCACTCGTATTACTGAATATTTGATTTTGCTCCAGATTATTAGAATCACCCGTAATTTCAACACCATCATCTGTATTGTTGGATACAGTATTCCCCGATAGACTATTATTATTTCCATTTATATAAACACCATCGCCTATGTTACCTGAAATTGTGTTTTCAGAAAGTGAGCTATTGCTGGTATTAAGGGAAATACCAACAACGGAATTGCCAGTTACTGTATTTCCAGTCAATGTTTCTGCACTGTTTGTTATTAGTACACCACTGGAATTATTTGGTCCTATAGTATTATTTGTTATTAGGTTTCCTGTAGTGGAGTTAAATGAAATTCCATTACCACTATTTCCTGAAATACTATTATCTGATATCTGATTATTTGAAACACCTGAAGATAGGTTAATTCCATCACCGACTAAATTCGTAATGGTATTATTATTAATATTATTTCCAGATGAGTTTATTAATATTCCTCCAATATGATTTGCAGAAATATTATTCCCCTCTAAATTAGATAGTGTAAGACCATAACCAGAAGAACTATTTAACTTTAATCCGTTCACTGTACTAGAACCACCGGTTATTGATAATCCCCCATAAGAACCAGAGGTTTCAACGAGGGAACTCTGCTGTGTTGACCCATCGAGGAAAACTGGACCGGCAACAGAAGGTAATGGTGAGGTTGGGATTATATTAAAAGGTCCAATACCAGGGATATAGAAGAAAATAGTTTGAGATCCTGACAGAGAATTGGTCTCCTGAATTGCAGATCTTAATGTGACCTCGCCATTCAATGATATGGCACTTCCGTCGCCAATAGATGCATCCGGATCATCTGCAGTAGATGTAACCACAAAGAAAGGTAAATTCTTACTCGGATATATTTGATTTATATCTGTTACGTGTAAATGATTTTGATAGGTTGACTGATCGTATAGTAAATCGTTAACTATTTCTGTAAAAGACCACTGCCCGACAGAATATTGAGACAGAGAAGAAGGAAAGGGTTCTGCAGGATTCCCATTACCGCCGGAACCGTTAATGTTGTTTTCACTCAATGCATTGTTAAATATTCTTATCTCATCGATTAATCCTTTAAAAGTACCTTCATCCGATTTACCAACAAACAAACCTACACCATTTGCATAAGAATCACCAGGTGATGCAACTAAACTTTGTGATAATTCATTTCCATAATAAATTTTAAGGTTTGTTCCATCATAAATTCCTGTCAATTGTATCCATTGAAATGCCGGGAATTCGGGTGTGCTTACAGCGACACTGTTACCAACTGTGAAATATCCTTTACTATTTTGAACGTATAAAGAAAAAGATGTGCCTCCTTCATCGACTGAACGATATATAACTGTTATCGTTTTATTATCAGAACCATCTTCATTAAATAACTATAAGCATCCTCATTAGCTGTCTCATCATCAAGCAAAGACAATTCACTTGTTGTTCCATTAAATACAAAGCAATAATTATTGGATCCTTGTGCAAAAATAATATTAGATCCAAGAATCAATACAATTAGAAACACTATATAGGAAATATTATTTGAAAATTTCATTTTGTCCTCTATCTATTTTAATTATTAAAAACTATTGAATTTAAGTTGACTGTTAGTTTACTCATCATTTTTTTCAACATAGTTTTTAATTTCCTGTTTAAGTGAGGATATTTTTTTATTAGATGACGTGACCTTCTCACCAGTTATATTATCTTCATACAGAGTTAGTTTTCCATCTTCCCCATTTAATACATTGTAACTCATATTCTTTTGATCTTGTTTTAAAAAAATTAAGACATCTTCTTCACTATTAAATCTTGGCATATGTGTATATAATTCACCAACTTCGCCAATTTCACCACCAAGAGTAGTTACGATTATTTTGTCATCATTTCCACTTCCTTTCAGATATTCATCAACATTTAATACTACATCAGTGTAAATTCTGGTGTTATCCTTATTCCACCTAGAATTTCGTTCTGAAACTTTTCCAATTAAAATTAAATCTGCTTTTTCTGTGAGAAATTTTATTTCATTGACACTGGATTGAGCTAAAGACGTGAATTGAAATCCATTTAAACATAAAAATGTAATTAGCAAATAGACTAATCTGATATTCATAAAATATATCCTCATAATGATTTGTGATTAATGATAGAAAAGAAAATTAAAACTTTCTAAACTGATTTATTGCTTAATAAATTTGTTAACTTAATTTATTTAGTAATCAAATATGGATGTCGTAATAACACCAGTCCTGGATGACTTGTATAATTGACTAATTAATACCGATCTTTTAAAAAATTCAGGTCACACACATTTTGCCCACTTATCCATAAATCTATAAAAAATTATCTTAGAGAACTTCTACACTTTTGTTAGTATTTATATTAAAAGATAGGGTATGAAAGGTTCATAATAGTAAATAATTACATTTAAAGCAAATATATATACAAACAAATAATACTCTACTAACATATTAATACTAGTAAGCTCTGTGGTTTCATTATGTATTTGTTTCTGAACTCCAAATACTAATTTATATATTGGTATCACTACCATAAGTAAGATCATAACTAAAAAGTGTAAAACAAGCTTGAAAAGTGTCTTCGTAAAATAAAATCTGTTATAAGACAAATAAACTCTTCACCGAATTATTAAACTTTCAAGTTCAATTAATACTGGGGAGTGTGGAATTATGACGGGTTTATCCTTGTATCATATTGAGACAAATATTGAATTGTATTTGTTATAGAGTCTGAATAACTCTAACGATAGCGAAAAAGTTACACTAGCATTCGATAGGATTTACAAAAAATATATCTCAGACAATAGATTATTCATTTAAAATAAATGAAGTCCTCCTCAAAAGAACATTATACCAATTAATTATTCGATACATTTTAAGGTGTCTCTTCATAATGCTCTAACTAAACAATGTTTCATTATTACGCCTTTCCAATGATGATGCAGAGCAAAGCTAACTAGGACAATCTTTATATCAGCAATCAGATGAGTGTATTCTAATAACAATATTCAATAATAATATCACTGTTTTGAGAAGAGGATATAAAGTTTCAGATCTTTCATTTCCCAAATCAACGGTAACCATCCAATCCTAATTTTGTCTATTTTCTCCGGATGCTAAATTACTTCCAATCACCTATTTGTTCCTCTTCCGTTTCATTAAAAAATGTATGAGTATCCCTAAGTGTAACCTAACTTTCCTGAAGTAAAAAATTAAGCATATTGAGGTGACCAATTTAAAATATAGTTATCCAGATTCTCTTTAATATTACCATACATATTACTCTGGACTTCAACTGCTTTACTTCTTGCAATTAAAAATAAGACCAATGTCTTTAGAAAGGTAATCCTTGAATTATTACATAACAGGTAATGATAATGGTTATACATATTTTCCAAGTTGAATAGAATGGTAAGTATAACATCCATTAGATCCTGAAGATTGCAATGATTTGTTATGTAGTAATTCCACCAGTTTTTTTACTTTTTCCCACAATTAATGAAGTCAAAATTAAAGAAATTAATCCTGCTGAAATTCCCGTAGCTATAAAGTTTCCATATAATTTAAAGTTAAATCCACTTAATAGTCTGATTATAATAATTATCAAAGTTATCCCCGTCAATATACCCCAATATTTTATGTTGAATCGTGCAGTTACATTTTTGTCTGCAGGAAGCTTGAATATTGCAAAAATAATTACCAGACCCCCAATTAATGTACTAATATGTTGTATTATTCGATAAAGCGGTATTTGAATGTCGAACAAGTAAACCATATTTGTCAGTTCTGGAATCGTCTTAACGAAGTATCCGTGAGCGTGAGTAAAACCATCCCAGAATATATGTGTGATTGTTCCGATTAAAATTGATATTATCACTACAAACCAATTTGCTTTAAAATATGAATTCCAATCCAACTGCTTAAAAGTTGAAAGTCTTGATTTTAAAATTGTAGGTAAATTATCAAACAAACTGTCACGTAAAACATTGTGAAAAATGAAAGCAAGTATTAATCCTAGTGGCAAGTCAAACCAAAATATACCACTTAGCGTGTGGCTGTAGTCGCTATCCACTTTCATTCTAATAAAATATTCAAAATCAGGTGTCAAACTACCAATAATAAGTCCAGTCAAAGAAAACCATTTTCGTGGTAAAAAGGTTAAGGGTAAAACTATTGCTGGATGTGAAAATGTAAATGGCATTTTGTCTTAATCTATCTTCAAATAATCATTGTTATTAATGTTTCAATAATCTTGTCCACCACCAATAATGTGAAATACGTTTTAGTTGTAAACCAATTATTTGAATATGTTTTTACAAATATAATCAAGCAGTTCTCTCATTGCACAAGATTATTGTTTATTACATCTGCTGATTAATTACCAGAAGGGTTTTTTTATTAGTTAGCGAAACAGCATTATGAAATAGTTAATTTAGTTTTTTTAATTCTTCTCACCATCTGTAGAGCTAATTAAACAATGACTTATAATTAAACTTTTTTATAACTAAATCAAATGCGAAATTTTATCTATTCCGCTCCAAGTTTGTCATGATATTGTCGACTGGTTAATCGATTAAAAATTTTATAACTAACCAATCTTAAATTTATTTTATTCATCATAAAAAAGTTTACACACCTCAGCATTTCAAACGACTCATTTGACTTCGATATTACATTATTGTCGAATTACTATTCAACACACTTTAAATAATAGCTAAAAATCTGATTTACTGAAAAGGTATAGTGTTTGCCACTAGCTCACTCCAATTAAATAAGGGAATCAGAACATGGGGATTAAAGTACATTGTCTTATCACAACTTTATTATTATTTACTCCTGTACTTGCACAAAATTTAATTACTTTCGATGACCAGGGTTGGAATTCCGACCAATCATTAGAACCAAATTTTACTATAAGTAACTTTGTATATTCCAGTAACAAAAATTTTTATACTAACTATGGGTGTAACTTTGATGTTTACGGTGTAAGCATTTACTTTGTATTCCAGAATCCTGCCGAAGATCAATTCACAATCACATCTGCAGATAATAATTTCTTTAACTTAAAAAGTATAGCAGCTTATCAGGTCAGTGAGTTAAGTACTGATAATTTATTAATAGAAGGGTGGAACGGATCCATCATAGAATATTCAACTGCCTTTTCGAACATTACTACCTGGCAGATATTAGATTTGAGTTATTACAATATCGATAAAGCGGTTATTAAATTAGATCCCTCAGGTAGTGGAAGTTTAACTGATTTTAACTTTGATGATTTTTTACTTGAAGATCCATTTCCTGTAGAATTAACTTCCTTTACAGCTAATGTTAACGATAATCAGGTGTTTCTAAAATGGATAACAGAAACGGAAGTTGATAATTATGGATTTGAAGTACAACGTTCGATTTTCAATGCTCAAAGTTCAACATGGGAAACACTCGGATTTGTTGAAGGATATGGGAACAGCAATTCGACTAAAGAATATTCATTTATTGATAATAATCCTGCAGGTGGGAGTATATTTTTATACAGGTTAAAACAGTTAGACAATGATGGTACATATGAGTATTCGGATGAGATTGAGGTAAAATTGATCCCTGCTGAATTTGCTCTTTCTCAGAACTATCCAAATCCATTTAACCCTTCTACGACGATTAGTTATACAATACCGAAGGAAGAACTCGTACTACTTATATTATTTAATGCTATTGGAGAAGAGATTGCAATTTTAAAAAATGAAGTTGAACCAATTGGTAATCATGAACTTAAGTTTGATGCAAGTCATTATCCAAGCGGAACATACTTCTATACTTTACAAACAGAGAACTTTGTTGAAACAAAAAAGATGGTGCTGCTGAAATAATAACAAATACAGTAACAATGGATGGATTAACACTTAGCTTAATATAATATTTGTAATTAACTGAATGTTCTGACAAATTATACTATTCGAATCTATCTATAACTGTAATTCCCATAGCACCGAAACCATTCATCCGTTCCATTTCCTGAGGTACTTCATCTAACGAGATTTTTTTACCGATGAGCAGATCCGGATTTAACTGTCCCGAACAAATTTTATTAAGCATTTCATCATATTTATTAGCCTGCATTCCATGACTTCCGAAAATCTGAAGTTCTCTTGATATTATCTGGTCCATTGGAATTCTGGGTTGATAATCTTCACCAACAAGCAAGCCCACTTGTATATGTCGACCATGTTTGCGAAGACAAAGAATAGAATTAGTACAAGTTTCAACACTTCCTAGTGCATCAATAGAAACATCTGCGCCACGGTCTGTTATTTTACGAATAACATCAATAATATCCGACTGATGTTTGGCATTTATCAATACCTCTGCTCCTAATGATTTAGCTAGCTCCAGAATATCTGAATTTATATCAATTGCTATAACCCTGGCACCAATAGCATTAGCTATCATAATTACAGATAATCCTACACCACCACAACCGTGCACCGCAACCCACTTTCCAGATGTTATATTACCTTGTTCGATACAAGCTCTGTATGCGGTACTAAATCTGCATCCCAGACTTGCAGCTGTCACAAAGTCTACTTCTTCTGGTAGCATTACCAGATTTGTATCAGCATATTCGATAGAAACATATTGAGCAAAAGAACCCCAATGAGTAAATCCTGGTTGAAACTGAAAATCACAAATTTGACTGTTCCCGGACTTACATTCCGGACACTCTCCACATCCACAAACGAAAGGTACTGTTACTCTATCCCCAACTTTCCACTTTCTTATTTCCTTTCCAACAACTTCAACTATTCCGGCAAATTCGTGACCTGGTACATGTGGTAAATTGTTTATGTCCAGATCCCTGCCTAACCATCCGTGAAAATCACTACGACAAATTCCACTTGCCATTACCTTAATAATCGCTGCATTGTCACTCAATACAGGATCCGGGACATGTGTAACTATTAATGGTGCCCCAAATTTCTCATATACAACTGCCTTCATTGAATACCTATTATATTGGACGGCATATATTAATACTTGCTGTAGGACATTTATAAATATAAAATAATAAAGTATTAAAATTTCTTATATCCTTATCTTCAAGATTGACTTGTCCTGTAGTCTTCATTAATATGGGATAGAACAAGACAGTTCTGTCCTTTATCCATTGATACAATACTTATCCAATTTTATACTTTTTACAAACAAAAGTTCAAAGCCCGGTCAGGGGGTTTTCATGTATGGCTTGTAAGTTCTTCAAACAATTATTTCAGGATAATTTGGCCTTATAGTTGAATGCAACAACATCAACTCTGTATAAGTTTATTTTATAGTTAGGCAAAATTAACCATGAACACATTTAAACATAATGTATGCATAGTTGAATCAGAACAAAGTGTATTAGAGTGTTTAGTAAAACAGATAAAAACTTCAAATTCCACGCAAGTACTGGTTACAGGCCCGGCATCCGGAAACCCATTCTGGAAAGATCAAAAGAAAATTGATAATTTATTAAGTACATCTGTACTGTCAGGTGCTACTGATAGGAGATGTAGTTTTTGTGGAAATATCTTAAACAATGGAACTGAAATTTGCCAAAAATGTCGCAGGAAACTATCGGATACCGCCAATACCAGTTTCCGTTGGAATTTTTTTGGGCCTCCATATTCCCCAAGTCGTCTGGCAATCAAAAAAAGTCTTGATTCATTTGCTAATACAATCAAATTTGAACCACGAACACCACATATTTACATCG
>JARRKK010000051.1:0-14410 GCA_037388105.1 Ignavibacteriaceae bacterium | reverse complement strand
TAACGCAGCTAAATACAATTTCGAAGGCTGTAAGTGGATTGCCTCATATGATTGGAAGCATAACAAGTATATTTAGCATATCAGACAAATCAGTTACAAATGAATTCAAACGCCGATTAGTTATTGCTCGGGAAAGAAAGGAAGATATTCGGGAATTAACACTTTTATATTTTAAATTTATTGAGAATATGAAATGGTTACAGCCTGGAAAGAGGAAATCAGCTGACAGAAAAATAATCCGAAATGTTAAAAAGACATTGAAAAAGGATGTAATCCCAAAATTATATCCGAAGAAACTCTTCCCGCAAATAAAGTTGAGTCCGTGGTGGAAATTTTGGTAAATGTAGTTAATGTTGAAAACATAACTACTTTAATCGGATTACATGAATTGTTCAAAAAGAAAAAAATTCTGCTGAACTAATTTCATAATAACAAACTCCTTAGTTTCAGCAAAGGATGCTGATTGTAGTCTGAACAATAATATTTCACCAGTGCGACTATTAAATCATTCTAAAGCTTCAAAATATATTTGGTTTTCTTTACCAATTAGAGATATAATCACTCTCTTGAATTTATCATACAAGTCGTCTGTGATATATCTTAATTTGGAATTTCCATATATTTAATTTGTGTATTATCATTTTTAACAATGTTCTAATGCTTAATTACCAGGGATTATTAGCTATTATAGTTTCGATAATATTAGGTTGTAATCAAACGGAACAAACAACAAAGCCAGATGACGATGTCATTCTATCTGAAGACAGCTCTTGCATAGACTGGGCGGAATTTACTGTAAATGATTTAATTATTAGTAATAATGTTTGGGGAAAAGGTACGGAAACGAATTATGAGCAATGTATTTATTACAAATCAAATAACACTCAAACAGAAATTGGATGGAATTGGGACTGGCCCGGAACTGGAGATGTAAGGGCATATCCTGAAATTATTTTTGGACTAAAACCCTGGTCAACAGAATCAACATCCCCTTTACTCCCTGCCCAGATCAATAGTAATAGTATTATACTAAAATTTACAGGCACTGCCAAGGCCATAGGACAATGGAATCTTGCATACGACATTTGGCTTACCAATTCAAAAACACCTACTGCTGAAAACGTTACTCATGAAATTATGATATGGATGCATAAAACAAATTCCATTACACCTGCTGGGACATTTAGGGAAACAATTACTATTAATGGAAATAACTTTGCTCTCTGGGTAAACGAGAATCATAACGATAGCTGGACATATATTGCATTTGTTACGGATACAACAAAATTAAGTGTTTCTCTTGATCTAAACGCTTTTATAGATTACCTGATAACCAACAGTTATGTTTCTCCAAATCTTTTCATTTCAGGGATTGAATTCGGTACGGAAATATTTGAAGGAAAAGGTAATGTTGTGCTATCAGAATATGAGGTTGAAGTTCAATAAGTGGTGGGAGTATTAATTATTACAAATTTTAATATTCTTTTTTCTTACAAAAAATATCTATCCAATTTTTCAATATACTACTGACGTTGAATAGATTTTCACACAAATTTTATAAAGTAAATAACAACCCGGTTTGTATTTGAAGACCTTTATTCTTTATTACATCCTGCTCTATTCCTTCTTGAGGAACTTCGTCATTTAAATTGGTTAGACCCAAATTATATTGAGCCTCGATAAACATATCAACTATCCCCAGAGGGAATGAAATTCCGGCACCGAAATTCAAACCATAATCTACGCTCTCATTTTTTAATTCTTGCTCTAATAGTTCGTTTGGAATAATTGTAATAACATTTTGCCCATTCGCTATTACTTTATCTATCTTAACTTTAGTATCTTGCAAAGGAAAGGCAGCATAACCGCCAGCCAGTAAATATGGTTTTATGAAATCCCCCTCAAATGACAATTTGAATAGAACGGGAACATCAATATAATTCATTTCAATCGATTGTTCTATTTCAAGAATTAATCCAACATCTGTTTGTGCTGTGGAAGTGGAGGCACCTCTCTCTGTATAGGTTGGTTCTAATTGTATACTAAACATTGAGGAAAAATTATATACTATTGCTGCACCAGCTGTAAATCCTGTTACGAAATTAATATTACGTCCTTGCATATCAGGTTCAATACTAAGACCGCTAAGATTGCCACCTAATAGTGGCCCAAATTGAAACTGCGCATATACATTACTCGTTAATAAAAACATAAATACTAAAATCACCATTGCAACTATCTTTTTCATTCTACTCTCCCAGGTTCTATAAGTTCTTGAATTATTATGAAAACGCCCATTGTAATCTTTTTTTATGTTGTTATGCTATAGTAAATTATTTTAATAAAATCATCTTTTTTGATTCCACAAAGTACTGGTTAGCGTCCATATCGATTCTAGAAAAATCAGATGTAAGATTACCGGCTTGAATTTTATAAATGTAGATACCACTTGGATAACTATTTGCATTAAATACCAACTCATGATATCCACTCTGCTTTTCATCATTAACTAATTCAGCAACTTTTTCTCCCAATACATTGAATAGACTAATACTGACATGACTATTAATTGGTAGAGAATACTTAATTGTTGTTTCAGGATTGAAGGGATTTGGATAATTTTGGAACAGATTAAATTGAGTGGAATTATTTAATACAGTCTTCACGTGGGTTACCTGCTCATATACTCTTACATAATCAACTTCCATTCTCTGTGGAAAAATTGTTGAAGGGTTAGGTGGACCCGGCCAGTTTCCACCAACTGCAACATTTAGTATAATGAAAAATTCTTTATGAAATTCGGTCCTATCAAATGGGATCAAACTGAAAGTATAATAGAGATCATCATCAACATACCACCGAATAAACTGATGATCCCAAGTGATTGTAAACTTATGAAAGTCATCAGCAAAAATACCTGTACCTAGTTTATAATTACCTCCAGATTGTAAATGCTGCCCATCATTCTCCCAATGTGCTGTGCCATAGGCTGTATTATCATTATTTACTCCACCAATCATTTCCATTATATCAATCTCACCACAAGCAGGCCACCCTACACTTGATATATTTTGTCCGAGCATCCAGAATGCCGGCCATAATCCTTGTCCATAAGGTAACTTTATGCTTGCTTCAATTTTCCCATATTTAAAGAATTTTTTATTCTGTGTCTTTAATCTTGCAGAGGTAAATTCTTTTCCTCCATAGTTTTCTCTTAATGCCTGAATGACCAGATAATCGTTTTCAAGAAATGAGTTTACATCCCGGTTTGTGTAATATTGTAGTTCATTATTTCCCCACCCACCATTCCATCCCACCTCTCTTGTCCACAAACTTTCGTCAAGTGTTACAGCATTGAACTCGTCAGACCAAACAAGTTCCCAACCCTGGCAAAATAAAATACCACTTTCAGTTACTATTAAAACAAATATTTGAATAACCAACTTCAAAACGATTTCAATAACATTATAACTAATAAGGTATTATAAAAGTTTGAACGAAGCTTTCAACTTATCAATATATACTTCAAAATCACCAGCTTCGATTATTCTTTTATTATCTCTGCCCATAAAAGACAATTGATCAGGTGTTATGATGAAACTAACTTGTTTCACTTCTCCTGGTTTCAACTCTATTTTTTCAAAGCCTTTAAGTTGTTTAACTGGACGGGAAACTGAACCATAAAGATCGCATAAGTATAACTGAACTACTTCTTTACCTGTTCTACTTCCTATATTCTTAACTGAAACTGAAACCTGTAATTCATCACCATCATTAATCTCTCGATCACTAATTTTCATATCTGAATATTCAAACGTAGTATAACTAAGTCCATACCCAAATGGCCATTGAGGAGTATAATGATTGACATCAAAATCTTCCATAGGTTTATAATCGTAGCACATTAAACCATTCGGTGATTTTGGATATGTTATAGGTAATTTCCCACTTGGATTCACATTACCGCTAATCACATCAGCAATTGCATCACCGCCTTTCATGCCAGGAAGAAAACCAATAATAATAGCTTGACAGTAATTAATTATTTGATTTATTATTCGGGGTCTACCTTCTAGCATAACAAGTACAATTGGTTTACCCGTTCCCGACAACTCCTTAAGCAAGGATAACTGAGCTTCATCAAGAGTTAAATCATTTATACTTCCTAAACCTTCACAATATGCTGGCTCTCCAAGACATGCAATGATCACATCAGATTCACCAGCAGCTTTTGTCACCTCTTCAATATCTAATATCTTATCGAATGTTGAACCTTGGCTATAAGATACATTTTCTTTACCAAATTTATTTTCAAATGCTTCTAATACAGTATTTTCCCCTGAAGGATACAGATTTTCTGCATTACCTTGCCAGGTAATCGTCCATCCGCCGTTCATTACAGACAGAAGATTGGCAGTTGGTCCGGTTACAAGTACCTTAGTATCTTGAGACAAAGGTAACAAGTTTTCATCATTCTTTGTTATGATGATCGATTCACGAGCTGCTTGTAAGTTTATCTGGTCGTAATCCGGGTTATAAAATTCACCGCTCCACTTAACTTGTGGGAATGGATCTTCAAATAATCCTAACTGCATTTTAACCAATAATATTCTTTGTACAGCATCATCAATTCTTGTTATTGGAATGGCACCTTCATTTACTAATTCTAATAATAATTTGTAAAAGCTAAAATCATAGGGAACCATACTCATATCTACACCTGCTATAACGGCCATTCGCACTGCTTCTTTTTCTGAATCGGCAACTCTGTCTCTATCATACAATCTTTTAATATCTTCCCAATCAGAAACAACGAATCCCTCAAAATTCATCTCACCTTTCAGAACTTCAGTAAGAAGATGATAATTTGAATGAGTTGGTATTCCATTTACTTCTGAAGAGTTTACCATTACAGTTGGTGCCCCAGCCTTAACACCAGCTTCAAAGGAGGGCAGGAAATATTCACGAACCATTCTTTCCGGAATCCAGGCCGGGGTCCTATCCCTTCCATTTATTGGGAAACTATATCCGACGTAATGCTTTAGACAGGTAGCAACCTTGTCCGGGGCACCGAAGTTCACACCCTGAGCACCATTGATATAATATTCACCAAGTTGAGAAGCAAGATATACGTCCTCTCCGAAAGTTTCCCAAAGCCTTGACCATAAAGGTTGTCTGCCTAAACCCAAAACAGGATAGAAGTTCCATGGTATTCCTGAAGCTCTGACTTGCTTTGAAGTAACAACTCCTTCTTTAAAGGCTAAATCTCTATCCCATGTAGCGGCAAGATTAATCGCTTGAGGAAATAGGGTTGCTCCTTTTGTGTAAGTTGCACCATGAATAGCATCGATGCCATAAATAACCGGTATTCCCAACCTGGTTTGATTAACAGCAATATTTTGAATGGTGTTAATTATCGAATGCCATTCTTCCACTGTATGGGCTACGTTATATACGTTAAGAATGGAACCCACATGATAATCCTGAATAGCTTCCTTAACTTTATCTTCATCTATTACAAATTTCTGATCACCTGTGCCTTCAGTTTTTGCAATGGCCTGCAATGTAATTTGAGTCATTTGACCAACTTTTTCTTCGATAGTCATTTTAGAAAGAAGTTCATCTACTCTTAACTTTATTTCTTCACTAAATAATTCTTTTCTATTAACTGAATCAAAACCAACTAGATTAAAAATTACAATTGCTATAAAAATAGTTTTGTATAATAGTTTCATACGTTAGTGTTCAATATTTAATTAGATATAAATTGTATTAGTTAAAATCTCATGCTAAAAGTAAACTTTTGTATATCTGATAATCTTCCAAAATCCTGGTAAGAATAATCGAAAGACAGTGTAATATTGCCGATTAATTGTTTGTGGATACCAACTCCAAGTGCCCAGGTTTCTTCCGCTGAATCAAGGAACAAGGATTTATACCCGCCTCGTAATGAAAGAAGATTCATAAATATATATTCTGCACCTACGTTTACACTTTCATAATTATCACTTGGATGCAAAGCATCCAATGCAAACGTTAACTTATTATTTTCGGATTTTATAGCATCGTAAGCTACTCCAACTCTGAATATTAATGGTAATGCCCATTCACCCGTTTCTAAATATGCGGGGATCTTATCATTATTGCCGCTACTTTGAGGGTCACTATCATAAAGAACTAAATTCGTATTCCCATTTAATTTCATTTTCGTTCCAAAGTTTGATATGGACATTGCGAGAATCATCCCATCAAATGGAGTCTTGTACTGTATACCCAGATCAATTGCAAAGGCGCTTGCATTCATGTTCCAGATACTTTGGTATATAAATTTAGGATTAAATCCAATCGCAAATTCCTCTGTCAGCTTGACCGCGTACGCAATTGAGACTGCGAAATCTGTTGCACTGAATGTTTGACCGGTCCCTTCAGGTTTTTCTATTGTTGTAACATCCATCTCACCAATGTCTGAAACAATAAAACTTAGTCCTATAGTACCAATTCCTTCAACATTATAAGTCGCACCTAAAAAATTATAACCTACATCGGCAATCCAATTTGTATGATCAAAGAGCAGGCTTATCCCCTCTATCGATGCTATGCCGGCCGGATTCCAATATAAGTTTGCCGGATCATTTTGTATACCTACAAAAGCACTTCCCATTCCTATTGCTCTGGCACTTTGCCCGATTGATAAAAATGTAGCTGCTGATGTACCTCTTTTAGATACGTCTGAAATAAATCCTTGAGAATACGTTACGAAGGTATACAAAACGACTAATACAAAAATTTTAATTGTTTTACTTCTCATTCCATATCTCATCTATTTGATTAGAGCAAATTTGCCAATAGTTTCACCTACATTAGGCGCTTCAATGTTGTAAACATATACTCCATAAGCGGCATCCATCCCGTCTTCCGTAATCAAATCCCAGGATAGAGTTCCATCATCAAATGATGAATCTTTATAAAGGGTTTTAACTAATGCACCAGCTAAAGTATAAATTCGTATTGTGCATATTGCAGGCAGATGAATAAAATCAATCCTACGCTCTCCCCTGCCACTCGAATTCAAATTCCTTGATTCCCACGATGCCGCACTTATATATGGATTTGGAACAACCTTTATATTCTGTAACTGCTCTCCTGCCAATTGATTATCTATTTCACTCGGTGTTGTTGAATATGTGAAGTAATCTCCGGTAATAAATGCTTTAGTTGTTGAGAGTAAAAATTTATCTCCTTCAGCCGGTTCCATTGGGACTACACCCGGATCTATCGGAGGATCGTAAGAAATATTCCAGGCAATTCGTGAATTACTTAATGATGGCGTGCCAATAAATTCAACAATCTGAATTACGTCCCCCAAAGTTAGTGAACCTGAAAAATCATTATCTCTCACGGCAGCTTTTGAATATCTTGCTTCGGTATTACTCCAGATTTTAAAATTAATTGGAAATCGTGTGTACAACGGAGGAGAATTTATAAATGTCGTATCTTGTGGTGAATTCGAAAACCTTAACTCATAATCTGCTGGCCAGGGCAATCCTCGATTAGAATCATCCGGATATACCAACATTGTAAGATTACTATGACCAACTAACCATCCGGTTAAACTATCTACTACAGAAACCGTAGTATCATTATAGACGCTAATATTCATTCCATCAAAAGGTGGACTTATTTTATCCGGACCGATAGATGTTGTATCTAAATTATTAATAATGGTATCCACAACACCATTATAAGTTTTAATAATATCCAGTGATTGTGTTTTATACTTAGGGTAGGCATCTGTTGATGTAAATGATACCTGATACCGGGCGCCATTAAGTATTTCGGAAGCATTTAGTATGTTTACGGTTATCCGACCTGTACCGAGACCTTCAGTTACGTTGTTTAAATCTCCAATTATCTCAGGAGGGACATAGCCAGCAACTGGAGCATTGGGCTTTACTACAGCACAGTTTATATCAATGAACTGAACATTACCAGCAAAGTCCTGGCTAATAATCTTTGTACACTCCGATGGTTGTAATCCTTTTGTACCGAATTCGGGATCACCCTGATCATAAGAAACAAGCGCATAATAATATCTTTGTCCATTTATGACATCTCGATCAACGTAACTATATTGAAGACCGGTGTCATCTCCTCTCCAAAATCGAGCGCCGTTAATGCCTACCGGATCCGGGCCCATTATTGAATCTACTAAGTCATATTGCTTAATTGGTTTCCAATATTTAGTTGCACCTTTAGAATCTGTGATGATTTTAATATCATTAAATTCCGGATCTTTACTGCGGTAGACTAAATAACCTTCGAAATCTTTTTTTGCACCTTGAGTAGGATCATCATTTTCAAAGCCTAAAAATGGATCTCTTGATTCTTCTGCGATATTATCCCAATAAAGGAATACTTGGTTATCTCCGGGAACAGCAGTTAGTAAAGGTTTTAATGGTGGTTTCGAAAAGTTATAGTTAGCATTATATATTTGCTGAACTGTTTCCTTGTTGAAAAATATATCATCCAGATCGGTTCCAAAGACTAATGCCATTGAAAACCTCTCCCGAAGATTTTTTGAAAGAGGGAAAGGACCGGAAGCAAAAACCATACTTATGTTTGCTCTCTGTAATGAGGTATCAAAATTTTCAAAACTCATTCTTTGCCACATTGGTTCGTCATCCTTTGGCCAACCTCCACCTGTACCTCCATCACCTAATCTATAAATCGATACTGCTGTTAATCCTATTTGATCCGATTCATCTTTATCAAGCTCATCAAAATTTGGTTCACCATGAGTCGGTATACCGTCACCTTCTCCTTCATCAGGCCCATTATATTGACGATCAAATGGACCAACCCCGTCCCTACCAACATCATTATTTAACGGTTCGTTCTCATCGGCATCCCATTCTCCATTTGCGTTAAGATCTGTATATGGTACCCAATTATTATTATTATCAATTCCATCATCTCTTCTTTCATCTATCAAGCCATCCTCATCATCATCAATTCCATTTGTTCCATTACCTGGACTTTCCAGGTATGCATAACCATAGTAGCCCGTCATCCATCCATCGGGTAAACCAAGACCATCGTCATCAAAACAATATGCCATATCAATTAGTCGATCAAAAGAAGCATTATCATCACCTGAATCATCTGTACCACCAACACCGCAATCCGTATAAAATCCAAAAATGGCATTGGGGTAATCAAAATCGGATACATTCACAATATCATAATGCCAAAATATTATATCCTCCGCTAATACATGTGACCATTGAAAACCTCTAACCTCAACACGCAAGCCTAATCCTCCCCATTCAGGATTATCAAGTATTGGATAATAATTATATGGTGCACGATTCCATTCACCATCTTTTGAATCATCCATGACGAAGAAAGTTTCAAAATCAGAATTCTGAACACCTCTGCCAAAATAGCCATACCAGAAGCCGTTCCATTCCGGAGTCAGATTGAGAGCTGAAGGCCATTCATCTGGCCAGGAAAAAGGTTTGTTATTTATTGCAGGAGTTTCAGAATTCTCTTTAATATAACCGGGAACTGGTTCGAATCCCCATATTGTACCATTGAGAGGATCTTTATCCATCCATTCCCTGTAAGATGTCTCTAACGGATGAATGATATTTCCATTTCCTGGTGCCTGAACTTCAGCAGCAACCAGCACGGCGACACCGTCCAGATAAGTTTGCCCCGTACCTTTCGGCCACTCTCCTGAGGGCTGAAAAGGCCACTGACCTACCTCACCATTATTGTAGAATAGTGTTCGGATTAAATTACCGTCCATCAATCCTTCCCTTCGGAACTGGACATCTCCTCGTGGTTCATCCCTGTAAAGTTGAGTTTGAGGATCTACTTGGGAATAGACTATTCCTGTGAAACAAATGAGTTGCGTTAAAAATAAAAAGTGTTTGAACATTATTTTTCTCCGGAATAAATCATTTAGAATCCAAAAGTGAAACCAAGTCTTATCTCTAGTGGCGTTGAATAGAAATCAGGATTACTCACATACTGATCTATTGAATTTAAACCAACTATATCGCCGGCAAATTGCGTATTTAAATCAACATTAGATCTGCCTGTTGTTGAATAAACATCTTCTTCGTTCAGGATATCCAACAAATTGTAAACCCATAGGAAGGCACTAATATTAACACTACCAACTTTGAATACCTTTTCAATCTTTAAATCGACCGAATGCCACTCTGGTTTTGTACCACCATTTTCAAATCTAACACCTTTGGAAATTTTGGTGTCTTCTGTATAAGGCCAACCCGATCCATATCTATAAATTTTGAAACGTATAATCAATTTTTAAACCGAAGTAATCTGCAAATCTTTTATCTATAGTTACAATTAATCCGTATACATTTGCATAATCCCTGTTTACAAATCTTGCATATTTAAAACCTTCATAAGTATTAATTATTTCCATCCCTAACCAATTCCTGATATCCCGATAGTATAGTGTTAGATCTAGTGCAAAATGAGGAAACAAAACCTGCTGCAATCCTATCTCATACATTATTGTAGATTCAGGTCCAAGATCCGGATTCCCTGTAATTTGATTTAGAGAATTTCCAGGATTAACAATAAAATCTGGATTTCTATACAGAACTTCAAAATTTGGAATCTTAAAAAAATGACCATATGAAAACCGCAATATTCCTTTATCAGTAATTGGAAAAGAGACACCAAATCGCGGACTAAATTGATACTTTGGAGTTGCATCGACATACTGATTAGCCCCCGGAAAAGAAGGATTATTTCTTGGATTTCTTAAGTCTGCCGGTAGATAACTTTGTGGATCAAAATAGTCAAATCGAAGACCTGCATTGATTATCATAATATCGTATTCCATTTTGTCCTGCAAATAAGCTGAAAATTCAAACGGCTGCCTGCTATACTCAATATTTTCCCCCTGATCCGTGATGGTTCCAATATTTGGATAGCCAGGTGTAAAAATGGGGTTCAATAAGCTATCAACCTGTCCGTCTGTTAAATTAACCAGATCCCTGTTGTGATTGTAAATATCATAGTATCTCCCCTCCGCACCAAATTGCAGTTTATGTTCTTTCGATACCTGAGATGTGATAGTATATTGTCCAATATATGTATTAGTATACCTTACATATCGACCGGTTTGATTTCCACCAGTTCTGAATGTATAATCGGAAGTTGGTAAACCCTGCCTGGGATTTACATATCTTGGATCAAATGGATCTTCATAAAGATAACCTTCATAATCTTGAAGGTTTATAGAAAATTTTAAACTTTGGAATGTACTCTGCGTCGGGAAATAATTTATCTGGAAACTATGAAGCATATTATTCCTATAGTGGTTCATAACACCATCGGGAGTCCAACTAAAAAAATGATCGTAATACCTATTGTAGTTATCATCCCAGAATACACCATAACTGAAATTAATTTTTTCCAGGGAATAAGTTAGCTTGCCGTTCAAGGAGTACTTTTTATATGGATTCATAGATACAAATTCCCCATCACCTGTTGGGAAAAAAGCATTATCATCTGATATGTTGTAGAATCTCTGTCCGTATAAATAACCCGTATTATTAAAATACCTGCCAGTCAAAAAGAATGTTAAATTTTTAACTACAGGACCGCTTAAGCTGAATTGAAGATCTTTACTTGCTAGCTGATCAATATTATTCAGATTTTTAAAAATTTCATCATTTGTTGAAAAATAATTTCCTACAAATCCCGATATAGTACCATGAAATGAATTTGAACCACTTTGAGTTACAATATTTACAATACCCGAAAGTGCCTGTCCGTATTCCGCATTAAAAGTTCCGGTTATAACTTCCATTTGTCTTATAGAGGAATTTTCAACTTCTAATCCTAATGCGCCATTATACGCATCGTTTACTGTTACACCATCAACCAGATAGGAAACATCATTCGATCTGCCCCCGCGAAAGTGGCCTCCGATTACACCTGCTTGTAAATTTACAATCTGACTGACAGTTTCTACAGGCAGCATTTTAATCTCATCTGCAGAAATAGTAACGGATGTTGAAGTTAAATCCTTCTGAACTAGTGGTCTGGTTGAAGTTACAACTACTTCTTCTTCCATTTCGATAACCGTGCTGCTTAATTCTACATCTAGTAATGTTGTCAAATCAATGTTAATGGATACATTCTCAATTAATACTTTACTGTACCCAATTGCACTTACAATTACCTTATAGTTTCCCGGTGGAATATTAATAATATAGTAATAGCCATCAATATCTGAAGCGGCACCAAGGTACGTTCCTTCCAGAATGATGTTCGCTCCGAAAATTTTTTCACCTGTTTCTTTATCGGTAACATATCCCATTAGCTTACCGGTAGTTCCGGCGTATAATGGAGACATAATAACAAGCACCAATAAAATAACCTTAAAAAAGTTGTATACTCAGCGTGACATAATAAAATACTTTTGAGACAACCTCCATTCCTTCGGATTACTTCATCAATATCATTTTTTTAACCTGAACGAATGAACCTGCTTCTAATCTATACAGATAAACACCGCTAGCAAAGTTTGAAGCATTGAAATCTACAACATGTCTCCCGGCATTTTGGGTTTCGTTAACTAAAGTGACAACTTCTTTTCCTAGCACGTCAAATACTCTAAGCGTTACATCACCCGACTGTTCCAGAGTATATCGAATTTGAGTCGCTGGATTAAATGGATTAGGATAATTTTGTGAAAGATCATATGTGAGGATAACATTATCTTCATCCTCAACATCAGTCCACGCTCCACCTACCCAGGTATAAAGCCACCTAGAAACATCCTGATATGATTGATCTTCATTGAAAGGTGAATAAGTCAGGATTCCTTCCCGGATACCTGTATCGGCATCATTGACCGATACGTCAAATGGAATTCTCATTCCAACCAAGGGTGAGAACAGGTTATCTCCAGTAAGAGCAGCGATATCAGAAAATGAAATTTTAGTTTCCACGATATAGCCAGGCTCAAATTTTTCTTCCCAGTAGTAGTTAGCATTTGAAGAATCGAACACTACGTGTCCTCCATTATCAATAATTGCCTGGTTTGAGTTAAAACGAAAATGATAATCCGGTTCAGTTCCGCCTTGAAGAGATGTGTGTGGAGCTCCATGCCAGTTGTATAAGCCAATGTACAAGTCTGGTGCATCGTTTTCCCACGAGTTGGCAGATGCCCATCGATTAACTATATCATCCGTAACATCAAATGCAACATAAAGATAGTCATTATCCATTGCCACATAAGTTAACACAGAAAGATCAGTATCATCATCAATTGTAGTATTTGTAACAACTGAACCGCTTCCATCATCCGGAAACATTCTGAAAGGTGCAATACCTGCCCAATCACTTAAATCACCATCGGCTGCAAAGTTTGTTGGTGCAGTAGGATTGATTACCACAACTCCTTCAGCCGTGTTCGTTACAAGTGGTGAATTAGCACTAACATCACCTTTATTTCCTGCTTCATCTTTACAAACTATTGCATAATAGTAAGATACACTTTGATCATCAACAGGTGCTCTAAGTACGTGATTTAACAACTCAGTATTTTCAGGAATTCTTGTGGCTACAACTTCTACACCTGCTGCATCCGGATCTGTAATTTGATTTTCAGAATAGTAAACTGTATAAGTTTCACCCGATTCACCAGGTACATCGCTCCAGGTAATAACATTTATGAAAGTGCCAGGTGTAGCTGTTAAATTTGTTGGAATTGCCGGAGGAATAACATCAAAATCAGGATTACCTGTCCAGATATCATCAAAATAAATCTCCCTACCTGCAACACCAGAAGCTTCAGCCATAAAACCAAAAACGTTTATTGCCGATGAATCAAAAGCCGTTGTTGCGTCTTGTGGAACAAAATCACCTAAAGGGAGTGCATAATCATGCCATTGATCGTCATCAACAGGTTGAAAAACCATCCCATTTTTACCATCGGCACCTGATTCAAATTGTGCTCTTAGAGGACCAGTACCAGCGGGAACTTTCAATTTAAACTTGAGGCTATCCTGAATCCAGGAGCCCATCATATTAATGGGTTCTGAAATATTATATCCAAACCCAGTCCAACCATTACTCCATTCATCTCCCTGTATCCATTTAAGAGAATTTGTATTTGGTGTCGCTCCTGTACCTTCTTCAACCATAACACTTGACTGCCCCCAGGTAAAAAGACCAAGATTTGCTGGAGTTTCCAATCCATTAAATATTATAAATGGGACCGCTCTGGCACCAAACCTTTCAAAACCATCAAATTGGACTTCAAGTGAATCTGCAGGAATGTTGTTTACCGGATCGTAACCCGATGTTATCATACCAATGTTATAACCAATAATTTTGTCTCGGTCCAACGTAC
>JARRKK010000050.1:0-19609 GCA_037388105.1 Ignavibacteriaceae bacterium | reverse complement strand
ACACACTTGTTTTTGCAGCGCACCCCGATGATGCTGAGTTAGGTATGGGGGGAACCATTGCAAAAATTGTAAAAAGCAGTTTTAGTGTTGGGATAATCGATATTACTCAGGGCGAAATGAGTACCCGCGGTAATACTATAAGCCGTAAACAGGAAACAATCAAAGCTGACTCTATTCTTAAGACTTCTATCAGAGAAAATCTATTGATAGCGGATGGTGATATTCAGTTAAACGATGATAATATCAGAAAGATCGTTATTATGATTAGAAAATATAGTCCTAAAGTAATCTTTGCACCTTACTTTAATGACAGACATCCTGATCACCTTAATGTAAGTAATTTAGTAAAGAAAGCATTTTTTATTTCGGGATTAATAAAATATAAAACTTTTGATGAGGGAAAAGAACAGCAAACTTATCGTCCGAGGAAATTGTATTATTATATGCAAACTTATACTTTTGTTCCTTCCTTTATAATTGACATTAGTGATACATTTAACGAAAAAATGGAATCAGTAAAAGCCTACTCGAGTCAGTTCTATGATCCAAAAAATACTGAGCCGGAAACATTCATCAGCAATCCACAATTTATTGAATATGTGGAAGCCAGAGCAAGACACTATGGTTTCCAGATTGGGAAAAGATATGGTGAACCATTTTTCTGTGAAGAACATATTGAGCTTGATTTACCACAATTGTTATTAATCTAACAATTCAAAATCGATTCTTAATAGAAATTTGTAAGGAAGGATAGCTATTCACTTTATTATTAAATTTCTCGCACAAATTAATTCATTATAAAAATAACTATTAAAAATGTTATCAAGTGATGAGAATCGAAACGAATTTGAAAATCAACTAAAGAATAATTCCGGCGATGCATTAACCGAGGAGAAAACAATGTCAAGTATAGATCTAACCAAATATGGAATAACCGGTACGAAGGGTATAATTCGTAATCCATCGTATGAACATTTATTCGAAGCTGAGACAAATCCTGAATTAAAAGGGTTTGAAAGAGGTCAGGTTTCAGAACTTGGTGCCGTAAACGTAATGACCGGTATTTTTACGGGACGTTCACCGAATGATAAATTTATTGTGATGGACGAATCAACCAAAGAAACAATATGGTGGACATCCGATACAGCTAAGAATGACAACAAACCCACTACTCCTGAAGTATGGATTGAACTAAAATCATTAGTTGCAAAACAGTTCTCCGGAAAAGAACTTTATGTTGTTGATACGTTTTGTGGTGCAAACAAAGATAGTAGATTAAAGGTAAGATTTATTATGGAAGTTGCGTGGCAGGCGCATTTTGTTACGAACATGTTTTTGCGCCCTACACAGGAAGAATTAGAAAATTACGGTGAACCTGATTTTGTAGTAATGAATGGTTCAAAAACAACCAACCCTGATTGGGAAAGACATGGATTGAATTCTGAGAACTTTACAGTATTTAATCTTACAGAAAAAATGCAGGTGATTGGCGGAACCTGGTATGGGGGTGAAATGAAAAAAGGTATGTTTGCAATGATGAATTATTACCTGCCTTTAAAAGGAATTGCTTCGATGCATTGTTCCGCGAACCGTGGAAAAGATGGTGATGTTGCAATATTCTTTGGCCTGTCAGGAACAGGAAAGACTACACTATCGACAGATCCAAAAAGAGAACTTATAGGAGATGACGAGCATGGCTGGGATGATGATGGCGTTTTTAATTTTGAAGGGGGATGTTACGCAAAGACAATAAACCTTGATAAAGAATCCGAACCGGATATTTATAATGCTATAAAAAGAGATGCTTTGCTAGAAAATGTTACGGTTGATGAGAAAGGTAAAATCGATTTTAATGATAGATCAGTTACTCAGAACACACGTGTTTCTTCCCGATATATCACATCGAAAATATTGTTAAACCTGTTTCTAGAGCAGGACATGCGAGTAAAGTGATATTTTTAACTGCTGATGCATTTGGTGTTATGCCCCCGGTTTCCAAACTAACACCGGATCAAACCAAATATCATTTCTTATCAGGATTTACAGCAAAATTAGCTGGTACGGAACGTGGTGTTACTTCACCGCAGCCAACTTTTTCTGCTTGTTTTGGTAAAGCGTTCCTTTCACTTCATCCAACAAAATAGAACAGCACAATGCGAAAGCATATCTTGTAAACACAGGTTGGAACGGAACCGGAAAACGTATCTCAATTAAAGATACACGCGGTATTATTGATGCAATTCTTAACGGTTCAATTGAAAAAGCTGTAACGAAAATCATTTCGATATTTAATCTAGAAGTACCCACTTCACTACCCGGTGTTGATGCTGGAATTCTTGATCCCAGGAAAACATACAAAGATCCCTCTGATTGGGATAAAAAAGCAAAAGAGCTTGCTGAATTATTTATTAAAAATTTTGAGCAATATACAGATAACGAAGAAGGTAAAGCACTTGTTGCAGCCGGACCTGACATTAATTAATTGTGTTTTGAGATAATTAGTGTAATAGCTTTTTATTATTCATTTTTCAATCAGATATCAATTTGACTCTCTATAAATCTTATTTTAATTTCACAATTAAATAAGTGTTGAATTACCTTGTAATATAATGTGTAAAGTTAAAATTATCTTCGTTAACCAATTCAGGAGAAATTCTCATGGCTGAACAACAACTAACCGGCGAAGTTTATTATCCCTCACAGCAAGTAAAGATTAATTCTAATGCAAATTGTGAAGAGATATATAAATCTGCAGCAGAAGATTATGAAGGATTCTGGTCTGGGGAGGCTGAGAATTTACATTGGTTTAAAAACTGGAACAAGGTTATAGATGATTCATCAAAACCATTCTTTAAATGGTTTATAGATGGAAAAACAAATATATGTTATAATTGCCTTGATGTACATCTTGATTCAGCAAGACGTAATAAGCTCGCTCTGATTTGGGAAGGTGAAGATGGTGGATTCAGATCATTTTCCTTCTTCGCGCTGCACAGAGAAGTAAATAAATTTTCGAATGTACTTAAAAGCCTTGGTGTAAGGAAAGGTGACAGAGTAACAATTTACATGGGCAGAGTCCCGGAAATTGCAATCGCAATGCTGGCTTGTGCAAGAATAGGTGCAATACATTCGGTTGTTTATGGCGGTTTTTCTGTAGAAGCACTTCATGAAAGATTGGATGACAGTCAATCAAAAGTATTAATCACATGTGATGGTGCATTTCAAAGAGGAAAAATTGTTGAACTGAAAAAAATATCAGATGAAGCATTACAGCGAGCAGCAACGGTTGAAAGTGTTGTAGTTGTGAAAAGAACAGGTCATGAAGTAAATATGGAACCGGGAAGAGATATGTGGTATCATGATCTGATGACATTACCGATTGCGCAAAGTTTTGAGAATGTTGAAATGATGGATTCGGAAGATCCATTATTTTTACTTTACACATCCGGTACAACCGGTAAACCAAAGGCGATATTGCATGTCCACGGTGGTTACATGGTTGGTATTTATTCTACGCTAAAATATGTTTTTGATATTCATGAAGATGACCGATTTTGGTGCGCTGCAGACCCCGGTTGGATCACAGGTCACAGTTATATTGTTTATGGTCCGCTGTTAAACGGTGCCACTTCTTTTATGTATGAAGGTGCCCCGACTCATCCATACCCCAACCGGTGGTGGCAAATGATAGAAAAGTACGGCATAAATATTCTTTATACGGCACCAACTGCAATAAGAGGACTAATGAGATTTGGAGAAGCTTGGCCAAATCGTCATGATCTTTCTTCATTAAGATTACTGGGAACTGTTGGTGAACCAATTAACCCAGAAGCCTGGAAATGGTATTACAAGGTTATTGGTAATGAGAAATGTCCCATAATGGATACGTGGTGGCAAACCGAAACGGGAATGTTTATGATTACTCCAATGCCTTGCGTACCATTAAAACCTGGTTCAGGCAGCCTCCCATTTCCGGGTCTTAAAATGGATATACTGGATGATGCCGGAAATCCCGTTAAATCTGGTGATGAAGGTTATCTTGTTATAAAAAATCCCTGGCCAGCTATGCTTAGAACAATTTGGAATGATCCTGACAGGTATGTAGACCAATATTGGAGTAAATATAAAGGTGTGTACCTAACAGGTGATTCAGCTAAAAGAGATGATGACGGTTATTATTGGATTATAGGAAGAGTGGATGATGTGATAAAAGTTTCGGGTTATCGATTGGGTAGTGCAGAGATTGAAAGTGCTTTAGTAAGTCATCATTCGGTTGCTGAAGCAGCAGCAATTGCTTTACCGCACGATGTAAAGGGAAATGCTATACATGCCTTTGTAATTTTACGTTCCGGATATGAAAGAAGTGATCAACTTGTTGAAGAGTTAAGACAGCATGTTGGTCACGAAATGGGGCCAATTGCCAAACCCGAACATATTGAAATAGTGGATTCACTTCCCAAAACAAGAAGCGGCAAAATTATGAGAAGAGTGTTAAAAGCAAAAGCACTTGGTGTAGATCCGGGTAATATTTCAACATTTTGTATTTACCACCATAGTAATAATTTCCTTCCTTTCATCCTCGATGAATAGTACGTCTGCTCAGAATATGGGCAATCTCAGAGGATTCGTTACCGATTCCACAAACGGGGAAGCATTAGCCTTCGGAAACGTATTTATTGAAGAGATTAATCAAGGAACTTCTACTAACGAGATTGGGATGTTTCTTATGACTTCTCTTCCGGCGAATAAAACTTATGAACTCACCATTTCCTACGTTGGTTATAAAACAAAGGTTATTTCAGTCTATATTGAACCCGATAAATTAGTGCAATACGATGTTTCTCTAATTCCGCTAAGTATTGAATTACAAGTGATTGAAAAGATAGGTGAAAAGGTAATTGAAAAGAATGCCACAGATATCAGTTTGGAAATAGTTCCAATAAAACAAATAGAAGTATTACCACTAGGTGTGGAAACGGATATTTTCAAATACATTCAGAACATTCCGGGCGTAACTTCTACAGGTGATATTTCTGCAAAATATTACGTGCGGGGAGGTGACAGTAATCAGAACCTTGTTTTGCTAAATGGTGTTACAGTTTATACCCCTTATCATTCTCTTGGTTTGTTCAGTGCAATTGATCCGGAAGTGATAAACTCTGCCGAATTTTTAAAAGGTGCTTTTGATTCACAATACGGCGGCAGGCTATCATCAGTTTTGAACATTCTTTCTAAGGATGGTAATAAAAATAGATTTGGACTGTCCGCAACCCTTAGTTCTTTAACTGCAAAAGGACTCATAGAAGGTCCAATTCCTAACGGATCATTTATGCTTTCGGTAAGGAAGAGCCATTCAACAGATATCTTAAACAATTATTTCAGAAACGAATCAATTCCAATCGATTTCTATGATCTTTCCTTTAAACTGAAGTATTCAAGCAAAGATATTTTTGAAAATGCAAATTTTTCTGTTTTTGGTTTTTTAAGTGGTGATGAAGTTAAATATGATAATCCACTAAGAGAAAGCTTTAACTGGCGTAATCAGGTATTAGGTTTTCAATGGCTCCAGATATATGATGTGCCATTAATTTCCCGACTTGGAATTTCTGTTAGTAATTTTGAAGGGGAAGTAATTCCAAATGAAAGCTCTCTTAAACCGCAGAAGAATAATGTAAATGATGTTGATCTAAGTTTTGATATGAATGTTGTATACGATAATAAGGATGAATTGGGTGGAGGTGTAAATTTTAATTTCATTGAAACTAATTTTACTCAGCAAAATAAAGTTGGTGCATCTTCGGATCTAAATCAGGTTGCAGGAAACCTGAGTGTTTTTGGAAATTATAAATTCTTACGCTGGGAAAATTTTGGAGCAGATATCGGCACTCGTTTTATTGTAACAGGATTGAATAAATACAGCAGCGGCACTTTTGAACCAAGAATTAATTTGACGTACCGTCTTCTACCCGATTTAGCTATTAAGGGCGCATGGGGAATTTATATGCAGGAAATTACGACCGTCTCTGATGAAGATGAATTGATTTCCGTATTCGATCCGTGGATAATCATACCAGACTATCTGGAACCATCCCGTTCGATACAATATAACATCGGTTTATCATATAATGTAATGCCTGGCATAACATCAAGTCTGGAGGGATTCTATAAAATATTTCAGAATCTTCCAATCATAAATGATCAAAAATATTTTGCTAATGATCCTGATTTGATTGAGGGAAAAGGAGAATCCTATGGTTGGGAATTTTTATTGGAAGCCGGAATTAATCCCGTTAGTCTAACTGTTTCGTATACATTAAGCTGGGCATATAAAGAAGTGGAAAATTGGGTTTATAACCCGAAGTATGATACAAGACACCAATTTAATTCGATTGTTGAATTTAATTTAGGAAGTGGTTGGATAACAGGGCTAATTTGGAATTATGGATCGGGGTTGCCATTTACACAGTTAATAGGGTATTACGATAAATTTTATTTGGAAAATATTAATTCATCCGGTTATAATGGGGGAGATTTTGAACCGTATTCCATCCTTGGTGACAGAAATCTCGGAAGACTGCCAGATTATCACAGACTTGATATTAGCTTAACAAAACGTTTCAATATATCCTTTTCCCAGTGGGAAGTTACAGTAAGTGCTATAAACGTTTATGACAGAGAAAACATTTATTACTTTGACAGAGATACCGGTGAGGTAGTTAATATGTTACCGTTTTTTATTTCCGGAACAATAAAACTAACATTGTGATGAAAAATTTAATTCTTGCTTTTTGTACGAGTACAATCGTATTTATTTCGTGTACACAAGAATTTGAACCATTTGGTGAATTCAGAGATAATTATGTACTAACCTGTCTACTCACCGGTGATACCGAATATCAGGTTGCCACACTTTCACACATTTATGAAACTAATAGTTTTGATCCTTACGATAACACAACAGATCCTGTAATAATTGGTGCGGATTTACGTGTTTGGCTTGATGATTCTGTACATGTGTTCCGCGATTCATCCGTAGCAAGAATTGATACCTCAAGGTATAATACACCATTTAATTTTTATTACAATAATGAATTTATAATTAAGGCTGATCAGTTAGTTGAAGTAGAAGTATTACTTCAAAATGGAAGACGATTAAAATCTTCTTCCAAATCACCTGGTTCTATTTCATTTGAGAAAGAAAGTAGTGTAATTATTCCACCAGTAGGCAGTCAACTGGTAAACTTTTCATGGAATCCGCATACCGAAGGAACATTCTTTTCTCCAAAATTCTATATTAAATATCTCCAAAATGAGAATGGAATCATTGTGGAAAAATTAAAATTAGTACCGAAAAATTATGCGAATGACTCTGGGTCAGATAATCCGATTTATCCTGAACCTTCGAATAAAACCAATATCGTTTATACGTTGGATGCTGTTACACGGACTTTAGCTGAAATCTCTGCAGGTGATCCAATTAAGCAAAATTATACAATCCTACAAACTCCTTTGTTTAAGCTGTCTGTTTTAGATCTTGCTTTATCCAGATACATTTCTTCAACAAATCAATCCTTTGATGATCTTACTGTTACTGTTAATGAATCAGACTACTCAAATATTGAAGGCGGTTTGGGAATCTTTGGATCCTACTTGAGTGAAAATTATGAAACAATAAAATTCCAATCATCATATATAGAATCATTCGGATATAATTTTTTATTGGATGATTAATATTATGACAAATAAAAGATCTATTAATATCCTTTCAATAATCTGCATATCCATTTCGATAATTGTCAACTCTGGATGTGACAAGGAAGTATCACGAACTCCGGTTGAACCCCCTCCGCCTGAGGGATTTATCCATGTCGAATCTGAACCGCCGGGATTTACAATTTATCAGAATGACAGAAATACTGGCAGACATACTCCCGATAGTCTATCTTATCTTGAAAAAGGGGATTATAAAATTACATTGAAAAAATTATACTGGAAGGATACTTCAGTAGTAATATCAATTGATGAAGAGGATATTGTAAATGTTAATATTAATTATTTACCTAATGAATCAATGTATGGTGATCTAACCATTTTTAGTGTTCCGGAAGGAGCACAGATTTTTCTTAATGATTCACTTTTGAGCAATACAACTGCTTACACACTAGAAAATTTATTACCGGGATTATATAACATAAGATTGAAATTATTTGATCATCGTGATGAAGAATTTGCAGCAACTGTACAGAGCTCAATGAGAAAAATATATAGCTCGGTATTAAGGGATACCTCTGTCTGGGTAGATTTCCAGGTGTTTAATTCAGGAATTCAATCTAATTTACTTACTGATATTACAATTGATCCTAATGGTGTTAAATGGATTGGATCATTGAATATGGGCTTAATAAGTTACAACGATATTGAGTTTAAGAATTTTAATAAAACCAACTCAGCACTTCCTGGGAACAAAATAAATTGCATATCTGTTGATGTTAATAATAAGATTTGGATAGGTACTGATTTTGGCCTAGCCATATTTGATAATAATGACTGGATTGTTTATAACAATACTAATTCCGGATTAACTTCAAATATTATCAACTCAGTTAATTTTGATCAATCGGGTAACGCCTGGATAGGGACTTCAAGCGGATTAGTAAAATTTGATGGGTTAACATGGAAAATTTTTAATGACAGTCAATTAAGAGTTTGGGCGATGGATAGTCAATTTGATAACCAGGGAGTTAACTGGATCGGTACCAGGGAAGAAGGTGTTGTTAGTTTAGAAGATGATTCACTTATATTCTATCCCAAATCAATTTATAATTATCCGACAAACAGAATATCTTCTATTGTTAAAGATGCAAATGGTAATATATGGTTTTCCCATATGCCTGATTCAGCAGAGGCAAGCGGGGTTTCCTATTGGTATGGAAATATATTCACAAAATTTTTATTGGGTACACCGAACAACAATATTAATAACATCTTTATTGATCCGGAAAATAACAAATGGATCAGTTCATGGGAGGGGTTTATTTGGTTTGATGATGGAAATTCATCACGAACGCTTACAACATTTAATTCACTTATTAGCTCAAATCAGACTAACGGATCGGTCAGGGATCAAAATGGAGTAGTGTGGATTACTACTAATGGTGGCGGATTAAATAAGTTTAAAGTAAAAAATCTTGATTAAATTGGAAAATGAATTGATTTTTCACAAAATTAATTCTGTTTGATCATTCAAAAAGTCGTCCATAATTTTATTTTCTTTTTTGGTGATTTCAACTATACCTGACCTTTACTTTAACAAACTTAAATTACTTTTGTATTTATCTGAAACTTTAAAGAATATCTTCAATGATGTCCCCTGAAAGGTAAATTTAATCCAATTTACATATTTTTGTTCTGATAAAATTTTATAGTTGTTTATTACTAAATGAAAACTAAGAACGCCGATCTCTCTTCATTAAAGATAAATAGAACTGAAGATTTCAAATCTCAATCATCGATTAAGAAAATTGTAATATGGATTGCAATTATAATTGCGATTCTGACAGTTGGATTTTTCAGTTTTGATCTGTTATTTGAAAAATCTATTGAGGTTAAACTATTTACGGTGGGATATCAATCTGCGTCTCAATCGAATACAATTCTAACTGCTTCAGGATATGTCGTTGCGCAAAGAAAAGCGGCAGTAGCATCTAAAGGTACTGGTAGACTCGTATATATTGGAGTAGTGGAAGGTGATCAGGTAAAAAAAGATCAGATCCTGGCGAGAATTGAGGATAATGATATCAAAGCACAATTGGAAGAAGCTGAAGCAAATCTTATGTTTTATCAAGCTGACCTGAAAGAGGCGAAGAACAACTATAATAGAGAGACAGAACTACTGCAAAAGGGATTATCATCTGCTGAACTTTTTGATCGCGCTGAAGCTAATTATAATCGTCTGCTTGCATCGATAGAAATTGCGAAAGCAAGAATTTCACAATATGAGGTAGCTTTAGAAAACACATTAATTCGGGCTCCTTTTGATGGCACAGTTCTGACCAAAAACGCAGAAATAGGTGAAGTTGTAGCACCACTTGGAGCAAGTACAACTTCTAAAGGCGCGGTTGTTTTAATTGCCGATATGAAATCACTCCTTGTTGAAGCAGATGTATCAGAGTCAAACATTGAAAAAATAAAGGTTAACCAGGATTGCGAAATCGTTCTGGACGCATATCCTGAAAAAAGCTACCCAGCTTATGTATTCAAAATTGTGCCTACAGCGGATCGCTCAAAAGCAACCGTAATGGTTAAAGTAGGTTTTAAAAAATATGATAGCCGTGTACTTCCTGAGATGAGTGCTAAGGTGTTATTTTTAAATGAAGCTGTAGATACTTCTCTTACCGATCAAAAGCCGGTTTTAGTGGTACCGATTTCTTCAATTAAGCAGCAAGGGGGAGAAACTATGGTTTATAGTGTTAGTAAAGATATCGTTAATCCAATTCGTATTTCAACTGGAAAAAGATTAGGTAACTATATTGAGGTAACTTCCAGATTGCAGAGCGGTGATAAAATAATTGAGAAAGTAGATGAAAACATCACTCCAGGAAGAAAGGTAATAATTGTAAATTAATTTATTTATTTTCGGAGAAGTAATGTCGTCAATAATTAAAATAGAAAACCTATCAAAATCCTACTGGCGTGATAGCTTTGAAATTCCGGTTCTTCAAAACCTTAATCTGAAAGTAGAAGACGGAGATTTCATTTCACTTATGGGTCCCTCCGGTTCTGGAAAAACTACGTTGTTAAATCTGATTGCTGGAATTGATCGGCCTTCTTCCGGTAAAGTAATAGTTAATGATATTGATATATCTACTTTAGGTGAATCAACCCTTGCTAAATGGCGTGCCAATAATATTGGATTCGTATTTCAGTTTTATAATCTGATCCCCGTTCTTACAGCTTATGAAAATGTTGAGCTTCCACTGATCCTGACCAAACTATCAAAGAAAGAGAGAAAAGACCATGTTGAATCAGCATTAAATATAGTCGGACTTGGAGATAGGATGCATCACAGCCCAAAACAACTTTCCGGTGGACAGGAGCAGAGGGTTGCAATTGCACGTGCTATAGTTGCCGATCCAATGATACTTGTTGCTGATGAACCTACAGGTGATCTTGATAAAAACTCTGCTGAAGAAATTTTAACATTGATGCAGAGATTAAATACTGAATTTAAAAAGACCATTATTATTGTAACTCATGATCCAAATGCTGCAGAACGAGCCAAAGTTATTCATCACCTTGAAAAAGGTGAGTTAATAAAACAATGATATGAAGATTTTAAAACTTGTATTAAAAAATTCTCTACGCCATAAACTGAGAACTTTCCTCACAGTGCTCGGTATAGCAATTGCAGTTATAGCATTCAATGTAATGCAAACTGTGGTATCGGCATGGTACATAGGTGTTGAAGCTTAATCTCCAAACTGGTTGATTACACGACAGGCAATTTCATTTATATTTCCCCTTCCATTAGCTTACAGAGATAAAATTGCTCAGGTTGATGGAGTTGAGGAAGTTACTTATGCCAATTGGTTTCAAGGTGTATATATAGACAAAGATCAGTTTTTTGCACGTTTAGCTGTTGATGTAGAAACAATATTTAAAGTCTATCCAGAGTATCTTATATCAAAGGATGAACTTGCTACATTTAAGAAAGAAAGAAATAGTTGTGTAATAGGTGAAGAAATCGCAAAGAGATACAATTTAAAAATCGGTGATGTAATGAACATCGATGGAGATATTTACCCGGGTAATTGGGATTTTGTTGTTAGGGGAATTTATCATCCGCGTGATAAAACAACTGACGCTACACAAATGTTTTTCCATTGGACTTATTTAGATGAAAGAATGAGAGAACAAGGTAGCGGAAGAACCGGAGAGGTCGGATGGTATGTGATAAAGATTTCTGACCCTTCCAAATCAGCAGCCGTATCAGAGCAGGTAGATAAACTTTTTAAAAATTCACTGGCAGAAACTAAAACTGAAACTGAAGCTGCTTTTCAGCAAAGTTTCATTCAATCATCAGGTGCAATTCTTACATCTATGAATGTTATCTCGTTTGTGATTATAGGGATAATAATGTTAGTACTTGGAAATACGATGATAATGGCTGCACGTGAACGTACAAGGGAATATGCTGTATTTAAAACCTTAGGTTTTTCTGCGTTTCATTTGGTTGGATTGATTATGGGTGAATCATTAGTAATATCTGCTTTAGGTGGTGGTTTGGGTTTATTACTTACATTTCCGATAATTGCAGGCTTTGCAGAGTTTATGCCAAAAGGCTGGTTTCCCATTTTTGAGATTCAGGCGATAACAATTGTTATTGCTGTTTTAGCGGCACTATTTATTGGTATCCTTGCATCAATTTTCCCAATACAAAAAGCACTACGTACTGCAATAGTTGATGGTTTTAGGTTTGTAGGTTAAGTAGCTATTAATTAAGACAATAATTTACTGAACTATAATGAAAATCCCCATAAAATATATCTTAAGAAATTTTAAATCCAGAAAACTCACCACCTTGATCACAGTTTCAGGTGTTGCTCTTGTTGTGTTTGTTTTTGCTGCTGTATTAATGATGGCTTATGGAATCCAAAGTACATTAAGTACAACCGGATCGATTGATAACGTTAAGATTGTGCGGAAAGCTGCTAATGGGGAAATATCAAGTCTAATCGGTGGTGAAACCCAGAATGTCATTCGATCGTTACCACATATTGCCGTAACTGCAGATGGGAAACAGATCATATCTAACGAACCAGTAGTAATTATAAATTTAAGAAAACCTGATGGTGCCATGGGTAATGTAACGATTCGGGGTATTGCTCCTGTTACGGAATTTTTACGTCCGCAGGTAAAAATTGAAGAAGGACGAATGTTCGAATTTGGTGTAAGAGAATTAATTGTAGGGGTACCAATATCAAAAAGATTTGTTGGTGCTAAATTAGGAGACATGGTAAGGTTTGCAGGAGATGATTGGAAAATAGTAGGAACATTTTCTGCTGAAGGAAGTGGGTTTGAATCTGAAATGTTTGGTGATGCATTACAGCTTTTGAGTGCATTTAACCGGGGAAATACTGTTTCATCAGTTACTCTAAAATTGGATGATGTAGAGAATTTTGAATCTTTTAAAAAAGCATTTGAAGCAGATCGAAGATTGCAGCAGTTCGTAGTAAAAACTGAGCAAGGCTATTTTGAAGAGCAATCTGAGTTGATGGCCATGTTTATACGAGTATTAGGTATTTTTGTAACCGTAATCTTTAGTTTTGGTGCCATTATTGGTGCAATGATTACAATGTATTCCGCAGTTTCAAACCGCACTGTTGAAGTAGGTACCTTTCGAGCATTAGGATTTAAGCGACGAAGCATTTTAGCTGCATTCTTAATGGAATCAATTTTTATATCACTTTTTGGAGGGGCATTGGGAATTTTGCTCGCGTCGCTGCTTTCTTTCTTTTCAATTTCTACGCTTAACTTTGGTTCATTTGCTGAATTAGAGTTTTCGTTTTCAACGTCACCTTCAATAATAATCTCATCATTGATCTTCGCGTTAGCAATGGGTATAATAGGCGGGTTCTTGCCTTCAGTCCGGGCAGCAAGAATGAATATTGTTAATGCATTAAGAGCAGGTTAATAATCTGAGTGGTTGCTAATAAGTAATTTGAGTCAATCAACCTCTGGATGACTGACACAATATGTCACACGTCAACGATTTACGTATGACTTGTATAATATCTCCTTACAGTATCCTTCAAAATTTGTTCAATATAATACCTGATAAACTGAATCAAGGACAGTACCGTCCACCCACTTTATTATAGCAACAACATTATTTTTATTTACTTTCGGTTGCGCCGGTTTACCACCACATATTTCATCGACCTCATTTTTTATATCTTTAATTGTCCTTATAGGTAAACCAGAACCTTTTGTAGCGATTAGTAAATCCTTTCTATTAGGATTTATAGCAATTCCTCTCTCGGTAATAATAACATCAATTAGTTCTCCCGGACCAACAAGAGTAGTAACTTTATCAACAATTACCGGTATACGATCTCTAAAAGTTGGAATAGCAAGAATGGTACATTTGGAATATAAACAGTTCTGCCAACCGCCGATACCGTGAAGCAAATAACCATCTGAGTGTGTCACAACATTTCCATTGAAGTTCACATCGACCTCAGTTGCGCCCAGTACAGCAGCATCAACCATTGATGCAAAATTTCCTTTTCCGTGAAAATTATAGCTTGTAAAAGGTGAAGTGTTTACATGATTCGTATTTTCTCTCATACTTCTAACACCTTCAAGATCAAATGTTTGCCCATCAAGAATGTATTCAGTAAATCCTTCTTCTAATAATTCGACCAGATATTTTGTACTTCCGCCTCGCATAAATCGTGCTTTAACATTTTTTTGTTTCATTTTATCTTTTAAGAAAAGAAGGAAGGCTAGATTTATCCCTCCTGCACCTGCTTGCAACGAAAATCCATCTTTCAATATTCCTGCTGCTTCAATAAAATTTGCAACGTGTTCAGCTATAAGTAATCTATCAGGTGATTTCGTTACCTGAGTAGTTCCGGAAACAATTTTTGCAGGATCCCCAAGTGAGTCTACTTCTACAACATAATCAACATTATTGCCCTGTATTTGCCAGGGTATACATGGAAAAGGAACAAGATTATCTGTAACAACCAATACATTATCAGCATACTCAGAATCAACAAGTGCAAATCCAAGCAGGCCACATCCCGCCGGCCCTCTGTCTCCCGTAGCATTACCAAAAGGATCAGCAGTTGGAGCAGCAATTACTGCAATATCGATATGTACCTCACCATCCTGATTTTTGGAGGCAGTTGCAATTTCAAAAGATTTAATTACTCCAAGTGCACTTTCGATTATAGGCATTAAATAAATATCTGATTTTATATTTTTCTCTTTCTTGATTCTGGCAATCTCGTCATCCCATCTTTTAGCCCTGCTTTTTTTAAAGCCAACTCCAAACTTTTCTGAACTTTATTACCACTCAATGGATAGTCAATACAACTTCTTATTTGCGGTTTAGCTTTGTTGCCTTTTGGTTTGTATTTATTAATACCTTTGAAGGGGATTTGTTCTAAGCCATTTATACTTTCAGGGACATATCTGCCTGCAGCATTTTTTACTAATTCCATATACATAATATCTTTCTTTCTGTCATTCTAAATTTACTTCAGAATCTTCTGATTACTTAGATGCTGAAACAAGTTCAGCAATACCACTTAATTTTGCTAGCTCAATTGTTTTCACCGCCCTCTTAACAACTGGAGGATCAATCATTTTACTTCCAACTGAAACAACGCCCAATCCTTTCTTCTCTGCTTCTTCAAATGCTAAAACTATCTTCTTTGCTTTCTCAATCTCTTTAGAAGTTGGTGCAAATACTTCGTGTACAACTTTTACCTGTCTTGGATGAATGCATCCTTTGCCCTCAAAGCCAAGTGATTTAGATTCAACAACACTTTCACGCAATCCTTCCGTATTTGTAACATCTGAGTAAACAGTATCTATTGGCTGAATTCCTGCTGCTCTTGCTGCGTTTACGACCATACTTCTTGCGAAAAAACTTTCCTTACCTTCTTCGGTCCTCTGTGTTCCGATGTCAGAAGTATAATCTTCTAAACCAACTGCCAACCCACAGTTATTTTTGGAGGCAGTTGCAATTTCAAAAGATTTAATTACTCCAAGTGCACTTTCGATTATAGGCATTAAATAAATATCTGATTTTATATTTTTCTCTTTCATTTTTGGAGGCAGTTGCAATTTCAAAAGATTTAATTACTCCAAGTGCACTTTCGATTATAGGCATTAAATAAATATCTGATTTTATATTTTTCTCTTTCTTGATTCTGGCAATCTCGTTATCCACCTGTTTTACTTGTTCAGCACTTTCGCACTTTGGTATTAAAATAACATGAACATTATGAGGTACAATAAAATCCAGATCATTCAATCCATTGGGAAGCTGGTTAATTCTTACCATTCTTTCGCCACCATAGAAATTAACGGATCGAAGAGCATTTCTTACTATCAATTGTGCAGCATCTTTTTGAGAAGGGGCAACACTATCTTCTAGATCTAAAATTATAGCATCGGGTTTGTGTAATCCTGCATTAATAAAATATTTTGGTTCATTTCCTGGAAGATATAGTCTGCTTCTTCTTAGTCTATCTTTTGAGGTATGATAAAGAGATTTTTTATTCAGCGGCAAAAGGTATTCATTTTGTGTTTTTGGCAGGGCTCGTTTAATTGCGGTTTCTATTCTGGCAGCTAACGTGAATGGTAGTGCACCATAATCTTCAACCGTGATCTTGGCATTCTTTAAAGAGAAGTATTTGCACATATCAAGTATCAATTCACGGATAGATTCTCCGTACATTGATTCAACTTTACTTTTTAATTGGAGCTTTATACCACCGCTTTTATTAATGATTAATTCTACATAGCAATCGGAACGGATATTTTCATCTTTAATACCTGCAGTAATTGTCTTTATTTTTGTTGCCATATAAATTCTTAAATTATTGTTGTTTTTACTTTTTATCCTTCATTGTTCCATTACTAGATTGATTGATTAAATCGATAATTTCTTGTTGGTGAAATTTATTAATTGATGTATTAATTTCGGAAGTTTTTGTAATTCAGAATAAACGTTAGCGTATTCCTTTTTAGATAATAGTTTTCTTTTAAATGCCTTCTCATTCCAATCCAGTGCTTCATACATCGAACCAAAACTAATCCGATAAAACTTGACCTTATCTTTCTTCGAGTATCTTCCAAACCCTTCAGCGATGTATGCTGAAATTGAATCCACAGATCGGACAAATTGTTTACCAACAGTATCCAATCCTAATTTATTCCATTTTAAAACCAATTCCCATACATAATTACTCAAATTAAACGCAATTTTATAAGCATCAATGTCATTCAATTTTAAATGTTTGTTTTCCATAATTCTAATACTGAAGCAATGAGCCAATGAAACAATTAAACTATAAGATTATTCATAAATTCATTTACGTTCATTTTTTCACAATCAAATATCATTTCTTTTATTGATGATTGTTTTTGCTCGCCAAGTAATCCTGATGACAATCCGTTAAACTTATTATCGAGGTCCAGCATAGTCATTGGCTCCCTTGGATCACCTTTCGGATATTCAAGATAGTCTGAATATTCTTTACCTTCAGTTGTCCTCACAACAACCATTGATGGCTGTTTTTCAGGAAACATTTTTTCGAATTCTTGAGATGGTTCGCCCTTAATTTTATCAATTACTTCCCAAATTCTCGGATCCTTTAATTTTTCGTCACTGAAAGACTGAGTCGTTATTTTATGATCAACCAAGGCCGCAGCAATGCAATAGGGAAGTGAGTGATCTGCAGTCTCCCTTGATTCGGGTCTGTATTTATGCGGATCAAAAAGAATATCATATGCTTGTGCCAGAGTTGTTAAGGTAACGGACTCAATTTTATCGTAACTGATATTATTATTTGTTACAACATTAAGCGTTGCAGATAAATGCGTATGTGTTAATGCTTCAGTTGGAAAAGCTTTCATGCTGCATTCCATTATTTTATAGCTGTTACCTAATCCACCAATTAATTTATCAACATCCCATTTCCAGTCTGAAGTTCCATCTCTTCCCTTCATTTTTATGGGAGAAACTTTTTCATCTTTTGCATTCCACCCAAGGAATGTATCCATAAACCCTTCTTTACCTTCAAACACAGCTTCAGTTCCACTATAACCTTTCTTTGCCATCAGGGCTGCAAGTACACCACTCTGCACTGCCATTGGATCGACAGTATTTTTCATCATTGTTAATTTTCCTGCAGTAGGACACCCAATTGTATGATTATGACTCCCGCTTATTCCGATAGCATTTACCATCTGGTCTTCATTCAAGCCAAGCATTTTTCCAGCTACAATCGGGGAAACAAACTGAGTTAAAGTTGCGTGATGCCATTTTCTCTCTCGTATTCCGGGTACGGCAAATAAACATAATCTTTGTTCAAATTCATAAGCAAGAACTATAGCAGTAATAACATCTTTCATTGAAGCACCAACCATTTCTCCAATTGAAAGTGCAGCTGGAATTAAATCCGATGGATGGGATGGATCTTCCTTCCAATAGATATCATTAAAGTCGAGCGCCCGTATCATCAAGGAGTTGATTAGAGTTGTATTTACTGCTGGAAGCTTATCGCCAAATCCGATTACTGTAGCTTCTCCTCTGCCACCCATTTCTTTGTAAATATCCCTGATGATATTTACATCCTTTGTATGATATCCGCCATAAGCACATCCGATTGTATCGTACAAATATCTTTTAACTTCTTTAAGTACTTCCTTTGGAAGGTCATCATACTTTAGTTTGATACTGAATTCTGCTATTTGACGAGAGATTGATTTTGGCATGAACCTTCCTTATAATTTATAATTCCTTCTGAATTTATTTCAAAATCTTGTTAAGACCCCGAAACAAGACTTTATGCCGACGGGCAGGTTTGGGATGACAATTATCAGATATTCTTCTTCACCCAATTCTCCAGCCCACCATCGATTATCAACTCCTGTGCAGCCTCACCGACAGGATCGATTGAATAATCTTTCTCATCAAATGAGATAGAAGAATTTTCAAAATCTATTTTTACTTTTTTATTTGTCTGAACAGTTAATTTTTCTTTGCCGTATTTTTCTTTAAGATCATTTACTAAATCAGGGCATTCAATAATTAAAAAACCATTGTTTATTGCATTACGTACAAATGTTTCACTAAATGAACCGGCAATTAAACAAACAATTCCTTTATAGATAAATGCAGTCGCTGCTTGCTCACGTGAACTTCCTGTTCCAAAATTAAATCCGCCGGCTACTATATCGCCTTTGTTTGCTAGTTTGACAAAATCGGGATCGTAGTTTTCCATTAATACTCCGGCTTGTTGCTCTGGAGTGAAATCATCCATATAAGTATACTTACCAGGATAAATTCCATCTGTGTTTAAATTATCCTGATGACAGAACAGAAGATTACCTTCAATTAACGAAGGGAAACCTTTTAGAATATTTAAGGATGATTTTTGTGAAGACGTTTTTTTATTGATTTTAATCTCAGCTTTAATATTCTTGTTTCCATTTGACCAGGCATAATCAATTTCTCCCGCAATTGCAGATGCTGCAACAACAGCAGGAGAAGCAAGATATGCAAAAGCACCAGGTGAGCCCATTCTTCCTTTGAAGTTTCTGTTTGTTGCTGATATTCCGACTTCGCCATCTTCAAGTAATCCTGTTCCTAATCCTATGCATGGTCCACAGCCTGGAGGTAAAGTTTTTGCACCGGCATCGATAAGTTCCTGCCAGTATCCGGCGATCTCACTCTGCTTCTGTACTTCACTCGATGCTGCAGCAATATAAAATTCTACGCCATCAGCAACTTTTTTGCCTCTTACAATTTCGGCTGCTTCTTTGATGTCGTCGAGTCTGCTGTTTACACATGAAACGAGATAAGCTT
>JARRKK010000049.1:0-19807 GCA_037388105.1 Ignavibacteriaceae bacterium | reverse complement strand
AATCAAATGAACGTGAAGATCTTTCCAGTAAAGAGTTGAAGATCAATTTTAAAGGAGATGCAAAAATTGAAGTTGGCGGACCTTATATAGGGGTTGAAATGCATCACAGTATGCCTTTATTACAAAGAATCAGCTTTTTTTATCCTGTTGCAAATAGTATCGATATGAGTGCGGATTATTGGAAGCGTGATACTTCATTTATTATGATGCTGGGATTAAAAATTGGAGAAGGTGAAAAAGAAATAATCGGTATGGAACCATTTGAGTTCGAGTTAACACCATACTCAGTTAATTTCAAAAAAGCTGATCAGGATAAATCAATTTCAATTTCGTACAGATTTCTAAAAAATAAACCGGCAATGGTTATCCGCTATGAAATCAAAAATGTAAGCAATGATGAAAAAGATTTTGAATTTTATACACATCTTGAAACAGCATTAAAAACCTCACACTCATATAATTTTATTAATGAAGCCTGGACTGAATATGATGAGAATAACTCGATAATTTATACTAATTTTTCTGATCCGCAAGTACAATCTGCACAGGTGTTTATTGCAAATGTAGGAGAAAGACCCACAAGTTTTAATACTGTGAGCAATTTAAAAGGTATGATGAATCCTTCAATGGAGTGGTGGAATCAAAGTGATGTTGCTCTTTCAAATCTCTTGATATCTAAAAACAATCCTGGAAGACCAGCAGCAAAATTTTTGTACAAAAAAACTCTCGTACCGGATGAGAAATTAGAAGTTATTCAAATAATCGGTAGTTGTAAACAGGAAGAAGGAGAGGAAATTGCAAATTATCTATTAAAGAATTATGAAAATGAAATCGAGTTGTACGAAAATTCGATATTGAATAAAGCAATTAAAGAAACTGAATTAAAACTTGGTGATCCCGTAATAGATCATTCAGTTTACTGGGCTAAATCAATTCTTGAAACAAATACACATTACCTTGATGGTGAATTTGTTCCAATGCCCTGTCCGGCAGAATATAATTTCTATTTCACACACGATGTTTTAAAAACAGATCTGGCTGCAGTTAATTTTGATATTAATAGGGTAAGAAGAGATTCCTCATGCATATTACTGGAAAGATTCTACATACCTTACAGAGTATGCCGATCATGATAACTGGAATAACTTTTGGTTTATCATTGTTTCAGGTACTTTCTATCGACACTCTGCAGATATCGAATTCCTAAAAAAACTATATCCTTACATTACAAAAAGTTTAGAACAGGCTCTGATGACTAAAGGTAATGATGATCTGATGTGGTCTTACAGACCGGATTGGTGGGATATTGGAAGAAGATATGGTCATCGGTCTTATATGACCATACTTGCAATTAAAGCAATAAGAGAGTATTTATTCATTTCGACCGTTTTGGATAGTAATTTGGAAAAACTTGTTGAGTATGAAATGCTTGCTAATAGAATGAATGAAGAACTTGTTGCCAAACTATGGGATGACAGTCTTAAATATTTAATTAACTACTATGAACCTGGCAAAGTTGATAATCATTACTACATCGGATCATTATTAGCAGCCCATTATGGATTACTGGACAATGTAAGATTATCAAATTTAGTAAATACTGCAAAAGCCGAACTTTTAGATGAAAAGGTGGGTATATATAATGTGTTCCCTATGGATTTTCACATATTAAAAGATTACTTGAATTTTAGCGGAAATGAAGCTGGTGATGAATTTTTTTATGCTAACGGTGGCATTTGGCCGCACGGAAATGCCTGGTATGCTCTTGCATTAATTGCAAATGGGGAAAGGGATGAGGCATATAATTTTATTAAGCAAATTATGACCGTTAAGGGTGTAATCGACGGGCCAAATGGTCAGCCGGCAATGTACGAGGTCCGCAACGGTAATTTTAATAATTCTACTGTGTATGGAACTGTTGATAAACCCCAGTTTCTATGGGCCGCAGGATGGTATTTATATTGTTTGTATCATTTGTATGCGATCAATGAAAATAGCTGGAATATATGCTTCGATCCCTATTTAGGAAACCATCAGGAAAAATCACGGTTTGATCTCTATCTTGATGGCAAACTCTTGAATGTTAATATATCAGGTAAGGGTAATATTATTAATCATATTAACTATGGCAGAGAGACTTATCCTTCCTCCGTTGTTCCCGAAAATATTCCTTCAATATCTGATATAAGTATTGAATTAGGGAAATCAGAAAGCCCTTATCTTTCATTCACTAATTCCATTCTTGTATCCTCAACTTTTAACTCGAATACTTTAGCAATAAAGTTAAGAGCATTTGAAGGACATAAAAATGTCTCTAAAATATTATCTCCCTTTAAACCCGCCAAAGTAATAGTTCCCAGCAGCGATACTAATGTAACGTGGAATATTACAGAACAGGGTGATATCTATGAAATAGAAGTATTGTTCAGTCATACATTATCGCAAGAAGAAATTATTTTGGAGTTCGAATGATCTAACCAAAATGTAGGCTAATGATCTACTGGATCCGTAATTGTCGATATGAATATTTGGTGAAATTCTGATGCATAATTAATGAAGAAAATAGAACTTAATAATAATTGGAAATTTAGAATAGCAAATTCTTCAACCAGTTTTGTAAAATTTAAACGTTGGATGGATTGTGATGTTCCAGGGACAGTGCATACCGATTTATTAAATAGTGGTCTAATTGAAGATCCATTTTACGAAGACAATGAAAAAGGGTTGCAATGGATAGGTAAGCAGATTTGGGACTATAAAACTTCTTTTGATTATCCTGATAATTTTGATCCTGATAATCCAACAAATTTAGTTTTTGATGGTGTTGATACTATTGCAGAAGCTTGGTTAAATAAAAAACCTGTTGGCAAATTTCAAAATATGTTTCGGAAGTATGAATTTGATGTTACAAAAAAGTTAAAGAAGCGTAAAAACCTGCTTGAAATAAAATTTCAATCACCGATAAAATATGTAATTGAGCAAGAGAATAAATATGGTCAGTTGCACAATAACATAAACTCAAAGAGAGTATATCTACGTAAAGCTCAATATTCTTTTGGCTGGGATTGGGGACCTTCATTTCCAACTTCAGGGTTATGGAAGCCCGTTTATGTTGAACAACGACCTGATAGACGTATTAAAAATATCTCTTTCAATACACTTGAAATTAAAAAAGGCAAAGCCATTGTTGAACTTACGATATTCCTATCCGGAGCTCTTACCAGTGATCTGCGTGTTAATGTGAGTTTGAATTATAAAAGGGGATTCGAAAAATTGATCTAATATTAAAAAATAAAAAACTGCCTACCTTTAAATTCGTAATTAATGATAAAGACATTTTTATAAAGGGAGTTAACTGGATACCAGCTGATTCCTTCCTTCCACGGGTTTCGAAGCAACAATATGAAAGAATAATATTGTCTGCGAAAGAAGCTAATTGTAATATGATTCGTGTATGGGGTGGGGGAGTTTATGAACCTGATTATTTTTATGAATTATGCGATGAACACGGAATATTAATTTGGCAGGATTTTATGTTCGCCTGCGGAGTTTACCCTGAACACAAAGAATTTATTGATAATATCAAAAATGAAATTGAACAACAGGTTGAAAGATTGCAATTTCACCCTTCACTAGCATTATGGTGTGGGAATAATGAGAATGAATGGATCTGGTATCAAACTGAGGATAAACCAATAGAAAAAATGTCTGGGTTTAGAATATTCCATGATATAATTCCCAGGATTGTAAATGAGATTGATCCGGAAAGAGCTTATTGGCCTTCTTCTCCCTTTGGAAACAATGAGGATCCAAATGATCAGGAAAGTGGAAATACCCATCAGTGGAATATATGGAGTAAATGGATCGACTATGCTCATGTTACGGAAGACAATAGTTTATTCGTAACAGAATTTGGATTCCAAGCTCCTGCGAATGTTCATACTCTTGAAAAGTGTCTTTCTCAAAAACATAGAAAGATCCAGGATGAAAAATTTGAATTTCACAACAAACAGGTTGAGGGACAGGAGAGAGTATTCAAATTTTTAACTGGTCATCTTCCTATTTCTAGTAACTGGAAGGACTTTAATTATCTAACACAGTTAAATCAAGGCATAGCATTAAAGTATTGTATTGATCATTGGAGAGCAAACAGACTAATAACAAATGGCTCCATCATTTGGCAGCTAAACGACTGCTGGCCCGTGGTCAGTTGGTCATTAGTTGATTCAGGTTACCTTCCCAAGATGTCTTATTATTTTGTTAAAAAAGCATTTGCACCCGTAAGGATTTTTTTCAAGCGAGAGAATTCAATCCTAAAAGTCTTTGGATTAAATGAAGGATTAGTTTCAGTAAAAGGATACGTTAAGCTTGTAATATTTAATACAAGTGGTGGGGAAGTTATTCATGAAATTACAAAGAAAGCATTGTTAAAAGTAAATTCATATAACCCGGTTATTATTATCCCGAGAACATATCAGAAAAATGCCGAAGATTATTATTACGTAATTACAATATATAATGAGAAAGATGAATTAATAAACAGAAATTATTATGGCTCCCGGGAATGGAAGCATATACAAATACCTAAATCTAAAATTAATATCAAAAGGGGTTCATCAAAAATGAAGAATGAAATACTGATTACTACTAATAGCCCTGCATACTTTGTTGATTTGTATCACCCGAAAATGTCATTTTCTGATCGAGGATTTATATTATTACCTGGTGAGGAAAAAACATTGAAAACAACACAAAATAGCAATCGTAAAATAGATATTAAGGATATTGAAGTTTTTAGTTTAAATAATTTCCTTAATGATGATAAAAATTGTAAGAAATAAGTTGTGTTTAACCATGTTTAATATTGTGAAATATTCAATTTGTATCCTGTTAATTGTAATTATTAGTCCGTCATTTTACACTCATTCAAATTTGTTTTCTCAACAAATTAACATCAGCAGAATAGAACAAATGCCGAATTTTCCTGCACCATATGCCATGAGAAATTGGGATGAAACCACAATAGGATACGATTCATATGTATTTGATTTTAATAAAACTGGTCAGTATTTGCCTTTAATTTGGTGGAATAATAATACAATTAACTATCCCCATATAAGTTTTGGACTTCACACCGTGGTTGGAACCACTTCACCTTTATCGGCTGAAGCAATTAACGTTCTTCCTGCAGTTATAAGTGCAAGCTTGGTTGAGATAGATAAAAGTGACCAGGATACTTACAATTGGGTATTGATGTGTGAAGAATATTTTAATAAGCAGAATGGAGCGAATGTATATTTAAATCATCCCTCAGGCGGTAACTGGGATGACTGGTGGTATGATGTGATGCCCAATGTATTCTTTTATCAATTATATGATCTGTATCCAAATACAGGTGATTTTAAATACCAATTCACTTCTGTTGCTGATAGGTGGCTGGAAGCAATTGAGGTAATGGGTGGTTCCACAACTCCATGGCACAAACCTTTTATGAATTATCGTGCATTTAATTTAGAAACAATGACGCCTTTTTCATCCGGAGTGCCTGAACCGGAAGCAGCCGGTGCACTCGCCTGGATTTTTTACAATGCATACACTGAGACCGGCGATGATAAATATCGAATTGGTGCAGAATGGGCTTTAGAATTTCTTAATGATTTAACTTCTAATCCTTCCTATGAACTTCAGTTGGCTTATGGCGTTTACATGGCCGCTCGAATGAATGCAGAGATTGGTACTACCTATAATTTGGAAAAATTAATCAATTGGTGTTTTAATGTTGGCCCCTTACGTAATTGGGGTGCTATCCTAGGACATTGGGGAATCTATGATGTAGATGGACTCATTGGTGAAGTAAATGGTTCTAGCGATTATGCGTTTTTAATGAATACATTTGAACAAGTAGGTGCACTTGTTCCATTAGTTAGGTATGATGACAGGTTTGCCAGGGCAATCGGGAAGTGGGTTTTGAATGCTGCGAATGCAGCTCGCTTATTTTACACGATTTATTTACCTGACCAGAATCAGGATAGTGAAGCATGGTCACATCAATATGATCCGAATTCATATATTGCTCATGAGGCAATTCGTGAAAATCAAAACGGACGAAGTCCCTATGCTACAGGTGATGCAATAGGGGGAGGCTGGGGATTAACTAATCTTGCATTGTATGGTTCATCTCATATAGGAATCCTGGGAGGAATTATAGATACTACTAATGTTGAAGGAATTCTTCTGCTGGATTTATTAAAAACCGATTACTTTCACGATTCGGCTTATCCATCTTATTTAGTCTATAATCCTTTCAATGAAGATAAATTAGTTGAAGTGAATTTTGGAGCAGGACCATATGATATTTATGATGCTGTCAGCAATTCTTTTTTACTGGAGGGAATCAGTGGTGCTGCTACAATTACAATTCCATCTGATGGAGTAATTATTGCGGTTGTCACACCGAATGCTGGTATCAGAACATATGATTTAGATAAAATGTTTGTTAATGACATTATAGTAGATTATAATTCAGGACAACCAGTATCAAATTATCCACCACGTATTAAAAGTCTTTCTGCAGATTCTACTGTGATTGTGTTAGGAACAAATATTAATATATACTGCACTTCTACAGATAAGGATAATGATACGCTTAATTATAACTGGTCTCAGTCCGGGGGAATGATTACTGGAACTGGATCGGAAATTATCTGGACTCCACCAGCTATTACCGGATCTTATTTTATTTATTGTAATGTTGTTGACGGGAAGGGTAGGGAAGTTGACGACACTATCAAAATAGAAGTGGTTGAGTATATTAATAACGATCCAATCATTATTAATATATCTGCTAACCCAAGAAAGATACATATTGGAGCATCATCTCAAATAAACTGCGACGCATTTGATCCTGATGGTGATGATTTAACTTATTCATGGTCTGCCGGAGAGGGAGAGTTCACGGGGAGTGGACAGAAAGTTACCTGGACTGCACCAATTCAGGTTGGGAATATTTTCTTAAAATGTAATGTGCAAGATACATGTGGGAATGTGACTGCGGATAGTATACAAGTATCTGTACGTGATACCACTATACATCAAACCGGTGATTTAGTAGCATACTATCCTTTCAATGGAAATGCGAATGATGAAAGCAGTTTTAACAACAATGGTACTGTGTCAGGTGCTGCACTTGTTTCAGACAGATTTAATAACCCAAATAATGCTTATCAATTCGATGGGATTAATGATTATATCAAAATTACAAACTCTGCGAGTTTAAATTTTCAGAACGCTATAACCATAAATTTCTGGATAAAGGTTGGTGAATTTTTTGAGCGTGAAGCTTATCCGCTTTCTCACGGTAATTGGGAAAATCGATTGAAAATTTCTATTACTAATAAACATATCAGATGGACGATTAAAAGCTCCTCTGGAATAAAAGATCTGGATTCTGAAACAGAGTTAACTCTTAATACTCTTTATAATGTAACAACTGTATATGATGGTTCTGATTATGAAATTTACATTAATGGCAAGCTGGATGCATTATCGACATTTTCTGGTTCTATATTACAAACGGATATTGATTTAATGATTGGTCAGATACTTCCGGGAAATAATCAGTACAATTTTAAAGGTGTACTTGATGATATCCGGATTTATAATTATGCACTCTCACTCAGTGAGATTAAAGATTTATATGATATCGTTTCAACCGTTAGTGGAGAACCTGATAAGTCTATTCCTGATCAAACGATATTGCACCAAAATTATCCAAATCCTTTTAATTCGCAGACAGTTATTTCCTTTCAAATTAAAACAGCAACTAAAGTTACCTTAGAAGTATTTAATTTACTTGGAAAGAAAATTCATACATTAGAAAACGAGTTTAAAAGTGCAGGATTTTACAGCGAATCCTGGGATGGCAGAGATGATAAAGGATTTCCAGTTCCGACCGGTATATATTTTTATAGATTAATGACAGCTAATTATTCTCAAACAAAAAAGCTTCTTATATTAAAATAATTAAAATTTTATTGCATTTCTGAATTGGTGTGAAAAATGGCTGATGTAAAATTAGTTAACGTTTCTAAAAGTTATGATGGTGAAAATAAAGCGGTAGATAATGTAAACCTTGAAATAAAAGATAAAGAATTTGTTGTTTTAGTCGGACCATCCGGTTGTGGTAAGTCTACAACTTTGCGAATGGTTGCCGGGCTTGAAGAGATTAGTGAAGGTGAAATTTATATTGATCAGAAATTGGTTAATAATATGTCCCCTAAGAATCGGGACATTGCAATGGTGTTTCAGAATTATGCTTTATATCCTCACATGAGTGTATTCGATAATCTGGCTTTTGGATTAAAGTTGAGAAAATATAAAAAGTATGAAATAGAAAAACGGGTTAATGATGCCGCTAAAATTCTTGAACTGGAATCACTCCTGAAAAGGAAACCGAAGGCTTTGTCAGGTGGGCAAAGACAAAGAGTAGCTGTTGGAAGGGCAATTGTGAGACATCCGAAAGTATTCCTCTTTGATGAACCGCTAAGTAATCTAGATGCAAAACTAAGAGTTCAAATGAGGACTGAAATTTCAAAACTTCACAAAAGATTGGAAGCAACAATAATTTATGTTACTCACGATCAGACTGAAGCAATGACAATGGGAGACAAGATTGTAGTTATGAAGGACGGTATCGTTCAGCAGGTTGATACTCCACTTAATTTATATAACTATCCAAATAATAAATTTGTTGCGGGATTTATCGGAAGCCCTCCGATGAATTTTATTAATGGATTAGTCCATAACCATAAAGATTTATCATTTGTTAGTTCAGATAATGATATCAGAATAGATTTACCTGCAAAATATAATGAGTCATTAAATAAATTTGTCAATCAACAAGTTGTTCTCGGAATAAGACCTGAACATATTATATTAAAAAGCTCTGCTGAAATTTCATTGCACAAACAATTATGTTCTATAAGTGTTGCGGAACAGATGGGGAATGAAACTATCCTTTATTTCAATTTAGGTGGAACGGAATTTATTGCCAGGGTAAGTGCAATTGAAAAACCAAATGCGGGTGATCAGTTACCGTTGTTTTTTAATTTGGACAAACTTCATTTTTATAATGCTGATAGTGGTAATGCAATAAAATGAAATTTTTTTCAGACAATTCCATTTTAATAGAGATATTGGTGAGAATAACCTCAGTATTGGAGTTTACTGAAGGTATTTCCTAATGAACAAACCATATAATGAAAATAAGATATTTTGTAGCAGTAAAAGAATTTATTTTGACAGCAAGGATTTTCACCATATTTTTCAACTAATATTCCTGACGGAATTGACATTATACCGTATGCTATGAAAAAAGAGAATGGTAAGAATCCCACCATCGTATTGTTGAGTTCGAAACTCTTCTTAGCATCGGGAATAAGGGGATTTAGAATATTTGTTGAAAAATATGGTGAGAAAAAAATGTTGTTGGTTCCTTTTGGACTGGCGTTTATGGGTGCTGTAGTTTTTGTATTAATACCTTCACTTCCAATTTATATAATTTCTTTGTTTAGTATAGGTGCAGGTATGGCGATGCTGCAGGTAACTATTAATCCGTTACTAAGAGTTTCTGGTGGTGAGGAACATTTTGCGTTTAATTCTGTTATTGCTCAACTCTTTTTTGGTGGTGCCTCCTATCTCGGACCTTACCTATATTCCTATTTAGTGGTAAGTCTTAAACATTATTCAAGAGGGAGGAATATTCTCTTAGACCTTTTATCAGGTGTTGTCCCCGTAAATCTATCCTGGATTTCAGTTTACTGGGTTTCTGCTGTATTATCTCTCATTATGATCATAGTGATTGCACAAGTGCGGTTTCCTAAATTAAAGTTCAAAGAAGATGAACGAGCTGGTGGATGGGGATCATATTTAGAGCTAGTTAAAAACAAGTATGTAATTTTATATTTCATAGGAATTTTTGCATATGTGGGTACAGAACAAGGAATTGGGAACTGGATTTCTGAATTTTTATCACAATATCATGGATTGGATCCTCAAACTACCGGTGCAGAGACAGTTGCCTGGTTTTGGGGTTTGTTAACTCTAGGTTGTCTGCTAGGCCTCATATTTCTGAAGTTATTTGATAGTAGAAAAATTCTTCTGAGTGCAGCAGTTCTTGCTATCTTGTGTTTAACAACAGCTATATTATCAAACGGAAATATTGCGACGATTGCATTTCCCCTAACCGGATTCTTTCTTTCCGTCATGTGGTCAATAATTTTCTCATTGGCATTAAACTCTGTTGCCGAACATCATGGATCTTTTTCAGGGATCCTTTGCACAGGAATCATTGGCGGGGCAATTATTCCGTTGATAGTTGGTGGACTGGCTGATATTGTCGGGTTGCGTTATGGAATAATGTTCTTATACATATCCTTAGCTTATATTTTAAGCATTGGAATTTGGGCAAAACCATTAATCAAGAATAAAACCATATTCGAAAAAGATAACTTATCATAAAAAACATAAGTTTTTATAAACTTGAAAAATTGAATGCTCGATAAAACTATTATTGGTGTCGATATTGGTGGGACAAATATCGGTTTAGGCAGGGTAGCTAACAATCAAATTGAGAAATTCAAGTCCTTTGATATTTCAGCTCAAGGCACTAAAGAAAAAATATTAGACGAAATTATTAATGCTGTTCAAAGTGTTTTTGATAAACATGTTACAGGAATTGGAATCGGTGTCCCCAGTCTCGTGGATGTTAATAAAGGAATCGTTTACAATGTGCAAAATATTCCCTCGTGGAATGAAGTACACATAAAAGATATTCTTGAAGAACAGTTTAGTATACCGGTTTATGTAAACAACGATGCAAATTGTTTTGTAGTAGGCGAAAAATATTTTGGCTCCGCAAAGAATTTCAATAATATAGTAGGAATAACCATTGGAACAGGGTTCGGTGCAGGAATAATTGCTAATAACCGGCTATACTCTGGCATAAATTGCGGTGCAGGTGAGTTTGGTTCCATTCCATATAATGATCAGACATTTGAATTTTATTGCAGTGGTCAATTTTTTGAAAATGTACATAACACCAAAGGATATTTGTTATTTGAAGGGGCTAAAAATAGTGATATTCACTCATTGGAAATCTTCGCTGAATTTGGATATCATTTTGGGAATGCAATTAAGGCAATTCTTTTCTCTGTTGATCCGGAGGCAATCATCCTTGGAGGATCAGTGAGTAAAGCCTATACATACTTCAGGGATACAATGTGGGAATGTGTTAATGAGTTTCCATACAAACATTCCCTAAAAAATCTTGTAATTGAAGTTACTTCTCAACCCAATATTTCAATTTTAGGAGCTGCTGCTCTCTATTATGAATTCAACCGGATAGAATGAGTGTATCAATGGTAAATAGTTATGAACATGCAGATTGTTAATCGAAATAAGTGGTAAATGATTAGATTTAGAATATGTCTCTAACAAAATCTGAGCGATAAGAAACAAATAATGAAAGCAGTATTACTGTTAACTCCGGAGTAGATTTGCTTGATATTTTCTCTACGCTTAATAAACCTAATATTGTAATAGTGAGTTTTGTCTACAAGTTGCAATCAATTGGGGTCTTAATACTATTATGTTTAATACCATTCAAAAAGATTATTCAGCCTTAGAATTCATTCAAAATATTAAATCCAATTCTTCCTCGGTAAAATTTTTACATAAATCAACTTATTTAATGTTCTAAAATTTGAATTACTTCCAAATTGGGTTAAGAAAATTTGAAAACGGTTGAAAATATTAAAATAAATGTAGTTGTAAATCGATAGTTATTAAGTCGATTAGTCTTTTGCCAAAGGTTGTAATTTTTCTGCTGCAAGATTGTCCAGCAGCCAGATCAAATCACCATTCTCAGGATTAACCAAGGAAGCAGGATAACATTCCCAATCTTTTTTCTTCTCAAGTATCTGGTAGACCTTTTCGGATTTATTACTACCAGTTACAATTAAGAAAACCATTTTAGCATTGTTTATGAGTTTCCCAGTGGCGGTAATTCTTTTTTGTTCTGTATCGGAATGTTGACTTACTTCAAAAAGATTATCAGAATCAAAGAAATGAATATTATTTGGGAATATTGAAGCCGTATGCCCATCTTCTCCTAATCCGAGCATAATCAGATCAAATTGAGGATTACCATTTGCCGAAGGTATGAGTTTACTTACAAGATCAGAATATCGTTTGGCTTCTGTTAAGGGATCGTTTTCACCTTTTAGTCTAAAAATATTTTCATTAGGAATTGAAATGTGCTTCAATAAACTATTAGCGGCCATCTTATAATTACTATCATCACTTTCAGATGAAACACATCTTTCGTCTCCCCAATAGATCAGTACTTTACTCCAGTTAATTTTATTTTTGAAATTTAACACAATAAATTCAAATACAGCTTTTGGTGTTGAACCACCTGATAACGCTAACGAAAAAAATTTATCTTCAGGAGTTTTATTAACGGATTCTGCAAGCGATTTAGCAAAGTAATGAGATAATTTTTCTACAGTGGGAAAAATTTTAACTGATTTTTTCAATATTACAACTCACAATAAATACCATCATTCGAGAGGTTTTTACACGGATAGCGCCAAGTCATTCCACGTACTTCAATAAGATCATCAGCCATTTCCGGTCCCCATGTTCCTGAAGGATAACCATATATTGGAATAGTAGAATCATTTTTCCAGGCACTTAATACCGGACTTAAAAACTTCCAGGCTGCCATAACAGCATCGCCTCTCGCATATAAGGTAGAATCCCCAATCATACTATCGTATAACAATCTTTCATAAGCAGCCGGGATTCGTTGATTAGATAAATCTGCATAATGAAAATCCATATTTACATTTTCTACTTCAAAACCTGCACCGGGTGTTTTCATTCCGAACTTTAGCAATATACCTTCATCCGGTTGGATCCTAATAACTAACTGGTTGCAGGATTCAACGAATTCCTTGCGTGAAAAAAGATGATGTGGAGTTGGTTTAAAATGAATTACTGCTTCGGTAACCCTTGTTGGCAGACGCTTTCCCGTACGGATATAAAACGGAACGCCTCCCCATCTCCAATTATCGATATAAAATTTTAAGGCTGCATATGTTTCAGTTTTTGAATTTGGATCAACCCCTTCTTCCTCGCGATAACCTTTTACCTTTTCACCTCTCACTGTAGAAGCGAGATATTGCCCCCGGATAGTGGAGTTGGTAACTTTCAATTCAGAGATCGGTCGGAGCGATTGAAAAACTTTTACGGTTTCATTCCTTATTGAATTGGAATCGTTAGAGGAAGGTGGTTCCATTGCAATGAGTCCGACTAACTGCAATAAATGATTCTGAATCATATCCCTAAGTGCACCCGAATTTTCGTAGTAACCTCCTCGTTTTTCAACCCCAATACTTTCTGCGGAAGTTATTTCAACATGATGGATATAGTTTCTGTTCCACAAAGGTTCGAAAATTCCGTTAGAAAATCTTGTTACAAGCAGGTTCTGAACCGATTCTTTTCCAAGATAATGATCTATTCTAAAAATCTGATCTTCTTTCCAATCATTCATTAGTTTTGAATTTAATTCAATTGCACTCTTAAGATCGTATCCAAAAGGTTTTTCAATTATTAATCTTTTCCAACCATCTTTTTCTTTATTGAGATGATGTTGTGCAAGATTTTGTGGTATTACGTCGTAAAGACTTGGAGGTGTTGAAAGATAAAAGACAGTATTCCCATCAATATTTTGTTTATTTCTAATCTCAGATATTTTTGAGATTAAGCTCTTATAGGAAGAAGCATCCTTTGGATTGGTCCTTGTGTAAGAGAGTTTTTTTAAAAAATTATCAATTTTACTTTTATCCTGTTCAGAAGAAAATAATTTTATTCCATCATTCATGGAATCACTAAACTGGTCATTATTCAAATTTGTTCTGCCTGTACCGACGATAGCAAATTTTTCCGGTAGTAAATTTTGAATTTCCAGCGAGTAGAGTGCCGGTATCAACTTACGCTTTGTCAAATCACCGGATGCACCAAAAATTACAAGTATTTGATCCTCGGGTTTGTTCATGTCATCTTTTGATAATAATTTTGAATCTATTACGTCTATCAGGCTTCATATTTTGTATCATACTTTTTATTATATTTTATTGAGTAACAATATATCCTTTTGAACTAATTCTATCCAATATGTATTATAAATGTTTTGTAATCGTACTTTCTTTACTCTTTGTAGGTAATGTTGGTGCACAATACGATCCCGGGATTCAAAAATTGGCAAAAGAATTTTTCGAATGGAGAGCAGTTACTCAACCGTCAACCGGTGATGATATACCAAGAGTTGAAAGACCTGATAAATGGGTTCCCGATTTTTCACAGGCTGCATTAAAGAGTTATAGGAATAAATATTTAGAGTTCAGCAACAAGTTAAAAAACCTAACGAATAACTTCTGGACATTATCAGACAGTGTTGATTATCTATTACTTCATTCCGCAATTGAGAGAGTAAACTGGGAATTGAATGTATTAAATCTTCCGGAACGTAATCCTGATTTTTATGTTCATCAAACTATCGGCGCAGTTTTTGAATTATTGATAATTCATAGTTCAATGACAAGACAGAGAGCAGAAAATATTATTCTCCGTCTGAATTCTATATATACAACTATAGAATATGCAAAACATAATTTAACAATTCCCGTTGCAGCCTTTGCTGATATTGCTCTGGACAACTTATCGGATATCAGGAATAATCTTTATTATATGCGGGATGCTCTTAACGAATTATTCCCTGCAGACTTAAATGCTCAGTTAAATTCTGCTGTTGAACAGGCAGCTTTGGCGCTTGAAAATTACGTTAAGTGGATTCAAGAACGTAGATCGAGTATGCAAAACAATTTCATTGTGGGCAGAGAGGGGTATGAGTATTTTCTTAAAAATATTGCTCTGATGCCATATAGTACGGATGAACTTTTGATAATGGGAAAACAGGAATGGGATAGATCTGTATCGTTTGACGTTTACGAGAGAGAGAAAAATAAAGAATTATCAGAACTGAAAATTTTTGCTTCAGCAGATGAAGAAATATTAATGGAAAGTACAGACGAAGAATCTATAAGAAACTTTCTTGTGGAAAAAGAAATCTTAACTATCCCTGATTGGGTTAAGCATTATAAGTTTTTAAAATTGCCACCGCACATCTCTCCGTTTTCTTATATGGGCGTTACTGACGATCTTACTTCGGAAACCAGATTGAATGAAAACGGTGTTAGTTATATTCCCGAACCCTCAACTGATCTTGGATATTTTAGACTTGCAACGGCAAAAGATCCCCGTCCGATTATTATCCATGAAGGAGTACCAGGTCATTATTTTCAATTAGTTCTTTCCTGGGCAAATACTAACCCGATAAGAAGAAGATATTTTGATTCGGGAGCTAATGAAGGAATAGCATTTTATGTTGAAGAGCTTTTATTGCAATATGGTTTATTTGATGATAAACCCAAAACAAGAGAAATCATATATAGTTTTATGAGATTGAGAGCATTGCGGGTTGCTGTTGATATAAATCTTGCACTTGGTAATTATAGCATTGAAGATGCTGGTGAGTACCTTGCTGCAACGGTTCCAATGGATTTGGCAACCGGAATACAAGAAGCAGGTTTTTTCGCTTATAATCCCGGGCAGGCAATTTCTTACCAGATTGGGAAATTACAGATATTTAAATTTCTTGCAGATGCTAAAATAATGCTGGGCGAAGATTTTGATCTTAGGGATTTTCATGATTATATAATGGAAAACGGGAACGTTCCCATAGCGTTGCTCAGATGGGAATATCTTGGATTGAGTGACGAAATTTACGAGCTCTGGCCTAACTAAACTTCAGATTCTTCTAACAAAATGGATTTATATTATGCGTCAATCATTTATTCATACTTTAATCATAATTGTAACAGTTTTCACTTCGATTGTTATTGCGCAGGATGAGAATCAATTATCACTCGAAGATATCTTTTTTTCTACCAAATATATTCCCGCAAAAATTGCAAATATTCAATGGCTTCCTGATGGTAGTGCATTTACATACACTGCAACAAGTATAACTGAAAACCTAGTTGATATCTATGAATTTGAGATAGAATCCGTTGCATCCAAACTTTTAATATCGGGTAGAGATTTAAAGTATAATAATGAACCAATTATAATGAGCAATTATTCCTGGACTGAAGATGGAAACTTTCTCTTAATTGAGGGATCGGAGACGAAAATCTGGAGACACTCAAGGCAGGCACCATATTATATGTATAATATAAACACAAGAGAAATTAAAGCTCTTGGTGAAAATGATCCTGGCCTGAGGAATGTTAAACTTTCACCGGATGGCCAAAAAGTTGGATTTGTACGCGATCATAATATTTATATTACTGATCTGAATACTGGAGTTGAAGATGCTTTAACAACGGATGGAACAGAAAATATTCTTAACGGTGAATTCGACTGGGTGTATGAGGAGGAGTTTTCTATTGCAGATGGATGGCAGTGGTCACCGGATGGAAAGAAAATTGCGTTCTGGAGATTAGATCAGACAAGAGTTAAAGAATTTTACATTATAGACGAGATGCATGTTTATAATATTGTTACTCCTCTTAAATATCCTAAAACGGGCGAACAAAATTCTATTGTTAAAATCGGGGTTGTTGATGTATTTACCGGTGAAACAAAATGGATGAATATTGGAGAAGAAGAAGATATTTATATACCACGGATTTACTGGACAAACTCCTCTGATAAGCTGGCAATTCTCAGGTTGAATAGAAAGCAAAATCATGTTGAATTGTTGATGACAAATACAATTAGCGGAGAAAGCATGGTTACTCTGGAAGACAGAGATTCTTGCTGGATAGAAGTTCGTGAAAACAATATCATCTTTCTCCAAAATAAGGATGAGATTGTATGGGTGAGTGAAAAGAGTGGATACAGACACGCATACCTTTATGATTATGAAGGAAATTTAATAAATCAAATTACTTCGGGAAATTGGGAAATTACCGATGTATTGGGTGTATCTGAAGAAGATCGATTACTTTACTTCTCAGGTAAAAAGGATTCTCCGATAGAACAGCATATTTACAGAGTAAAACTGGACGGTGATGATTTACAAAAAATTACTGATGAACCGGGTTGGCACGAAGCAAATTTCTCTCCCGATTATAAGTATTTCGTTAATGAATATTCAAGTTCAAGTCATCCATCTAAAACAAAACTGGTTAAGACGGACGGAAAGCTTGTAAGATTATTAGTCGAAAATGATCTTCCTGAGTTAAATGAACTCAATGTAAATTATCCTGAGTTTTCCACTTTAACCACAAGTGATAGTATTAAGCTGAATTACTTTATGATAAAGCCGCCTGATTTTGATGAAAGCAAAAAATATCCAGTACTCGTTTTTGGCTATGGCGGGCCAGGTTCGCAAAAAGTTATTAACGAATGGGGAGAAGCAAGACAACTTTGGCATATGATGATGTCTCAAAAAGGATTTATTATTTTTTGTGTTGATAACCGTGGTACTGGCGGTAGAGGTAAAGCATTCAAAAACCTTGTTTACAAAGATCTGGGTAAGTGGGCTGTTAATGATCAAATTGAAGGAGCAAAATTTTTAGCAACTCTACCCTACGTTGATAGTGAAAGAATAGGATTCTGGGGATGGAGTGGTGGTGGTTATCTGTGTTTGATGCTGATGACACGTGCGAATGAATATTTTTCAACAGGTGTATCGGTGGCTCCAGTAACTGATTTTCATTTGTATGATGCAATATGGACTGAAAGGTATATGGGTATGCTGAGCGAAAATGTTGAAGGCTATAAATCTGCAAGTGTTCTTACCTATGCGAACAATCTTGAAGGAAATTTATTGATTGTACACGGCACAGGTGATGATAATGTTCACTATCAGAATACAATGCAGATAGTAAGGGAATTTCAATTAGCAGGTAAGCAGTTTGATTTAATGTTGTATCCAAATAAAAATCATAGTATAAGTGGAGGCAACACCAGTTTACATGTTTATACTTTGATAGCAGAATATTTTATGGATAATCTTTAATAATTCTTAATATTAAAACAGCAAAGTAAATTACTACATCAAATATCGTCGTTTCTTTCCGCCCTTTGTGCAGTTATTAAAAGATGTTAAATTAATATCTTCCATTTTCTCAAAATGAGACCCCTAAAGGATAACCCCCCTCTTCTTGCATTCATTTGTTAGTTCATATCTTTCTGATTAAGCTATTTCATCGTAACTACCAAACAACTTTATTGAATTATCCATTGGGAACGCCGAACTGATTTAATTGGCTAGTAACAGAAAACGGTTTACCGAAAGTTGATGAATTCTTGATAAAGGTTTATAAATCTGAATTGATTACTACAACTATGGTAGATTGTTAAATGTAATAATCTTTCTGATCTGTCTGTGTGGATACCTTATAAAATATTTTAAACATCCACACAAAAGCTAACTACATTTTGCATAAAACATTCTATTCTTTCAGCGATTCAAATTCAAGATCATAATCCGCCTAGCCGAACTAACTTAATTACCGGAAGGTGAAGATGGCATGTACATTTTTTATTGTTTGTTAAGAAATTGTTATCAATTATCAAGATTTGGAGTAATTCTATTGATTTATTCTATAAAAACCGATGACTGCTATGGTACAATAATTGAGTTTTTTCTCGTATTAAGCATAATTAAAAATATGAATAAGAAAAATTTCTGGGGTACTCAATGAAAAAGCTTTACTTATTATTAGGATTAATTCCTTTAATATCACTCAGTTTTACACTGGCACAAAACAAACCAGTATTAGATCCTATAACCGCTCAGAATACAAATGAAGGTGATACATTAAATGTAGCTGTAAGTGCTACTGATCTTGATGGAGATCCTATAACACTTACCGCTGAAAACTTACCAGCATTTACAGGATTTGTGGATAACGGTAATGGAACTGGCACTATAACATTTACACCTGGTTTTACTGAAGCTGGTATTTATACGAATATTGAAGTAATTGCAACGGATGATGAGGTACCAGCACACGCCGATACGACCACATTCGATTTAACAGTAAATGATGTAAACCGTGCACCTTTACTAGATCCAATATCAGCACAGAATATGAATGAAGGGGATACTTTAGGTGTAGCGGTAAGTTCAACAGATGCTGACGGAGATAATATTATACTAACTACATCAGGTCTTCCCGCATTTGCCAATTTTCTTGATAACGGTGACGGTACAGGAACCATAACATTAACACCTGGTTATACTGACAACGGTGTTTATGCAAACATAAGCTTAATAGCAACAGATGACGGAACACCGGTAAACGCGGATACAACTACCTTTACACTTACGGTAAATGATGTAAATGGACCACCTTTGATTGGTCAAATCACAGCACAGAATGTTAATGAAGGGGATACATTAGGTGTAGCAGTAAATTCAACAGACCCAGACGGAGATAACATAACTTTAACAACAGTTAACCTACCTCCATTTGCAAGTTTTATAGATAAAGGTGATGGAACGGGAACAATAACGTTTACCCCTGGCTATACAGACAATAGTGTGTACACAGATATAAAGGTAATTGCAACAGATGACGGAACACCTGCATTAACAGATACCTCATCATTTACCTTAACAGTAGGAGATGTAAACCGTGCACCTGTAGTTGATCCGATAGCAGCACAG
>JARRKK010000048.1:0-10543 GCA_037388105.1 Ignavibacteriaceae bacterium | reverse complement strand
AGGATGAATTAATTGAAAGAATTACAATCTAAGTTTTTGAAGTAGAAACAGCGAATAATTTGTTGATAAAGCTAAATGATTTTAAAACCTTATTTGCTTCAATAAGATTGCTGAATTTGATTACTACCATTTATAAATTTTTTCACTTTTATAGTTAGGTGCAAAGTATTATTGAATAATTCAATAACATATATATGTTTGCTTTATCTTTGTTCCTCAACGAGTTCTGCTCAGGAGCTAACACCCCGTGCATACTGGCCTGCCCCTAAAGGAACCATAGTATCTGTACTCGGATACAAATATTCTTTTGGTGATATCCTTACTGATCCTTCAATACCTATTTTCGGAGTAGATTCAAAAATTCATGTGGCGTATGTGGGATATATTCAGACTTTCAGTTTATTTAATAGGACAACAAACTTATTAAAGCAAATAAGGTTTTAAAATCATTTAGCTTTATCAACAAATTATTCGCTGTTTCTACTTCAAAAACTTAGATTGTAATTCTTTCAATTAATTCATCCTCAATTTCCGATAACATTACCTGATACTCCTTCTGCAAATCGCTCGACTTGTTGCTATTTTTTATTGTCTCATCGAGCACCGTCCTGCAATCAAAATAATCCTCACATAAAGATCTGAATGATTCACTTTCCTCAAAAAGTTCTTTTATACAATTCTGATGGTTTGGAAACCGGGTGATAATGAGCTTTAAAAATTGTTCCTTATTCAGCATCTACTAAGAATTTTATTTTATTGCTATATTTATTAGGCAAAATAGTCTATCATATCATTTTCATTAAGTAACAAACCAATTGTTACTGTAACAATTGTTTATGTTATACTAAATTGATTGATGTTAGCATAAGTCTGAATTATTGAGGTCTTAAAACGGAAGCAAAAACTAAATATTCCGATAATGTTATTCTTGAAGAGCTATCGCGTATTTGTTCAAGTAAGGAACTCAAGCCTAAGTACAGACTTTGCCAGCTACTAAAATATCTTGTTAAGCAAACTATCGCTGGGCACAGCGAGCAGCTTATAGGTTATACAATTGGGCTCGAGGTATTTAGCAGGGATAAAGATTTTAATCCTGAACTAGATCCAATTGTAAGAATTCAGGCAGGGCGATTAAGAAGAGCTTTAGAAAAGTATTATTCTAATGAAGGTAAAAATGATCCGGTAAGATTTAACATTCCAATAGGAAACTACTCACCCTTATTCATTCCGAACTTAGATTCGGATTCAAAACCAACCGAAGAAATTAGTGAAACTGAATTTACTTTATCTGCAAAACCAGGCATTATTGTTTTACCGCTTACAAATTTAACCGGTGAAGAAGAGCAAGAATATTTTGCAAAAGGACTTACTGAAGAGCTATCAATTGAACTCACCCGCTATGATGATTTTCGTGTCATCGGTTTTCGCATTGAAGATTATTTTGATAGTGATACTGACGAGCATAAAAAATTATTAAATGATTTAGGTGCCAATTTTGTAATTCAGGGCAGCGTTAGAAAAGACAAAAATAAGATAAAGGTCAGCGTTAGACTAACAGATGCTTTTACAAAAGAACAACTTTGGGGGGAACAATTCAAACGTGAACTTAATCCATCAAATTTAATTTCAATTCAAGAGGATATAGCAAGAGAAACGGTAACTATTATCGCTAATGAATACGGAATAATTCCACAAAGAATTGCAAAGGAATCTAAGAAAAAAGCTCCCGCCGAGTTAGATACCTACCAAGCGATTCTAAGATATTACTATTATCAAATTCATCATACTCCGGAAACAGCTTTAGAAGCGTTCAATGCCCTGGAACAAGCAGTTGCTAAAGATCCTGATTCTGGTGTTGCCCTTGCTATGCTTGCGAGTTTATATGGAACCAGATATGAATTGGACTTACCAGAAAGTGCTAATGCACTGGAAAAAACAATTGAATTAACAAAAAGGGCAATTGACCTGGAGTCGGAGAGTCAACTGGTTCGGATCGCTTATGCGTGGAGCCAATTTGTTCAAGAAAATAAAGATCTTTTTTTGTATGAAATGGATCAGGCCTTAGCGCTAAATCCAAATTCGCCGTTTAGAGTAGGAATGATTGGATTTTTTCTATCTTTATACGGTGAGTGGGAACAAGGGAAAAAACTTTTAGATAAAGCAATGAAGCAGAATATAGGTTTTCCAGCATGGTATCATGGGGCAACATCGCTTTATTATTATCGCCTAAATGATTTTGAAAAGGCTTATGAGGAGGCTATTAAGTATGATGTACCCGCAATCTTTTGGGGACCGATGTTGCGTGCTGCAAATTTAGGTCAACTGAATCGGAAATCAGAAGCAGAGCAACACATATCAGATCTCAGAATGCTAAAACCAGATTTCGAAAGTAAATCGCGATATTTAATAAGTCGATATGTGAAGGAAGAAGAGCTTGTGGACAAAATAATTGAGGGATTACAGAAAGCTGTATTGTGAAAATTTATATCAACCAGGAACTTTTTTGCAGCTATAGAAGATTTTAATTTATTTAATTGTAAAAAAGTGTTGGACAAAAGAACTCTCTTAAATGTTTTTAACCAACTATTAATCAGTACATCAGCGGTTCAAGTCTGCCAGGGTGAACCTATAGCTTAATTATTAGAAGCAAAACTGTATCCCAATCTTGTTTTTATTCACCCCGATGTTTATTATAACTTATCAGAATAATTGTTTACCTTTTATGATGGTGCTGAATAATCAAAAACTAATTCCACTGCTTTCAATTCTTTCTGGTATAGCTCTGGCTTTAATAGGATTGTTGGGCCTAGGGTTCTATGCGTACTCTGGAATAACAGCATTAAATAAACCGGACAAATCGGAACTATTTTGGTTTCTACCTCTCTTATTCTTTGGTATAATGCTGATTGGTGGTGGCGTATATTTTACTATCATTGGAATCAGATCCCGTGGAGGAAATGAATCTGATTACAAGCTGGCAAAAAATTCATTAATAATTTTAACATTATTAATAATAATATTATTAGCTATCGGAATATTAAGTAGTATATAATTTTATTTAGGATTAATAATGTTAAAACAAAAGAAATTACAAAACTAAATTTTCAAATGTTATGCTGTTTCTATGAAAAGCTGTTCCTATGGGCATACATTATATAACAAATACATTATTATGCCTATGATAATAGAGTTCCGCTAAAATATTATTGCTGGTTTCCCTATAATAAAAACCCAAATACTATATTTAATTGACTTGCAGAGCATTATTAATACGATGGGTTAATTGTGAACCCAGCGCTCCTCCTGTTTTTCCTGTGTAAGTACTTTTGGGATAACTTGTTCCAGGATTAGATCGAAATCGGTGAATTTAAGTGCGGTGAAATCAGCATATGCTTCCTCAAGATTTATCACCGTTATCATGTCTGTACTGGTACGCGTGAATGGAGCATTTTTAACCTGGATATGTTCCATCTCCACGACCAGCTTTCTTTCCCCTGCTGGCAGATAATCAATGGTCTTCTCAAATGCATTAAAGATAGCACACCGGCCTGGTTTTATAGTAACCCGAACGTTTTTAAATGGAACCGGTGATCTGTTTTCTGCATACACCCAGATGCGGGCATGTTCTCCCTCATAGAATGTCGAGTTTTGTCGGTTGGGATCTGTCTCGTTCAGTATATGGTGGGTGAACTCAAGTCCATTAAGCCTAAGCTCAGTGGCCATTTTTGAAATAACATCAAACATAGTTGGTCTCCTTTTAGTTATTAAACTCTGCAAGTCAACAAATAATAAGAGAATACCTACAATGAATAATTCGTCTCTTCAACGATGATCATGTGCAAAGGTTAATCGTTCTAATAATTTTCAACTTAGGAGAAATTTAGAAAAAACATTGCAACTTTCATCAAGATGGTAAAGAGACATGACAAATGTGGTAATAAATATATTTAGATGCAAGAAAAATCGTTTCTTAAATAACAATTATTAAAGTGGTTATAGCAAAACATTAAAGTAGATTGGGCTTTCAAATGCGCAATCATTTTCATACCATAAAGTTCCCCGATTCGTTTATTGGATAATCTCAAAACCAAACGCAGTAAATGTTAATATTATTTTCTACAACAACAATACGGTTGTTATTGTAGGTATTTACTCGACGATGATTTTGGAATTAATAACATTTAGTCATTCTTGCTAGGAACAAAGCTGTTAAGACAGAACAGCCAATAATCGTTATATTATTGATAGGACAGTTCACAGCATATTTTCAACTTAAATTTTTTTAGTATGCATTTGGTAGATTAATTTTCATTTAATAATTTATTAGTAGTAAGAATTATTTCAATAATAATTTGACCACCGATAAAATATGTTTCCTCAATAAATAAACCACAGTAATAACATTAAATCTTGGAGGGCTTATGTTAAAAACTTTTCTGTTCATTTCCCTTTTTGCTTTTATCTGCATCAACCCAAACCTTCTATATGCTCAGGGTGTTACAACCGCAGCGATGAATGGTCTTGTGCAGGATACAGATGGGAATCCATTACCAGGGGCTAATATAATTGCTGAACATATGCCGAGCGGCACACAGTATGGTGCTTCTACTAGAGAGAACGGCTTATTCAATTTACCGAATCTTAGAATTGGTGGACCATATACCGTAACAGTTTCCTATATAGGTTATATTTCGGCAAAACAGGAAAATATAAACCTGGATCTTGGTTTGAACTTCAGACTTGAATTTACACTTCAGAGTGAAGCGGTTAAAATAGGTGAGGTAGTGGTTTCAGCTGAACAAGATGCGGTTATGAATAGTAGTCGTACCGGCGCTGAAACCTCCGTTACTTTAGGCGAAGTTCAAAATTTACCATCTATTAAAAGAACAACAAGGGATCTCATCAGGTTAGATCCTAGAAGTGATGGCAATTACAGCTTTGGTGGTAAAAACTGGTTGTACAATAATATTTCTGTGGATGGATCATATTTTAATAATCCATTCGGCTTAGATGATCCTGCACCCGGTGGTCAAACTGCAGCAGAACCAATTCCATATGATGCTATAGATCAGTTACAAGTATCTATCGCACCTTTTGATGTCAAGCAAGGTGGATTTACAGGTGCAGGTGTAAATACGGTAACGAAGAGCGGAACAAATCAGTGGAAAGGATCACTCTATACTTTTGGCAGGAACGAAACTTTTGTTGGTAATGAAGTTGATGGCAATCAGGTTGTTGCTAACCCCCAACTTTCATATTACCAATCAGGATTTTCGGTAAGCGGACCTATTATTGAAAACAAATTATTCTTCTTCCTTAATGGAGAAATTGAACGAAGAACTGATCCAGGATCCAATTTTGTTGCAGACAGGGATGGAAATGTTACTTTTGGTGAATCAAGAGTTTACGCAGATAGTATGGATCTAATTAGAAATAGAATGATTCAGGTCTATGGATATGATCCGGGAGTTTATGAAGGTTATGACTTCAACACGGATAATGAAAAAATATTGCTTAAGCTTAATTGGAATGTTAACGAGAACAATGAACTTGTCTTCCGTTATAATCGCCTCGATGCAAACCGAGGATTAGGTCCCCATCCCTTTGTGCTAAGTTTTAACCAAACCGGCAGAGGTCCGAATGATCAAAGCTTACCATTTCAAAATTCTGGTTATGTAATAAACAATCTGCTTAATTCATATGTTTTAGAGTGGAATGCCAGAGGGAAAAATTTCTCAAACAGATTCTTTGTCAGTTACAATCAATTTAATGATTACCGTGCTCCGAATAGTGGGGATTTTCCCACAATTGAAATAGGTAATGATGGAGTAACTTATACGACCCTTGGTGAGGAACCATTTTCTAACCATAATATACTTGATCAGGATGTTTTACAGATAACAAATAATTTTGATTTCTATCTTGGTAACCACGTTCTTACAGCCGGTGCCACGTTTGAATATTACAAGTATTTTAATTCATTTAATATTTTTCGAAATGGTTTATTTCAATTACCGCTAGCGTTTGGGGGAACAACATACCCAACATTACAAGAATTTTTGCGTGCAACAAATCCAGATTCAGGGGCGGTTGTTGATTTTTTAGGTAGAATTGAAACCGGACCTTATAAAGGAGAATTTATTGAAGTTGGTCAGTTATCTGTTTATGCGCAAGATGAGTTTATTGTATCACCGACATTTAATTTAAAATACGGGTTAAGGGTTGATATTCCGATGTATTTCACCGATCCCGTGGCTAATCCTTTTTCAACAGGTCTAACTCTTTTGGATGAAAACGATAATCCGGAAGTTGTGGATCAGGCTAAAATGCCCGACACACAATTTCTCTTTTCTCCTAGGGTTGGATTTAACTGGGATATTAATGGCGATAGAGTAACACAGCTAAGGGGCGGCACCGGAATTTTTACCGGAAGAGTTCCCTTTGTATGGGTTGGTAATCAGGTATCAAATCCTGGTGCAAATCCTAATCTTTATTCTCCGGATTCACTTAGTAATCCAAATGATATTCCTCCAACTGCCAATCAAACAAAAGATAATTCTGTTTTACAGCAATCATTTGATCTTAATGCATTAGTCCCTGATTTCAAATGGCCGCAGCTTTGGATTACTGATATTGCTATTGATCATATGTTTCCGGGCAATTGGCTCATAACTTTAGAGGCTATATATGGAAAGGATATCAATGCAATCTATGTTAGAAATGCTGACCTGGTTCGTCCAGTAGGTACTTTGGCTGACGGAAGACCATACTATGGCGGAGCTGGCAATAATGAATTAAATCCTGATTTTGGTGCCGGTGTTTATGTTATGGATAATACCAGTGATGGATATAACTATAACATAACCGTCCAGTTAAGAAAAATATTTGAATTTGGATTAAGAGCAAACCTGGCATACACATATTCTGACGCTCAAAGTAATCTGAAATCAACAGAGATAGCAAGTGTATTATTTCAGGGTAATCCTGTACAGGGAGACCCAAATAATCCTCTAACCAGTTATTCTGAATTTGGACTACAGCATAGAATTGTTGGTAATGCAACCTATTCGCACAAGTGGAATGAAAATTTTACTTCACATTTCGGTTTGTTTTTTGAAGTATCCGAAGGAAACCGATTTGCTGGTGCAGGTGGTAACAGATATTCATTTACATATTCAGGAGATGTAAATGGTGATGGATACAGTAATGATTTGATTTATATTCCTCAAAATCAGAGCGAAATTAATTTAGCGCCAATAACAGATGATAATGGTGTTTTAATATATACTCCGGAAGAACAATGGACTGCACTTAATGCATTCATTGAACAGGATGCTTATTTAAGTCAGCATAGAGGTGAAATTGCGGAACGATTTGGAGCAGTTAATCCCTGGTGGTGGAATATTGATTTCAGATTTATGCAGGATTTCGATTTTATGACCGGCAACATGCACCATACTTTTCAGTTAAGTTTAGATGTCCTGAATATTCCAAGCTTACTCAGTATTGGAGGAGTAAGAAAAGTTGCTTCGTCCGCTGCAACATCTCCTCTAACAGCTGTGCTTGATGATGCAACCGGTTTAGTTAAGTTTGACGCAGAGGGGAAACCACTTGTGAATTTTAATCCAAATCTTAAAGAAACATATATTGATGACCCGAGTATTGCATCAAGGTGGCAGATACAATTAGGAATCAGGTATTCCTTTAGCATCCTCTAATTCTTTTTTATTCTATAGCCTCTGTAGAAATGCAGGGGCTTTTTATTTTTAAAAATTCTGAGGGGAAATGATTTGATCTAGACACCAACTTTATGCTTAGCAAAAAATCTGGAAAAGTTCATGCAATAATTTGGGACTACGACGGAACTCTCGTGGATACCAGGCAGAAAAATTTAAAGGTAACAAGAAAAATTATTGAAAAGGTATCCGGCACAAATTGGAATAAATTTTCTGTATTAAACACACTCGATAATTATCATCTGGCACATAGCAAAACAGTAAATTGGCGAGAATTTTATAAAGAAAACTTTAGCTTTGACAATAGTCAGGTAGACGCCACAGGCAACATGTGGACAGCATATCAACTTGATGATCAAACTCCTTTACCGCTTATTGATGGAGTTGAGGAAGCATTATTTTCGTTACAGAGATTTTCACAAGGAATTGTTTCCCAAAACTCAAAAGAGATTATAAATCAAAATCTAAAAGCGAGGAATATGCTCTCCTATTTTAAAAGTATAATTGGATATGAAGAAGTAGAACTAAATAAGCAAAAACCAAATCCCGATGGCTTGATTATGTGTATTGAGAAGCTTACAAATTTACAACCAGGTATTATAATTTATATTGGAGACCATGAAACAGATGTTAAATGTGCAGCAAATGCAAACAGTATTTTAAATGATAAAAACATAGATATAAATATTGTTAGTATTGGTGCGTTTTATGGTTTTAGTGTTGATACATCGGACTGGAGTGTTCTGCCCGATTATCAGGCTGCTAAAGTAGAAGACATTATAAATATAATTAATGTAGTTGAAACAAATTGAAGAGTATTAATCGGAGAATTTTATTTTTATGTTTACAATCTCTGATTTACTTCCGGTTCGAACTGGTGGACCCCATGTTCCAGCCCCGGATGTTACATAAATATGCGTATCTCCTTTCTTCTTGTACCCCCGGCTCAATTCATAAATGAGATTTGTGATAATGTTTCCTGGCCAGATCTGACCGTGATGTGTGTGTCCGGAAAGCTGAAGATCTATTCCGTTCATTTCGGCTTGTTCCAGTCTTACCGGAGTATGATCTAACAGAATTGTAGGATAATTTTTTTCGATTGGCTGAATGATTTGCTCGAGCGGCTTTCTCTCGATGCCTGTAAATTGCCTCATCGATACATCTTCCCTGCCAACAATATAAACACTGCTATCAACTAACTCAATATTGTCTCTAAGCACTTTTATACCATATTCGTCCATAAACTTAACACTTGGCTCAACATTATTTATAAACTCATGGTTACCGTTGATCGTATAAATACCCAACCTTGGTTTTAGCAATTTAAAGGATTCGCCAATGCCCCGTTCCCTCAATATAATAGCTTTATCATCGACAACATCTCCTGCAAAGAGTATTAGATCTGGGGTTAAAGAATTTATTTTACCCACTATTCTATTTAACAACTTTTCACCATCTATTGTTGAAAGATGAAGATCGGAAGCAAAAACTATGTTCAGATCGTTTAATTTTGCATTACCTTTGGGGAGAGTTAGGTCTAATGTGGTGATTGTTATATCACGTTTATTAAGATTGCCCAGGAATACAACAATAGTTACAGCGATGATTACAATTACAGCAGTTATTATTTTTGTTAATTCAATATTATTTGCAACGTATCGGGGAAGGAAATGGAAGAATGAATCAAGCAAGCGGACAATATCAATACCAAGCAGGATTAGAATAAAGTATACCAGGAACGCAAACCAGAAAGCACCTACACCAAGCCAAATATCATATACAGTAGGAGATAGATAATTGTGAAACACTTTTGCAAAAACGTAACCATAGGCAATTAATATATATAATACTATATAAAACGGTTTGAAAGATGGGAAAGTAGAAAGTGCCTGCCAGCCCCGGATAAATATATAATAATTTAGAGCTGTGTAGACAGTGAAAAATATTGTAAAAAATAAGATCATATCCTCTTTAAATTTTGTAAACCAAAAAATAGAACAATTAGTTCAATTGGCAGATGATATATATCACTTAAATTATCTAAACATTCAGATACTTCAGCAAAAAAGTACATTGTTGGGCATTAATTGAGCAAAATTCTTTCAGAAACTTGATTGAAAATATGAGAAGTCATAAGAAGGAATTTTATAAAGAATAAAAATAAGGCTTTAAAGTTCATCAATAATTTTTTCTATACGAGCAACATCACTTCCCAAGTTAAAAGAAATAACATTTCTTCTATTGTGTAATAATGCTTCCCTGTCTCCCAATGCTTGTGCTTTCATTAATATACCAAATGTTATTTCGCTATCATCACTTCCGGGATTAATCGGGATGGGAAGATCATTGTTTGGTTCTTCAGTGAGTTGAATAAATAAACCATTGCCACTATCTCCTTTATGCAGCTGTCCGGTTGAATGCAGGAAGCGAGGACCATAACCCAAAGAAGTTGCAACCTTGTATTTTGTTTGTATGACGGTTCTTAATTGTTGCAGTAGGTTTGTAGTTGTATCATCGGGTTTTAGATATGCCTGCATTGCAACATAAGATTTGCCCTCTTGTATTTTACTTAAAAACTTATTTAGTGCATCATTTAGGCTATTTGCTTTTATGTCTCCTGAAACCGAAATACCCTCTGCAGCAAATATATGGTCAAGTTCAGGCAGCTTTCCTGTATTAGTATATTCGGTCATCATTTTCCTTGCCTGTACCTTTGCACTTTCAACATCCGGCTGATCGAAAGGTTGTATATTAAGAACCCATCCGGCTATGGCTGTTGCAAATTCCCATCTAAAAAATTCTTTTCC
>JARRKK010000047.1:0-15601 GCA_037388105.1 Ignavibacteriaceae bacterium | reverse complement strand
CACTAATAATGTCTGCTCTGGTTGCATTAAGTGTTAACTATTTTGTTAAATATGATGAATCTACGCAAACCTTAGGGTTAACGGCCTGGAGTATTCAAAAAGCCAAAGAGATGTTTAAAGGAAGAAAAATTAATAACCTTGAAGGTGAAGTAATAAAAGTAAACTGGAAGATTAAAACGGGTGATGAAGAAACAATAAACTTTTCAAAAAATGATATGAATAAAATGCAGGCAGATAACGGTGATCTTGTTTACATTTGTGATGCAAGAAAGAGATTAGGTGGATTAAAATCTGCACATGCCATTTATGGAGAGCCGCATAATGAAGATGGAATTGTTTACATTACCGAAGATCACCAACAACAGGGGCAGTTCATTAAGGGAAAAATCCTAACCGCAGAAAAAGAAATGTGATTAATGTTGACTATTTCTGATTATCGATTATCTGTTCAGGAGTATTTTAGTTTTTTATCTCAATCATTCAGCCATTTGATAGGATTCTTTTAACCAATTTATAAGTTCGTTATCTATTTCTTTAACGTTTTCCAAACGAACTCTGTGAGTACACATGGATCCAAATGGTCCGGAACTTTCAAGACGATTGGTTGTTGGTTTTCCCTTCAGTTTTAATCCTAAGTCCATTCGGGTTTTAGTAGCTGGCTTTATCAAAGCAAATTGTTTTTTTCGGATTATGCTTACACTATCTTTTTTTGGTGTTATTGCAATATCTTTTCCAAACGTTCCAATCTTTGAAATCAGTTTATCATATATTGGTTTTAAATTTTCTTTACCTTTATACTGCTCTAATAATAACATTTTATCATCTATTGAACCAGCATCAGATTTTTTAGCTTTCAATGCAACAAAATTAGCAAACCCATGAGTAAATCCATGTTCGGATTTTAGATAATCTACAATTGCTTTGTGTTTTTCAAACTTTGTTTTATTTACAACATTAATCCAATGATCAAGTGATTTGCCCGTTTTTTCTAATAGTCCTTTTTCCATAATTTACCTTTCACAAAGTACCTATGTGGAACAAAAAATTGTTAATGAAATAGTTTAGGATTCTAAAAAGATAAGATAAGATTTGATCGATTACATTTCAAGAGAATAGTTTTTCTAACAAGAATTAGAAGAAGATTCGAAATTAGGTAGTTATATGAGAAATCATTTTTCTTTTAGCAACCGGTAACATCGTTTCGATAAAAGGAAATTCCAGATCTGAGTTCAACAAAAAAATTGCAGGGTTTGGTAAATCTGTTCTTTCTTTTATTATTTCGAGTTTTATATTTTCTGGTAATTCTTTTATAATTCCCTGTTTCTTGCTTTTAACTAACTCTGTTTTTAATGTTCTGAATTTTTCCTTGCCTGATGAAAATAATGTGCATTCATAACGGTGTACCTGCAGCTCTACCGCAATATTGTCTGTTATCATAAAATATCCTTCGTCTTTATACATTGGCATGATACCAACCTGCTCGAGTGAAAGATTATTTTCAACAAAATCGAACAAAACAATCCCCTCTTCAATTGCTTCGTTAATGTAAGGAACAGCCCAATCAATTAAACCGAATATTACTTCAATATTTTCATCTAGATTTATATTCTCAGCAGAATCATAAATTACTTTTTGTTCTTTAGTATCGAAACCCTTAATCTGTCTTGGAAATTGCTGGTTGAGACTATTTCTCTCTTCTTTTATTTGATTAAGCTCACGCTTTAGCTTTATTAGCGTTGCAAGTGATGGGTAGATTTTCTTCCGATCGAACTCAGCACGTGCTGCTTTTATTCCGGCAAGTATTCTGTACTGGTTCATTTCCCAATCGGTTTCAGAATCAAAGAATATTTCAAGTGATATGGGTTCCATAATTTTATATATCGTATATGAATAAACAACAAATTAGAGCTCTAATAATTGTACCAATAAAAAAGTTGTTATTTTGCACAATATGAATATTAAGATGAGATATTAATCCCATATTTTTACTTGACTTGTCAAATGACCTGAAAATATTAGTGTATTTTTGATTAAGAATTTTTAACCACATAAATTAAACCTACAATTTTTAATATGTGAGTACTGCATTTCCTTTTCATCAGTTATTGAATTTGAATTCTTTGTCCTTAATACATGAAAACAATAATATGAAGGAATACTTATGAAAATTTCAATTTACATCCTTGTTATAAGTTTGTTCTTATTAATTAATTGCACGGATTCATCGAATAACGAGAATAGAAGTGCACAAAAAACACTGGGTGACTTCTTTAATTATTCTGGGCAGGAATCTGAACTAACTGGCGGTATTAAATTGATCTCTGTTACAACGCCAAAGGGAAATTTTAATGTATGGACAAAACGGGTTGGTAATAACCCTGAAATAAAAGTTTTATTACTCCACGGTGGCCCGGGATTTACACACGAATATCTTGAATGTTTTGATAGTTATTTTCCGAAAGCAGGAATTGAATATTATTATTATGATCAGCTCGGTTCATATTATAGTGATCAACCAAGTGACAGTAGTTTATGGAATCTTGATAGGTTCGTTGAAGAAGTTGAGCAAGTAAGGAAATCACTTAATCTGGATCAAAATAATTTCTATTTATATGGTCAATCCTGGGGTGGACTATTGGCAACTGAATATGCACTTAAATATCAGAAAAATCTAAAAGGACTGATTATTTCCAATATGATGACTTCCATTCCTGATTATATTAAATACGCAAAAAATGTGCTGGGTCCTCAACTTGATCCTGAAATCTTAACTGAAATAGAAAACTTCGAAGCAAAAGGTGATTACGATAATCCAAGGTATATGGAATTAGTTATGACATATTTTTACCCTGAACATATTTTACGAATGCCTGTCGAAACCTGGCCAGATCCTGTTAATCGGGCATTCAAACACATGAATCCGGAAGTCTACGTTCCAATGCAGGGTCAAAGTGAATTTGGAGTTTCGGGAAATGCTAAACTTAAAAATTGGGATAGAAAATCTGATCTGCTAAAAATTTCTGTTCCTACCTTAGTAATTGGAGCAAAGTATGATACTATGGATCCGGAACATATGAATGGGTCGCATCACAAGTTCAGAATGGCAGATATTTGTATTGCCCAAATGGAAGCCATCTGGCAATGTATGATGATCAAAGAAATTACTTTAACGGATTAATCAAATTTATTAATGATGTAAATAGCGGTAATTATTAATAAGTATAATAGACTTCAGTAATATCAAAATACCACTGTAACAGATGTACTTCTTCACTTTCTTAAAAATTCTTATACTAACTTCCCTGTTGATTGCTTTAAGCTTCTCCTGCTCAGGTAACAAAAAAGAAGAAGCAAGTAAAAAGGTCAGTTCCTTTGAGTTAACAGATGTCATTTTGTTAGATAGTCCATTTAAAAAAGCTACTGAATTAAACAGAAAAGTATTACTTAACTACGAGCCGGATAGATTTTTGGCAAAGTTTAGAATTGAAGCCGGACTAAAACCAAAAGCAAAACACTACGAAGGTTGGGAGTCTGAAACACTTGCCGGGCATAGTCTCGGTCACTACTTAAGTGCGTGTGCACTGATGTATCAAACAACAAATGATCAAAAATTTCTTGAAAGAGCTAATTATATTATTGATGAATTGGAAGCATGTCAACTTGCAGATGGTACCGGGTATATCGGTGCAGTTCCAAATGAGAAAAATATTTTTGAAGAAGAAATTGCAAAAGGCGATATAAGATCACAGAGTTTTTATTTGAATGGAATCTGGGCACCCTACTACACACAACATAAAATAATGGCAGGTTTACGGGATGCCTATCAATTATGTGGCAATAAGAAGGCACTGGATATTGAAACTAAATTTGCTGATTGGCTTTACACTATAATTCAGAACTTAAATGATGAACAGATTCAACTCATGCTGGAGTGTGAACATGGCGGAATGAATGAAGTGTTTGCTGATCTTTATGCAGATACTAATGATGATAAATACCTTTACTTATCAAAAGTATTTCACCATAAAGCAATATTAGATTCTCTCGCGGCTGGTATAGATATATTGGCCGGTAAACATGCTAATACACAAATCCCAAAACTAATTGGATTAGCACGAAGATATGAATTAACCAACGATCTAAACGATAAATATACTGCCGAATTTTTTTGGGAACGTGTAGTAAATCATCATTCATATGTTACAGGTGGACATGGAAATCATGAATATTTTGGTCAACCAGATCAATTGCGAAACCGCCTTGGTGATGAGACAACTGAAAGTTGTAATGTTTATAATATGTTAAAGCTATCACGTCATTTGTTTGAGTGGAATCCAAGAGCTGCTGTTGCCGATTATTATGAACGAGCTTTATTTAATCATATTCTTTCATCACAGCATCCTGTTGATGGTCGTGTTATTTATAATTTGTCATTGGAAATGGGTGGATATAAAAATTACGAAGACCCCTTTGGATTTACATGTTGTGTTGGTTCAGGTATGGAAAATCACTCCAAGTACGGAAGAAATATTTATTTCAAGAACGATGGTGAATTGTATGTTACACAATATATTGCTTCTATTGTTAATTGGAAAGAAATGAATATTACACTAAAACAGACAACTGATTACCCAAAGGAGCAAGGAACAACCATAACAATAGAATCTTATGAACCAAAGGAATTTACAATGTACTTGCGATATCCCTATTGGGCAGAAATGGGAATGGCCATATCCGTCAACGGAGAAAAGGAGAGTTTTGATCAACAAAATGGGAGTTTTGTTCCATTGAGTAGAAAATGGATCAATGGTGATAAGGTCGAGGTAAACTTCCCTTTTAATCTTAGACTGGAATCAATGCCGGACGATACAAACAGAGTGGCAGTCATGTATGGTCCGTTGGTTATGGCTGGTAACCTTGGCTCCGTTCATGAGTCTAGTGCGAGTAATCCGGATTATGTACCGGTACTAATAACTGAGTTCCGAGATCTGAATGGATGGTTTATTCCTATCGAAAATGAAGTAAACAGATTTAAACTTATTGATGGTGTTGGAAATCCTCGCGGGTTTACTCTACTTCCATTTTATGAAATACATGATCGGAGATATTCAGTTTATTGGGATGTATTTAATGAAGAGGAATGGGCAAATCATCAACTTGAAAATAAATTAAGGCTAAAGCGTCAAAAAGAATTAAAAGAAAAATCGATTGATTTATTTCAACCTGGGGAAATGCAATCAGAAAGCGATCATCATTTTAAAGGTGTAAAAATCCGCATAGTTGAGAATAAGCACAAAAAAGGAAGAGTGGCTGATAGGGGTGGTTGGTTATCTTATAAATTAAAAGTAGATCCGGAAAAAGTTATGGTTCTGGTAATTAATTATTGGGGAGGTTACACTGGATCAAAAACTTTTGATATTTTAGTAGAAGATGAACAGATCGCAACAGAAAACATTGCCGGGAAAAAAGATGGAGAATTTATTAATGTACAGTATGATATTCCCGCTGAATTAACTAAAAATAAGAATAGTATTACTGTTAAGTTTTTACCGTACATTGGTAATAGAGCTGGTCCATTCTTCGAAGCAAGGACCATATTAAAATGAAGACAATTTTGTGAGTTGATATCTCAACAAACTATTAGCAAAAATTATAATTTTTATCAAATAAAGAGGAATCAATCTGTAACAGACGGACTAGGTTAGCTTCTGTTTAAAAAAAGATGATGGAATATAGGGATTTTGGAACAACCGGTCTTAAGGTCTCTGCACTTGGATTTGGTGCGGGGATGATTGGGGACGAAACTATTTCCGAAATAGATGTAGAAACTATTTTAAACTCTGTTTTGGATTCCGGAATCACATTAATTGATACAGCTCGAGGCTATGGGATTTCGGAAAAAAGAATCGGTCGTCATCTTTCCCACCGACGGGATGAGTTTGTATTATCAACTAAGGTGGGTTATGGAATTGAAGGTTACAATGATTGGACATATGATTGTATTCTTGCTGGAATAGAAGAAGCACGGAAACTATTGCAAACAGACTACATTGACATCGTTCATTTGCATTCCTGCTCTCTGCAAACACTGCAACAAGGAGAAGTAATTGATGCTTTAGAAGAATCTGTTCATCGAGGGAAGATTAAAGTTGCTGCATATTCGGGTGAAAATAACGAATTTGATTTTGCAGTACATTCAAATCGATTTAGTAGTGGAATGTCCTCGCTTAACATTTGCGATCAAAGAATAATCGATCGAGTTCTTCATATAGCTAAAGATAAGGGTATGGGATTCATCGCCAAACGTCCCATTGCCAATTCACCCTGGCGAATTCAAGAACAACCAATCGGCCATTATTCTGAAGTGTATTGGCTGCGGTGGAGAGAAATGGCACTGGATTATGGTATTGATGAATTAGAGGTTGCTCTTCGATTCTCTGCATTTATTTATGGAGTTGATAGCTGTATCGTTGGAACAAAAAATATTGAACATATCAACAGAAATGTTGAAGTGATTGATAAAGGAAAACTCCCTGAAGATATGGTACTACAGATTCAAAATACTTTCAGGCAATATGATAATAACTGGATTGGACTGTTGTAGAACAAGAACAATATAAGTTGGAAAAATAAACATTAATTAAAATATCAGTATTCCTCATATTATCAATTGTTTTTACTTCACTCCAGCATAAAATATAATACAATAAATCCGACTTAAATTGTATCGGTAAATAAAATGTTTTTTAAATTGGATTTATACGATAAACTAATAAAATTTAATCACCCGAAGATTGTACATGTATAAACTAATTTATTACTGATATTAAAACGTAATTATACATTTTCTGATAACTGAGGATGAAATGACAGATTTGGATTTAGCATAATATTTTGACTTTATAATATTAGTTGAATTTGAGTATATTTAATACGCTGAATTTAGGCATTATACTTGCAATTCGTTTGAAGTACGGCTGAGAATTATAACCAATCAAATTTAATCTTACTTTGAATCCGTACAAGTAATAACCACAATGTTGTTATAGTATTAAACCAGTGGATATAAACAATTGATTATTTAAAAGTGTTATCAATAATTAAATATAAATAAATCTGGAAATGACCAAAAAACATTCATTTCATATTCCGGTTATGGGACTTGGATTTACTATTGATGCTCCATTAAAGGTGGCTCAATACGGAATTGATTCTGTTATTTCAATAGTTGATGATATGCTTATTGAAAAGTTAAGAAAGATGTATTGCAACAAGTATGATATCCCTTACAATGAGATTACGGAAAAAACTGAAGATTTCAGAGCCAAAAGAATTACCTCCTACCTGAACTTAATAAACAGCTTAGCAGAAAAGAAGTTTGAGGAGTTTAAAAATGCTACTATTGAAAAAGGCAATATGATAAAAGAATACTTCAATAAGCTACCTGACTATTCAACCATAAAACAAGAATTCAATAGTTTAACAAAGAAATATCTTAATTTAACTGATATCCAAAACTGGATAAAAGAAAACATTTCGATGGGCAGTGTTGATGTAAATATTATGACAAAGGTTGATAAAGAAAACTATCGTAACGGTGAAAAATTACCCTTAGAATTCAATGACGCCCATGCATCGTTAAGGGGTTATGCAAACAGTGATTTAAATTCTTCAATTATATTTTCTGCAGGAATGAATCCTAGATTATATGGCTATATAGAACAATTTGAAGATTTTTACCCCGATGAAAATGGAAATATTAAAAAGAAGATAGTATTGAAAGTCAGTGACTACAGGTCAGCTTTTATTCAAGGTAAATTTCTGGCTAAAAAAGGTCTGTGGGTTTCAGAATACAGAGTTGAATCCGGACTTAATTGTGGAGGACATGCTTTTGCAACCGATGGTTATCTACTGGGTCCCATTTTAGCAGAATTTAGGGATAATAGAAAAGAACTGATTCAATCAATTCACGAAATATTGGTAAGAGCACTTTCAAGTAAAAACCGCATAGAACCTAAATCAGAATTACCACTTAAAATTACGGCTCAAGGCGGTGTTGGTACAGCTGAAGAGCATCAATTTCTAATTGATCATTATCAGATAGATTCGATAGGATGGGGCACTCCATTTCTTTTGGTACCCGAAGTAACCAATGTGGATGAAGAAACCAGAAATAAATTGAAGGAAGCCATTGAGGATGATTTGTATTTAAGTAATATTTCCCCCTTGGGTGTACCATTCAATAGTCTTAAAGGTAACTCTAAGGACATCGAGAAATTAGCTCAGATTGATAAAGGAAGACCGGGTAGTTCGTGTCCCAAGAAATATCTTATTTCTAATAAAGAGTTTACTGAAAAAAATATTTGTTCAGCCTCACGTCAGTATCAGCATTTAAAAATAAAAGAACTAGATAAAGAAGATTTATCACAGGATGAATACAACGATAAGTTTGAGAAAATCACTGTCAAATCGTGCATTTGTACTGGATTAAGTACATCTGCTTTATTAGTAAATAACTTAGAGACAAAAATTGAAGGTGAGGGAGTATCAGTTTGTCCGGGTCCAAACCTTGCTTATTTTTCAAAAATAATGAGTTTAAATGAAATCATTGACCATATTTACGGAAGATTAAATGTGATCACAAGAACTGATCGACCAAATATGTTTATTAAAGAATTAAAACTTTATATAGATTATCTAAAAAATAAAGTTGAAGAAACGAAAGTTTCAGTCTCTAATAAACAAGAAAAATACTTGTTAACTTTTGTAAAGAATTTAAACGATGGGATTAATTATTACTATAAGTTATTTACGGAATTAAAGGACAATTTCGAAGATACAAAATCGAATATTCTAAGAGATTTAGATGATAGTAAAAATGCATTACAACATCTAATTTCTGAAATTGAAGATCTATTTGTTTGCGAGAATAACTACAGCAAAGTTGCTGCACGATAATTATCTAGTCTATTACGTTTGTAATTTCCTATTTACATCGAGCGATAAAAGTTTAGCTTCTATTCTCCCCTCCTACCGAATCATTTATTAATATTTTTACAAACAAACTCTGTACTATTGGTATTATTATCTTAATTACCGCCCACCATATTTTAAAGTAATAAAGTTAAATTACATAGAGAATAAAAAACAACATTAATTGGATAAGTACAATATGTTGCCATCCTTTATGGCATCAATGCATACAGAAAGAGATACAATCACTGAAATTGGGATATCGAAAAAAGAATTTGTTTATCATAGTGATTCAATTAATACTACATCACGAATAAGTGCTATTGCGCATTCACCGGAAAAGAATTTTTTAATTTCCAAAGCTCTTTGTAATAAATTAAATAAAGAAAGTTATATTCGGTTTGAAGATTTAGGAGAACATTCACTGAGAGGTAAAGATGAGGAAATTCATTTCTACGGCATATAATTTTCTAGAATTGATCAAGGGGTTCTTCAAATGGATTTATTTTGTAAGGCGAATTATTCATTCCGTTGAAACTTTCCAAAAAACATTATTTATTCTGTTCATTGCATTTTTCCTGTTGTATGTGCCTGATTCTACTTTTGCCCAGGTTAGATTCATTGATGATTTTGAAAATGGATTATCCGGATGGTATCTTGTTGGTGCACATGCTATTAAGATAATTGATTCAAATAATTCCAAGCATAAAAATGTCTTGATGTTACAACCGGACGGCATTGTATATGCACTTGTAAAAGAATCAGATAAGTGGGGCAGCGTTAGGATTGATGGAGAAGTTTTATTTCCTACAGATGGGCAGAACTACTTCGGTTTAATTTATAACTATACCCAAATCAATTCACGTTTCGACTTTGGTGAAATCTATTTGAAGGGAAATGGAAGTTACCTTCGTGTAAATCCATGGAGAGATGGTAATGTTTCGCGTCTCCTTTACGAAGAATATAAAACTCCACTCAGAGGTGATCAGGCAATCCGAATTAACCAGTGGCATAAATTCAAAGCAGAAATAATTGGCAGTGTTTGCCATTTTTACATTAATGATATGACAGTTCCTAAAATCACTTTCGCCTTATTTGAACATAGTTCCGGCCTCGTTGGATTCCAACCAAGAATTGTAGGTGATCCAGTATGGATTGACAATATAAAAATCACTTCAATTAAAGATTTTAGCTTTGATGGTCCTGATATACCTGAAATCGATTACGAACCCGATTCACTTATTACTAATTGGGAAGTAATTGGTCCGCTCACAAAACCGCTTCCTGATCTCGAGTGGAGCCCGGACCCCTCGATCTCCAAGCTTCAAATTAATGGGGAGATTTATGAGTGGAAACATTTCGAGGTCGATGCTCGCGGTTGTGTTATTACAGGGAGAGTGACAGAGTATACAGGAGATAGACCAGTCGCATATTTTCGTACTGTGCTGGAAGCAGAAACTCCTAATACAGTTGTACTTCATTTTAGTACTGTTGATGAAATTGCACTTTGGGTTAATGGCAGATATAATGGATTTGTATATCGGGATGGTTACATTTCATTACCCGTGAATGACTGGAATGCATGGTATGATTTCTATAAAAATCCTGATCATGTTGGAAGCAAAGTGCCTATCGAACTTAAATCTGGTTCCAACCAAATAATTATACGCGTACGTAATGGTCAGTTCGCTTCCGGGCTTCCGGAGGATTTTTTATGAAAGTTGAATCAGATTAAACAATAGTAACAATTTAAAGAGATCAAATCCTTTTATTACATTTTAAATATATCGAGGATATCTGATATGAACTTGGTTGTTGGACAAAAAAGTAAACGAAGCTTAACCCTCACCGAAAAGCACGTTAATGCTTTTGCCGAAATAACAGGTGATTTCAATCCACTTCATTTTGATAAATCGTTCGTTGCTAAAACAAAATTTAAAAATTTAGTGGTACAGGGTGGACTTACAACAGGACTTCTTCATGCTTTGGTTGCAATGGATATGCCTGGGCCAGGTACTGTATTCTTGAGCCAAAATTGGAAGTTCACAGCTCCGGTGTTTATTGGGGACACAATAACTGCTGAAGCGGAAGTAATTAGTATCCATGATTCAAAACCTGTTACGCAATTAAAGATCAATGTTAAGAAGCAAACCGGCGAAACTGTGTTGGATGGAGAAGCCTGGTGTTATACATTCTCTGCTGAGGAAAAAGACTAAAAATAGGATGCAACAAGTAATTATCTATTTTTCTATATTCCAAATAAATTAATTTAACAGTAATCTACTTTTACCAATCATCTAAGTATCTTACATAATATTCAATTTTCTCTTCTGATAAAGAAAATCAAAAGGTGAATATGATGAATTTAATTACCCGATTTATAATTCATACTTTTTTAGTTATAGTTATCTCCATTCCAATTACTGCGCAGAAAAATAATAAGGATTCACTCTTAACATCTAAAACATTCTCAGGATTAAGACTCAGAAGTATAGGGCCTGCATTAAAATCCGGCAGGATAGCTGATATAGTTATCAATCCATACGATCAAAACCGATGGTATGTTGCTGTAGGGTCAGGGGGTGTATGGAAAACTACAAATGCTGGAACTACCTGGAAACCTATATTTGATAATCAATCCTCTTATTCCATTGGATGCGTAACTTTAGACCCGGAAAACCCGTTGTTAGTGTGGGTCGGAACCGGTGAGAACGTTGGTGGCCGGCATGTTGGATATGGTGATGGAATCTATAGGAGTTTGGATGGAGGTGAAACCTGGAAAAATATGGGCTTAAAAGAATCACAGCACATTTCAAAAATCATCGTACATCCAGATAATTCTGATATTCTCTGGGTTGCTGCACAGGGTCCCTTATGGTCAAAAGGTGGAGATAGAGGGCTATATAAAACAATTGATGGTGGAAAAACCTGGGACGAAGTATTGGGTGATGATGAATGGGTTGGAGCAACAGATATAGTGATTGATCCACAAGACCCTGATATATTGTATGCAGCAACCTGGCAGCGTCATCGTAATGTGGCAGCGTACTTGGGTGGCGGACCTGGTTCGGGTATACATCGTTCAATTGACGGTGGAACTACCTGGAAAAAACTTAGCAATGGATTATCAAATTCAAATATGGGAAAAATTGGTCTTGCTATCTCTCCACAAAATCCTGATGTGATTTATGCGACAATTGAATTGGATCTCCGTACTGGTGCGGTGTTTCGGTCTACAAATCGAGGTGAATCCTGGCAAAAGCAATCTGAAACAGTTTCGGGCGGAACAGGCCCGCATTACTATCAGGAACTGTATGCAAGCCCACATGCTTTTGATCGTATTTATCTTATGGATGTTCGAATTCAGGTATCTGATGACGGTGGTAAAACATTTAGACGATTGAAGGAACAATATAAACACTCGGATAATCATGCTTTAGCATTTCGCGAAGATGATCCAGATTACTTACTTGTCGGAACCGATGGTGGACTGTATGAAAGTTTTGATCTGGCTGAGAACTGGCGTTTTATACAAAATTTACCGGTTACACAGTTCTATAAACTTTCACTCGATGATACTGAACCATTCTACAATATATACGGTGGCACACAGGATAACAATACGTTGGGTGGACCTTCCCGAACACGATATACATCCGGTATTCATAATTCTGATTGGTTTATTATACTTGGAGGGGATGGACATCAGACAGCAACAGAACCAGGAAATCCAAACATAGTTTATGCTGAATCGCAAGAAGGTTATCTCTCGCGGATTGATCTCACCAACGGTGAAATAATTTCAATTCAACCTCAACCGGGAGAAGGTGAGGACTATGAACGATTCAATTGGGATTCACCAATTTTAGTTAGTCCGCACTCCCCCACCCGGATATATTTCGCTTCGCAGAGATTATGGCGTTCTGATAATCGTGGTGATAGTTGGACAGCTATCTCCGAAGATCTTACACGTAATCAGGAACGGTTAACTTTACCGATAATGGAAAACACCTGGAGCTGGGATTCTCCATGGGATGTATATGCAATGTCGAATTACAACACCATTACTTCTATTGCTGAATCTCCATTGCTTGAAGGATTAATTTATGCTGGTACGGATGACGGATTAATAAATGTTACGGAAGACGGCGGCAAATCCTGGCGTAAAATTGAAATTGGAGAAATAGCAAATGTTCCAAACAAAGCATTTGTAAATGATATAAAAGCTGATCTGTTTGATGTTAATACTGTGTATGTTGCTCTGGATAACCATAAGTATGGTGATCTTAATCCGTATCTATTGAAAAGCAATGATCGTGGAAAAAGCTGGAAATCCATCAAAGGAAATCTCCCCGAGAGAACTTTGGTTTGGAGACTAGTACAGGATTACATTAATCCAAATCTACTTTTTACCGCGACAGAATTTGGAGTGTACTTCACATTAAATGGAGGATTAAAGTGGATAAAACTGACAGGAGGCCTTCCTACAATTTCATTCCGTGATTTAGCAATACAGCGTCGGGAAAATGACCTTGTATGTGCATCTTTTGGACGTGGATTCTATATTCTTGATGACTATAGTGTTCTACGTAATGTTTCAACAGAGCTATTAAACAAGGAAGCTACCCTCTTCCCTATCCGAAAAGCATGGTGGTATATTCCAAATCCTCTTGCTAGTATTTCCGGAGCTTCTCATTTTACGGCACCAAACCCACCATACGGCGCTGTATTTACATACTATCTTAAAGATAGAATAAAAACCAAAGAACAGCTAAGAAAAGAAAAAGAGAACATTCAAATTGATAATAATCAAAAAATTAGTTTTCCCGGATGGGACGAAATTGAAGCTGAACGAAGACAGGATGATCCAAAAGTGTGGCTAACTGTTAAGGATACCGGTGGGAGTGTGATAAGAAGAATCTTAGGCAAAAATAATAGTGGTTTTAATCGTATTGCATGGGACTTAACGTGGCCCGCTACGGATGCTATTCTAACCAAAGGAAATATAAATGGTGGCTTTATCGGTGCAAAAGTTGCTCCCGGTAAATATACCGTTACACTTTCCAAAGAAGTAGATGGAATCGCTACAGAATTATCAGAATCAATACCATTTCAAGTCGTAAGAATGTATAAAGGTGCATTAGATGGTGCTGACCCAACAGTAACTGCTGCATTCTGGAGAGAGACTGAAATACTCAATAAATCCGTAACTGCCGCAACAAAAGTTTTAGAGAAAACTCTCTACAAAGTTGAACTGATGCAAAAAGCTTTATCCCGCACTCTTGCTGCTCCCGGTTATTTAGATGCTGAACTGCATCGGTTGAGACAGGATTTACTTGTTCTTGATGAAATTATGAATGGTAATCGTTCAAAAACTAAAGTAGGTGAAAAAAATAATCCAACAATTGTTTCCAGACTTAACGTTGCTGCATTTGGATCTTTCGGTTCTACTTATGGACCTACAGAAACACTGAAGCGTAGCCTTGAAATCGCGGGGGAAGAATTTAGAGCAGTGAAAGTAGAACTAGATATTATAATAAATGACAGATTACCAATTTTAGAAAGAGCTATTATTGATGCCGGTGCACCCTGGATGGAAGGACAACCAATCCCGGATTATGAATAATGCGAATTGCACAAACTTAAACTTTTTATAAGTGAGATTTCCATATAATAATTTTATGATGTAAATAAACAACGAATTCAATAATAACTAAGAATAATAGGTCAATGATAGAACATAATACTGCTTGTCTGAGAATGGTTAGCGCTGGATTTAATGTCATCCCTTCATACAATCCATATTGGGATAAAGCTGGAAAAACCTTTGAAGATATTGATGGTTATCGAATAGTTTTACAGAACGCAGCCTGGAAATTGTGAGTGGATAATATTTACGATATGTTTTTTCATTTATTGAACAACTCTATCTTACCTAACATTTATAGTTTTTAAGTTTATTGCATTTCATAATAGTATTAAATTTATGAGTAATTTTGTTCGTATAAAAAAGAACTATTTTACTTGTCCATATAGAGCTGTATGTACCTGATAGATTTAAAGCTGCTGAGTGGTACAACCGTGTGCTCAAATTCAACGTGATTGAAGAATATAATAGTTTGGCAGTCGAAGGTGGACCTCTAATGATATCTAATGATGGTGGTAATAGGAAAATCGCTTTATTTGAAGGTAAACCGCAAGACGATGACGTTGTTAAAGGATTTATACGGCTGGCATTCCGGGTGGATGCAGGTCAATTCATAGATTTTATCAATACATCGGGTAGTTGGAGTGTTAAAACTTTAACTAAAGATGAAATTAAAGATCATAATAAATCAATGTCTGTATATTTTGCAAATTTCTCTAGCAATTTCTTAGAAGTTACAACATATGATTACAATGCTGCAAAGAATTTATCATAGTAAAAAATCAATTAATAATAAATCTCATACTTAAAGGAGACAAATAATGAAATTAGTTCTTACAGCCTGCTTGTTAGCTATATTAGTACTAATATCCTGTGGAGAAAAAGAAGTGAATGAAACAAAAAAAGAAGATTTCAAATATTTTTCAGAAAAATTTGCAGATTTGCAGATATTACGGTACCAGGTTCCTGGATTTGAAGAAT
>JARRKK010000046.1:13794-24677 GCA_037388105.1 Ignavibacteriaceae bacterium | reverse complement strand
TAGATTTAAGTGTGGATGTACTGACTTTAAAAGACTTGAAGTTAAGTTTTAAAAATTTTGTTATGAACCGGGAATCTTCATTTATATTAAATGAGTTAAAAGCGAAATTTATATACAGAGAGAAGAGAATTCTTAGTGAACTTAATACAGATATTGAAATTGAAAAGATCAGCTATGCTGAGAAATCATATTTAAATGGAGATCACTTAGATTTAAATACGCGTTTAAGGTATGATGAAGAGAATAACGTAGTTGAAATCGAACCAAGCCAACTAACATTTGGACAAGCACAGTTTGATATAAATGGAAATATTGATCTTAGTAAAGATGGATTATATAATATTAATGTTAATGGCTCAGATCATGATTTCAGTTTCTTCTCGCTGGTTTTGTCTAATCGGGGTATAGCAAATCTTGAAAGTGGGGATTTTTATTTTAATGGGTCAATCAAAGGTAAAGAATCTTCAGAATTCCCAATTTTTAGATTCTCTTTTGGTTTAAAAAATGTTAATCTCCTTTTATCAAAAGTAAACAAAAGAATAAAAGATTTTAATTTTACGGGATACTTTAATTCTGGTTCTAAAAAAGATCTATCCGAAGCCAATCTTCAGATACAAAATCTGCAAGCAGTATTGCCAGATGGATATCTGAATGGTTCATTTAATATATCCAACTTTGTTTCACCTTTTTTAGATTTGAAATGGAATATGAAAACCAGCATAGATGGATTTGAAGAAACCTTTAAACTGAATTTTATTAAAAATTTAGCTGGCACAATTGAAATCGTGGATACGGTGAAAGGCTATTACAATGCTGATCTACGAAGGATCGAAGGGGATGATAATAGAGCAACAATAATTTTCAATGAACTCTCATTCAATCTGCCGGGAATAATTGATGTACAAAAGTTTGATGGTATAATACGAAGGAACCTTGATCAGTTTGAACTAATAAATTTGAAACTAATTAGTGATGACAGCGATCTATTAATAAATGGAACAATAAATAACATACATTATTTAATTTTTAATGAAGATAAGAAAGTTGATTCAAGTCTCAAAATAAAATCGAAGTTGTTTGATCTGCCAAACTTCCTCTCCTTTGATCCCTCGATTGGAAGGGATTTTCCATACACGATCAAAAATATAGATTTAGTTGTAGATGCAAATACAACTACATCGAAACTAGTGGAATTTAAATCTTTTCCACAAATTGATTTTTCAATTAAGAAGATGGATGCAACTATTGAAAATTTTCTTCCTCTGCTGAATATAAAAAGCGGAGAGTTTAAAGTTAGTGAAAGCATTCTGGGTTTTAATATGAAATTCAATCAGTTTAATACTGATTTTGCAGGTGGTAACTTGAATTTTACAGCTGAGTACAATTCATCCAAAAGTGAGCCCTATTATATAAAAGGGAATTTTGAGTTTAACAAATTAAATCCGGGTAAAATATTTTATACTCAACCAGGTGATACAATTCCAGAAATCTTTGATGGTTCATTAAATGGATCGATGTTCATTGAACTCCAGTTTCCGGAAGACTCATCCCAAATTAAATTAATTAATATTAACAAGGCAGATTTGAATTATTTCTTCGCGGATGATACTATATCAACAAAAGATCTTAAGATTAAAGCTAAAGATATATATTTTGATTTAGAGAAAAATGAAAATCCACTCGCTACATTAACCACTGATATTGTTTTCGAAGCAAATGAATTTTTAACAAACAACTTTCGATTAGGTAATATTCGTTATGACATTAATTGTAGTGAAGGTACCTACGTTGTTCATCCAAAGAGCCAGGACCTTTTTGGGAGCAAAGGAATTGGAGAACATACTCTAAAACCTTTTGATGATATTCCTTTTTATAGACTTAAATACTCTGTCAGGCAATTTAATAGTGAAGATCTTTTGAAAACATTTTTGGAGGACACAGTTATTACGGGTAAAATGGATTTTTCAATGGATATAAGTATGTCAGGAAACGAATGGGATAGTCTGGTTAGTAAATTAAACGGAGAAGTTTTACTTCGGGGAAAAAATATATCGATGTATGGAGTGGACACTGATAAATTAATTGAGAAATTTAAACGGAGTCAAAGTTTCAATCTCGTCGACGTTGGAGCAGTGGTATTGGCCGGACCTGTCGGATTAGCAGTGACAAAGGGAACTGATTTTGCCAGTATTGTAATCAGTAAACCTGGTCAGAAAACATTGGTAACAAAGCTGGTTTCCGATTACAATATTTACAATGGTAAACTTATAGCTAAGGATGTTGCTTTCACAACGCCAAAAAACAGGATTGCTGCAAAAGGATGGTTAGACTTTACAACTGATAGTCTCAAAATAACAATAGCAGTTTTGGATAAAAAAGGCTGCAGTATTTTTAGTCAGGATTTATTCGGGCCATTCAAAAAGCCCAAAACTGGAAATATTAAAGTCGTTGGGACACTTATGGCGCCTGTTACTAATCTTTGGAATGATATATGGGGAAATAATTGTGATGTTTTTTATCATGGTTCCCTTGCACATCCTATCCAGTAATTAGAAATAAAAATAGGTTGCCTCTAACCATCAGCAACCTAAATTAGTAATAATTAATTAATAGCTTTCTACTATGGATTTCCTTGTCCGGGTGGAAATTTCGCGAGTATATTCGTTACTACCTCATTTATATCTGCCTGCGACTCTTCCGGACTTTTTTCAGTTTTGCTGAGTGTACCCGATGCAGTTCCTCTGAATGAAAGTTCTTTTTCTTTCCAATCGATAATATCAATAACCAAGGTTCCCTCCTGATAGTAGCTAACATAAGTTGAGCCTCCATAACCCCCATAACCAGGATAACCACCATACCATCCCCCGTAGCCATATCCGCCAGTATTAGTAACCTGCATTTTCTCTTGTGTACCTGCAAGAGTATTAACAACAAAATCCGGATCTCCTTCAGTAATTAGTTGAAAACCTTTTGCATCTAGTGATTTTGTAATAGCCTCAATTACTCGTTTTTTAATTAGGGGATGTTGCGTCAAATAATCGTTAGGGTCAGCTTCAGTCGGTTTAGTGAACCGGTAAGTTTTATATTTGCTGAAATCCTGAGTTGGATCAAAATCAGTTGAATAATTTACCGATGAACAACTAATTAATGATAGTGTAAATACACCAATAATAAATATTTGAAATAGTTTCACCTTGCCTCCTTATTAATAATGATATTCATTAAGTAATAATAAATAATTTATGCTACTAAAAACAACCCAAGTTAATGGGTATCTAATGTAAGAACTTATATTGCAAATGTTACTGATTATACTAAATCACTTGCTATTTCCTTATCGTCCTTAATCTCTGCTTAGGGTTCTTCTTTTAAAGGTAATTTTTTAGTTCCTTTTTTTGTTTTCTTTTCTGCGGATTGAGCTGTTTGAGATTCCTTCTCCGAAGTTAAATCAGAAATAATGTGAAGATCTCGCTGTGGAAAAGGTATCTCAATTCCTTCTTTTTTGAATGTTTTATCTATAGAGACACATAATTCACTTCTGATTTCAACCCAAGCGCTATAGTTTGAAGTCCAGCATCTTAATTCAAATTGTAACGAACTATCGCCAAAATCTGTAAATAATACATACGGTGCTGGAGTAACCAAAATCTGCTGATGATCTTTAGCACAACCCAACAGCACTTCCATAACTTTTTCCACCTCACTTCCATATTTAGTCCCGACTTTTATTTCTATTCTGCGCAGCTGGTCACTCATAGTCCAATTAACAAGTTTGCTCGCAATTAGTTGTCCGTTGGGAACAATAACTTCAGCACCCTGCCAGGTTTTTATAATACTGGAACGAATACCAATTTGTGTAACTCGCCCTGAAAGAGTATCAACCTGCACGGCATCACCCACCTGTATCGGTCTTTCAAAAATTAGTATTAATCCTGATACAAAATTGTTAACAAGTTCCTGTAATCCGAATCCTATACCAACACCTAATGCACCGATGAGAATTGAAAATTTATCAAGAGATAATCCTGCCGCAGTAAAAGCTACTATGATACCAAATCCAACAATAACATATTTTACTATTGCAGATATAGCCCCGGGGACACCACGTGGTAATGTCATACGGGAGAGGATATCTTCTTCAAGAAAAAAACGGACTAGACGAGAGAATAATATTGCAATCCAGATTGTTATGAAGAAAAGTAGAACATCTCCAATTGATAATGAAAAAGTACCGATCTCCCATTTCATATTCAGTGTTCCAATAAGCCATTCTCCAATAACATCTTTAAGTTCAAAATTATTCAATATGCCTATTGCCAGCCACAGTGTAGCACCGAACCGAATTATTTTAGAAGATGTATACCTTATTTTCTCAGGATGATTTTGAACTGCTCTTAACTTATTCGCAAACCTGGTTTGAAGAAATATTACCAATATTGCTATTACGGCCAAATACCCGACTACGAGCAAAATAGTTACGAATACTGAAATGATTGTTCCCTTAACTAATAATTCACTTAGCCTTACATATCCCAGGATATTCATTAACAAAGAGGCTGAAACTAATACAGCAGTAACCCGTATTCCGAATGTGATTAGGTTACTGCCTTTCTTCCCCTCGAAAGCTTGTAGTAGAATTTTTTTCCGGATTACAAATGATATTCCAGCAATAGTTAATAATGATGTAAACAGACTTAAAATTCTTTCCGGCACTGAATCGGTGATAGAATAAATTTGGATTTCGATTAAGACAAATAATATTGTAAGACCAATTAGCGGAAGATGAAGTAGTTTATCTGAAATATGAAATATAATCCGCAACATCGGAATTAACACAATGATTGCCATCAAACTTTTAAGAACTGGGGGAATTTCCGGATGGGCTAGAACCAGGAATAGCAGAAACAAAAGTATAGTAATGGAAAATGGTCTCTCTAAAATTTTTAATGCCCGGTTTACTGATTCATCGCTCTTATCTAATTTCTTACTGAAGAATGTTAATCCATAAACGCACAATAATGCTATGACCAGCAGTATAAAATCCAAAGCCAGGTTTCTTTGATTTGCTTCAAAAAATTCCGTAGCTGATCTTCTAAATAATTCCCAAACGCTTTCAAACTGAGTTGCAATAGCAATAGTATCGCTTGATTCGGAAAAAAGTTCCCAAAGGGGTGCAGAATCCTGACTGAAAATTTGCTTACGCTGGATTTTGACTGCGTCACTGAGCTTCGAAATATATGTGCCAAGTTCAATACTTTCTTCAGTAAGATTATTCTGACGTTTGAGATTCTCTGTAATTAATCCATTTATTTCTAATTGGTATTTTTTTAGTTCGGTTAGAATATCCTTAAGATCCAGTATAATTTCATTAGGCGCTTTTTCTTTTATTGCATTGTCATAAGTTCGTTCCCAAATGCCTATAATTCCCTGAACTTTATTCTTCTCATCTTCAAGTTCGTTTGCCCGGTTGGCAACGATTGTTTGCCACTCAGATATTTTTTTATCTAATTTCAACCATCTCTGCCTGAGATCTTCTAATTTTCTTATAAAATATTTTTCAAGTTTGTCAAGGTCAGTATCTTTTTCTAATTCTTCTTTAGTTTTAAGGTAAGATTCTTTTAGTGAATCTATTTGTGCGATCTCTTGGGACTTTTTTACGATTTGATTAAGAGTTTGGTAATATATATTTACTTCCTCAATTTTAGCGGGTACTTCTAATAGTGAGTATGTAACTGGCTCTTGTGGTTTCTGTACTTCTTGCTGGGTCCCAGTTTGTTCTTGTGAGATGACAATTGATGAAATGGTTAGAATTAAAAAAATAATTCTAAATGATATTTGAAATGCCCTCATAGTTCTTTTGTTATTACCAATTTATTGAATCTGGTAATAACAAGCATACAAATAAAATTTGAAAAATTCCCTGTCGCTATTAAAAAATAGGCTATTAATTATTTTTTTCTGTTGCATTTAATAGATAAGTAAGCAATATTTTTTATAAGAATTATTGGATTTCCATTTCATGTCAAAAGTCTTTTTACTATGAGCTTTAAAACATTATTAATTGCTTTTATTACTTTTATTATTATCACAGCTTGTTCATCACTGGATATTACGTCTGATTATGATTCGACCCGGGATTTCAGTCAGTATAAAACTTACAGATGGGCAAAATCAAAGGAACAAAATAAAGGTGACCTGCTTGCCAAAAATATAAGACTTTGGAAAAAAATCCAGATAGCAGTAGATAAAACTTTAAAGGAAAAAGGATTTGAGAAACTCGATAAGGGTAATCCGGATTTTATTATATTTATTTACGCAGGAGTTCAACAACGTGTGAATGTTTATCATCAGGGTGGATATTACTATGGTGGCTGGTGGGGTCCACATGGAGGTTACACTACTGTAAGTAGATATAACCAGGGAACATTAGTTATAGATATTGTCGATAGAAAAGAGAAGGAACTTACCTGGAGAGGTATGGCTTCGGATGTTGTCCGGAATTATTCTGATCCGAAAGAACTACAAGAAGAAATTGATTATGTAGTCTCAGCAATGCTTTATGAGTTTCCTCCAAATTGAGAAATGCATGTGAATTAAAACCTACTGTTAACAAACATTTGACCCTGCAAGTTTAAAAAATTAAAATTATTTACTATAAGGAATTTAACTATGCACTGGATATATTTAACTGTAGCCGGTTTTTTTGAGATTGGATTTACCACCTGTCTAAAGCTCTCGAATAACTTTTCCAGGCTATGGCCCATTATTGGTTTTCTAGTAACAAGTGCAATTAGTTTTTGGTTATTAAGCCTTGCTATGAAAGAAATACCATTGGGTACAGCTTATGCAGTCTGGACTGGAATTGGAGCCTTTGGAACTGCTTTGGTAGGAATATTCTTCTTTCACGATCCAGGTTCCTTCTGGAGATTATTCTTTCTATTCACTTTAGTTGCATCTATTGTTGGGCTTAAACTTGTTTCAACTGCATAATTATAAACCAATATTACAATGTATTAGTTTGACTTTTGCTTTTAGGATTATTTTTATTTTAATTCAATCTGCAAAATATTTCGGATTTTTTAATAGAGGAATTAGAAATGAAAAAATTACTTTTAGGACTTATCATCCCAATTGGCTTAATATTCGCATCGAATCCATTAGAAACTTCAAAAACAGAAACAAATGATTCTGTTGTGGTTAAAACTGAAGCGTCAAAACAATCTCCAAGCAGGTGGTATTATGGTGGAAACATTGGGCTAAGTTTCTGGAATGATTATTTTTATCTCAGTGTTCAACCATTAGCTGCTTATAAAGTAACACCACAGTGGTCTATCGGTGGGAAAATTGGGTATGCCTATATAAGCGATAAGCGTTATGACCCAACATTCAACTCCAGTAATTATGGTGGAAGTATTTTTACACGTTACCGATTTGTACCCCGGTTTTATGGTAGTGCCGAATTTGTTTACATGAGCTATGAACAGATTACAGGTGGTGTTATTTCCGGCAACTATCAAACTGACAGAGTTTGGGTTCCCTTTCTCCTTTTAGGAGGTGGTTTCAGTACACTTGTTGGTCCAAATGTTTGGGCTTATGTAGAGGTAATGTTTGATGTATTGCAAGATTCAAACTCACCATATAATGACTGGGACCCGTTCGTTACTTTTGGCGTAGGTGTGGGTTTTTAATAGATATGTGGTTGTGAATAATGATTGTAATTTTTTATTAATATAATTAAACCCGGCTAAAAAATGTTAACCGGGTTAAATTATTAATTATTTTAACTTATTACCAATTAATCCCAGACCTGGTAAATCTCATCTGAATGTGCCCCTGTAAAATATTTATTATAAGCAGTGTTAAAAGCATCCCTGGCAGCTGGATTAGGCCAGGCTGCTTCAAATAGCTCAGCATTTCGTTGATTAGCTTTTATTATATCCCCCCAGTTTTTAACTTCCACAATTGTAATGAAATCCCGGTTATTATGTCCATACCAATGTGAAAATGTTTTATAATATAGAATCAACTCATTTTTTGCATAAACATTCTTGTTATACAATGAATTAAGAGAATCGAATTCTGCGATTGAACCCTCACCTGTTAGTGAAAGTTCAGCATTGTTTAGAACAATTACAGTACTCGCGGCTGGTTGGGCAATTGCTATTGCACCGGTAAAGAGGAAAACTATTAATAATATTTTGCACATTACATGCATAACGCCCTCCAAAAAAATGATTGTGAATAGTTTAATTGGTTAGTAAATAAGACTAATAACCGAATTGAATATCTTATTATTTTGATAGATAAGCAAATAAAATTTTTAAAAACTTAATATTGCTTAAACTTAATAATCCAGATTGTTTTCTCAGTTATGAGCTATGTGTAAATTTTTCTGAATCATTGAATTTATTCAGTTGATTATATGGATAAACAGTGAATTGTATTAAGGTTGGAATGTCTTAAATATCAAAACTTAGCGTAATGGTTAATAATAGTATTCAACCGAATTCGATGGTGGATTCAGAGAAAACGCGGTTGTGGGTTACAGTATAAAAAATGGCTTCACATCTTGGATAGATAATAAAAATTCATCCATTCATAATTGATTCAATCCTTTTAATGGCATGAATATTGGTGCTATGTAACTATTGACAAAAATTAGTTGAATGATGAGGATTGTGATTGTAGTTTCTTTATCAATCCATTATATTTTCATAAGTATATTTGAAAAATGTGTAGTAATTAATTCAATAACATTTTCAATTATTAAATAACAATAAGGAGAAATTCTTTATGTTGAAAAACATGCAATCTGAAGGCATAAAATCAGAGGAGACCACCATAATCAGCACTGGCGTTAAAATAGAAGGTAAAATTACTAGCAGTGGCAATATTAGAGTAGATGGGGAAATTATAGGAGATATTTTTTCCAAAAGTAATGTAACCATTGGAGAACGTGCAAATGTTAATGGACAAATTAATGCTGAGGCAGTAACCATTGGGGGAAAAGTATCTGGAACAATAGTAGCAAAACAAAAATGTGTTTTAGATTCTAAGGGAGATCTAAAAGGAGATATAATTACTCAAAATTTAGTGATTGAATCGGGTGCAAAGTTTGTTGGTAACAGTAAAACAGGAGATTCCAAAGACGATTTTGAGATCAAAGAAACCAAAAAACCAAGCACTCCAATTAATAAAGTACCGATAACAGCTTCTTAGGAAGAAAATTAAATTTTATTAAAAATTAAATTGTCTTTTTTGTTGAAACCTTGATGATGGTGTTTAAGAAAAAGCTAAATTGTAGATGACTTTAACCCCTATCTATGTGAGCCTGCCAAAGGGTAGGTAAGTGGATAGGGGTTTTCTTTTATATGCAATTTTGCTGAATCGGTTTTAGAGTCGCGGTGGAGAGATTCAAATAATTTCTCCACTCTTCCAAAAGATTAAAATTTTGGATTTTTGAAAATATTCTAACTTTTCTTCACTTCTACTTTTCCCAAATAATCTTAATTTCATGGAATTCCAGATGAACGTGTTCTGTTTATTTGCACTAAATCTAGTGTAAAGATAATTGGCCAGTATATTGTTTCATTTGATGATTTTACAGGAAGTTCTTTTAACTTTACACTAAGCTGCTGGATAATAGATTTTGTTTCTTGGAGATGTCAGAATTAAAGTTATAGCAGTAATCGAATTTTCACTGTAACAACTGAATTTCAGCTAAAACATAGTAACTCAAAATATGGGAGATGTCAAATAGTTGTCAGACAAGTGTAAAAACGCTATTTGGTATTTTTTTCATAAACATTTACACATTTTTTACAATACTATGACAATAATAAACCGAATACTTCCTAGATTTTCACAGAAATAATTCAGAACAATAAGTTTGATCGGGAATATTACCAAAAATGAAGAAGAAGATTTATTTTATTCAGACTACATTCAGGAAAAGAAATGGAATTCTTTATCAGGGTAAACTAGCACCTTTTCAATCATTAGCATTGGCTGCACTAAGTGCTACAATTCCTCAGGATTGGGAAAAGGAATTTTGTCTTGAATATTTTAATGAGCTTAATTATGAATCTGATGCTTCTATTATTGGATTATCCTGTATGGCGTATGATCTTGTTCACGCCATTGAGGTTGCAGAGGAGTTCAAAAAACAGGGTAAAAAAATAATTTTTGGAGGATATCAACCATATTTTAGTAAAGAACGAATTAAGCACGTCTGTGATTCGGTAGTATTTGGAAATCCAGGACCAGGCGAAATGAAGGAGCTACTAAATGATGCGCTTAATAGTAAATTAAAATCTGAATATGTCTTTGGTGTAGATATTAATTTCCCTTTCGACTATTCTATTTACAAAAATATAAACTTACAGTTTCCCCCGGTTCTGAGTAGTATCGGTTGTAAAAACAATTGTAATTATTGCTGCACGTCTGCTATCTATAAAAAATATTATATGCGAGATCAAAAATATGTACTGGATGATATCGAAAGCATTCGTCAATCTTCAAAGTATGCCTGCTTTGTAGATGCGAATATTTATAATGAGCGCGATTATCTTTTAGACTTATGTTCAAAAATTGAGAAAGGGAAGTTTAAGCTAAGTTGGGGAGCTCAAGCTACAATAGATATTGCTAATGATGATGAAGTTCTCAATTCTCTTAAAATGGCCGGTTGCAAATTATTAATGGTTGGTCTGGAAAGTTTGAGTCAGAAAAACATGAAAAATGTCAGAAAAAATTATAACATTAAGAAATACAAGGATCAAATTCAGAAACTCAGATCATACGGGATTTATGTATTCGGTCTATTTCTTTTGGGTCTGGATGATGATCAACCTTCAGATTTTAATCGACTCTATAAATTTATTCAA
>JARRKK010000046.1:4536-13784 GCA_037388105.1 Ignavibacteriaceae bacterium | reverse complement strand
GAATTGTAGTAGCGGGTCTGAATATTCTCTTACCATCCCCTGATACACCAATCTTTCAAAAATTAAAAAATGAAAACCGTCTTTTAATTAATGAAGAAGATTTTATTCATAATACTTATCTGGATAAGGAGATAATTAATAAGTGCTATTATTATCCAAAGAATATGAGCATAAAGGAGTTAGAAGATAATTTTATGAAATTAAGTGGCAAGCTTGCATCCTTCAGAGGAATGATCAGAAGATCCCTGTCATTTAACATATATGATTCTTTGAGAAATTTTGGATTGAATATGGGTTTTAGAAAACAATATTTAGATCTTAAGAGCGATTATAATCCAAGTTAAAATTATTAATTAGTTCTCTAATGTTATGGATACTTTTCGGAAGTTTATTAGTAACTACTCTAATACAATTATCTCAGTCACGATTCTGCTAACCATATTTTTTATTTATTCACTAAAGAATATTAAAGTCGAAAATGTTTCGGATAAATTTGGATTACCTCACGATGATAAACAAAAAATAGATTATGAAAATTTTAATGAGATGTTCGGCAATGATGAATTTATAATCGTTGCGATTGAATCTGATTCAGTTCTTAGTAAGAATATTTTTGAATTAGTTCACCATCTGACGATGGATTTAAACAAAATTGAAAATGTTGATTCTGTTTTAAGTTTGTCAAACATTCCTTTTTTTACATCATCTGAAAATAATATAATCACAAGTAACACTATCCCGATTTATGATTATTACTTGAAGAGTAATAAAGAACTTTCTAAAATCTTAAGTGTATTTAAAGAGACCGAGCTGATTAATGGTAGGCTTATATCAAAGGATTTAAAATGCGCAGCAATATATATTTATATAAATAAGCAAATAGGAAAATCATCAAACTCTAATAAATCATTAAAAAATCTACTATCATCGATTGAAAATAGAATAGAGAATTATGATCATGGGTTATATAAATTTCATATTGCTGGTTCAAAATTAATTGATCTTGAATTGCAAAATACTCTTGCCAAGGATATCAAACTCTTTATACTCTTAAGCTTTATCCTCTCTTTAATTATTTTATTTAACTTCTTAAGAAACTGGAAGGCAGTGCTCATTTCAATTACAACTGCTTTTCTTGCAGTCATTTGGAGTTTGGGAGTTATAAGCATTGCTGGGATACCAATTTCTCTTTCTCTTTCAATGATTATTCCTATTGTATTTATGAGTAGTATCGAGTATTCGATTCACTACCTCTTCTTTATTTTTAATGAAAGCAGTTCACATCTTAAAGAATCAGATTTAATCCCGGAAATAATCAGACTCTATTTAAAACCTAACCTGCTATCTGGATTTACTACGGTCATCGGATTTCTTTCATTAGTACTGAGCAGGCTTGAAGCGATTCAAGAGGTTGGATTATATATTTCCTTTGGAATTTTATTCTGTATATTCATGAATAATGTATTTCTCCTGTCCATTCTCAATTCACTCTCTAACATTTTTTTAGTTAATAGAAAGTTTACAAAGTCACCTGCTTCAGGAATTTCCATTGCAACAAAGAATTTAGTTTTAGAGCATTCTAAAACCATTATTTTTGTGTCGACTGTATTGTTGGTAATTGGTTTGATTGGCATACTGAATTTAAAATCAGATACAAATCATCTTAAATATGTTGATGAAGATACCGATCTGAGAAGATCATATCAGTTTCTCGACGAAAAATTTGGGGGAACGTTACCTATCGAAATTGTGATTCACAATCCAATAAAGCAAAGAAAAAATCTTTTAGAAAAAATTGCTTCAGTAAAACTAGAACTCATTAAAGAAAGTTCTGTTGGAAGTATAATATCACCGTCTGATTATCTTGACTATATCTCTAAACAATTTCCAGGTAATTTAATTTTTTTCGGAAATCAGAATGACATTCTAATCTACCTTGCAAAAGATAATTATCTTAAAAATTGGATCAATCTTTCTTCCGATAGTTTATATCTAAGAATAAATTGTCTGGTGAAGGTCAGCGGATCGCATGAGTTGGAAATTTTGTTGACTAAATTTAACAATACGCTTAGTCATTACTTTAATAGTAATCAATACAAAATAGTTGGCTTGGTTAGCTATTTAATTAGTGTAAACAAGTATATAACAGAGAGTTTTATCAATAGTTTTGCTGTAGCATTTCTGATAGTATTTACTATATTATTTTTACTTAGTCAGTCAATCAGGTTGGGTATTTTGGTTGTATTGAGTAATACAATACCAATAATATTAATAATGGCGGTAATGGGTTGGTTTAATATTTATTTAGACATTTCAACCGTAATGATTGCCAGCATCTTAATAGGGATAACTGTAAATGATACAATATTTTTTGTATATAGATTTAAATCCCAGTTAAAAGAAAATCAGACAGTGGAGAACGCTATATCTATTTCGTTTAATACTATTGGATCACCTATAATAATTACGAGTGTTGTATTAGCCGTTGGGTTCTTTGTAATGATTTTTTCTAATTTCATACCTACAAGATTATTTGGATTGCTTTCAGGTATGATTATCATCTTTGCTCTTATTTCCGATTTGTTGTTGCTGCCGTCATTGATTAAATATTTTGGACTGAATATTTACCAGAAAAAATCATTGCAAGTCTAAAAACTTCTTTTCTTCCAGCTTACTTTTGTGAAAGTAGCTGCCAGACCAGCGATAAATATGAGTGGAATTTGTATAAGTTCGTAAAAAAAGTAGTAAGGTAGTAGATCAAATCTATTATAAAAGTGTAAACCTTTAATCGTAATTGATAGTTCAAGTATTATTTTTATCAAGAGACTTAATGTTAGAAGTGTTAATAACTGTGGGAAAAAACAGAGTAAAATTATTCCAGTTATAATTAACAAATAGAAAGATGTAATTGTCAGATAAAATATTTTAATTTTTCTTGCCAATTTAGGTGCTACTGATAACCATCTTTTATGCTGATTAAATAAATCTTTTAAATTTCTTACTGGCTTAACTTTTATTATTGATCCTTGGCTTGTGCAAAACTTAATTGCCGTTTTACACCACCAAATTTCAGAAATTCATCTTTTTTAAAAGCCATATTTTGTCCGGTTGCCCCGATAACTAATTTTGAACTAATTCCCCCTGCACAAAGGGATAAAAAAATAATATTTTCTATTGCCTGGAATTTAATCCAAATACTTTTTTCGTATTTATCAATGATGGCTGAAAATCCACAGATGAGTCCAATATTGTTTGTAAACAGACTCACAATTTCTTCAATCCATTCAAAAGGAGATATACAGTCAGCATCAGTTATAAAGATAATATTATTCGATGCTTCTTTAAGGCCACAATTAAGAGCATTTACTTTACTTAATAATTTTGTTTTTATTCCACTCGTTGATACTAGTAAAACGTTGCTATTTCGTTGTTGAAAAAGTTTTACTATTGTAGCAGTATTATCATCTGAGTCATCATCAACTACAATAATTTCATATAATTCCTTCGGATAGGATTGATTTAGTAATGATTCCAAACAGGAACTTAAATTTTTTTCTTCATTCCTTGCGGGTACTATAACTGAAACAGGTAAATTATTAATGTTTCGCTCATTATTAATTCTGGTAAGCTTGGATATGAAAATTCCTAAATAAGCAGAGTAAATAACAGAAAAGATTATAAGTAAGGAAATGTAAAGGTAAAGTATTAACTCCACATTCTATCCTATTGTAATTATTTTAATAATCGAGTCAAACTTCTTGCTATCAACCTTTGAAGACTCTTCTATTATTTATTATTGTTTTTGGGAATAGCAATGGTTTAAATATCCTAATAATAGTATTCAAAACTAAGCTTGATGATTTAAGAAATAAATATTCATCAGTACACTTTCCCCCAATTCTTTGCTTAAGTTCGTAGGAAGTTTGACCGAGTTCAATGTTATTGCATTTCCTATCAATTGCTATCTGAACAATTCCATACAGAAGATTCATAAGAACATTGTGGTAATCACGATAATTGTAATCTAATCCAACCAGCAAAAATGTAATTTTGCTGGAATCCAGAACTAAATAAGCAGCTCCAATTATTGAGTTATCTTTAACTACTGCAAGAATCATTGATTTATTATCCAGTCGTTCAAAAACATTCTTAAAAAAATCCTCGGTTAAAATTTCCAACTTTGTTTTAGCTCTATCCATAACATGTAAATAAAGTTTGAAAAATTTTTGATGATCAAATTCTGAAGGTTTAAATAGCATTAAGGTTTCGCTTTGCGATGATAAATCTGTGGAGGAATGATATTCCCGGATGACAGGATGTTTTGCAGTTGTATTAAACAGACTATCTTTTATTTGTCTTCTGTAATTGTGTCTCATGGAGTTAAGATATTTATCAAATGTTGACCAACGTACCTGCATGTTGACATAAGGGAGACTATCGAGTTTCATAAATCCAAATTCATTTAGTTCATCTAACCATTTAACTTCGTCTTCTTTATATTCCTTAAAACAAAGAAAATTTATTCCGTACTGGTCTGCAATTTTTTCCATTTGCATTACCACTTCGTAAATAAAATTTCTGAGAAAAAATCCATTTAATATCGTAATCGTATTTTTACCGATTGAAATTGGAATTCCACAAAACAATACTCTAATTTTTAAAAAGTTAGGAATCTTTTTTCTTATAAGATTTGCGATTTTTTGAATAATCTTGTTTGTGAATAAATCTAATAAAACACTAAACGTAGAAAGAACAGTTGACCCAATTGGTTTTCCTTTAAAGTACACTATAAAATACCAGAATTTACTATCCTCTATTTTAGATTCCTCAACGCTGCATAGAAATTCGTAGGAATGAAAAATGTCCTGATTTTTATTTATACTATTCCACAGTAGTTTATCAATTTCTTTAATTGAATTAAAAGATNNNNTAAAAAGATTCTTTGGTATTGTGTAATTAATATATTCCGAACACATTTTAACTTGATTATCAGTTAATAAAAATGCCGTTTATTTTTTTAAATGCATTAATAACTTCATCAATAAATTCAAAATTCTGTCTGGCAGTTGCACATAATCTTAGTCTGGCACTTCCCGGCGATACAGCTGGCTTAACTATTGCTGAAGCAAATACACCTTCGTTATAAAGTGCTTTTGCAAATCTATATGCTTTTTCATCCTCACCAAGAATTACCGGTATAACAGGTGAAACTGAATCTCCCGTGTTAAGTGATAATTCTTTTAGACTATAACGTAAGTATGCAGAATTTTGATGAAGTTTTTTTAACCGGTTCGGTTCATCTTTTAATATGTTCAAAGATTCACTTGCTGCAGCCACAGATGCAGGATTCAACGCAGCTGAAAACATAAATGGTGAAGCACCATGCTGCAGATAAATAATTATTTCCTTTTTGCCGGCAATAAAACCGCCATTTGAGGGGATAGCTTTTGACAGAGAACCCATCCATATATCAACCTCGGAAGCACTGATTCCAAAATGCTCATCTACGCCTCTGCCATATTTACCGAGAACTCCAAAAGAATGTGCTTCATCAACCATTAAGAACGCATTGTATCTCTTTTTAATTTCTATAAGTTCCGGTAAATGACAAATATCTCCATCCATCGAATAAATACCTTCAGCCACAATTAGTGTTCTTCTACTTTGGGACTTAATCTTTAGCTTTTCTTCAAGCGAGTCCATACAATTATGTTCAAATCGTAAAACTGGCACATGTGCAAGCTTACAAGCCTGGACAATACTTGCATGAGCTTTTGAATCCAGGATTATTCTATCGCGTGGCGAAAGAAGGGAAGATATTACTCCAATGTTAGCAAGATAACCCGAAGTAAATGTAATTGCTGCTTCAACACCTTTAAATTCAGCCAGCCCTTTTTCAAATTTTTTATGTAAGCTTGTTGTACCTGTTAATAGTCTTACTCCGCCAGTACCCGTGCCATATTTGTATATTGCTGATGCTGCGGCCTCTTCAATTTTGGGATGGCCGATTAAGCCTAAATAGTCATAGGAGCTCATCATTAAATATTCTTTTCCATTAAGAGTGACTCTTAGTCCGGATTTTGATTGAAATGGCTGCTGATAAGAATATAAATTATTTTTCCGTCCCCAATTAATAACACCCAACCAATTATAAACTGAAGGAGAATCTAACAATCCATTTGGTTCAGTGTTCCACTCTTCAATATTATTAAAATATCCGTCGAATGGATCTTCCAAATTTCCATTATCTCTTTCAACGAATACTTGCGGTAATTGTTTTTGTATCGTTTTCATGATATCCTCCCAACCTCTAATTCACGAATTAATTTTTTTGGTTGAAGATTATTCTGTGATACATTAGAGTTAATTAATTTTATGCCTCTGTTTTCAGCAATGATTATATTTTTCTGCCGGTGATGCTTATGAGCTGAAAAAAACTGTATGAAAATTTTAATAGCTCCAAGCCATAATCTTATATAACGATAAGAAAATATTGGGGGTCTAGTTCTTAAACTAAGTTTATTTGCCCTTCTAATATTAAGACAGGTTTTTGTATATGTCTTAAGAAGTAGTCTGTAATATTTTTTCAAACTAATTTTTGTTGGGAGAACGCTGTGTGAAAAATCCCACAAAGAATGAGCTTTTCGGCTAACAATAATTTTATCTTTGTATTGATCCCAAATATCTGTTCCAGGTATTGGTGTGAGAGGAGAAATATTTACATAGTACAAGTTATTCTTTTCTATGAAATCATATAATCTATCCCAATCTTTCACATCATAGTCAGGTTGTGGTATTAGTGATCCATACGTATCAATCTTGTTCTGTCGCAGAATTTCAATTGACCGACGATTAAAATCTACAGTACATTCCTTATTCATAGAATCTAACTCAGGATCTGTTGATGCTTCCAGACCAATAAAAACAGCTTTCAGACCAATTTCTGCCCACTCTTTAACAATATCAGGATGACTTACAATGAAATCTGCCCTCGAGTATACAAGATAATTTTTCTTTATGTTATTCTTGCGGATCAGTTCAGCTAGTTTGAATAGTCTGGAGGGATTGATTAGAAATATATCATCAACAATATAAATGTCGTTACAGTCAATTTGATTTAGTTCATCAACAATAGATTCAGGAGAACGAGAGTATATATTTCCAGAAGTGATTTGCCAGGTATAGCAGAAATTGCATCGATACCAGCAGCCCCAGGTTGTTTTCATTAAAGCAACCGGTTGATGAAACAGGTAATAATATTTGCTTTTAAGTTGTTTTGTTAAATCTCTTCTGGGCAATGGAAGTAAATCAGCGTTAAACATATAATTTCTTGGATCGGAAAGACAAACCTCATTATTGCCACACGGAAAAGCCAAACCAGGAATGCTGTTTAACGGAAGTTTATATTGAACTGCATTTACTATTTCCTGAATAATTGAAGTTCCATCGCCGAGCACTATACAGTCAACTGAAGGATCTTACTTCGTGTCCAGTAATTCCCGCTGCAACGTATTCCAGCTCAAGTGGTTCACAGATCATAATGTTTTTCAATCCAATTGTAAACTTTGGAACAGGTGGACGAATTAATAAAATTTTCATGTTATTCTCCTTTGATCATACAATTCCGGGACAAATCCTATGATGCACGTGATTTCTATAGTGAAGATTTACCGCCCATACTACAGCTCTCATATAGGGTCCTAAATCTGCGGTGTTTGGAATTATTCTTTTCAGGATTGACTTCCAGCCAAATAGTTTTTCATATAATTTCCAGTAACCTTCTTGAAGATCATCCGGTTCAAGCATTCTCGGGGAAAAGACAACCTTTCCACCGCTGAACTTGCTAAAATCTTTAGAAAGGATTCTTCCTTCATTTAATAACTTTTCGTAAAGTGGAGTACCTGGTACTGGAGTTAGTATATGAACTCTGGGAATGGCAATCTTATTTTTATTAATAAAATTGAAAGTTTTTTCGAAGATTGAATTATCATCCGCATCTAATCCTAAGATCATTTCAGTTGATATTTCAATACCATTCTTTCTTAAAGACTTAAATGCTTCAGAGTAACGTTCTGGTCGATTCCACTCTTTATCGAGCTGGGATAAATTTTCTTCACCGGTAGATTCTATTCCAAATGATAGCAATCGACATCCACTTCTGTGTGCAAGTTTCATCAATTCCGGATGTTCGGAAATATGGAGACTACATTGACTCATCCAAATAATTTTTTCTTTAATCAAAGCCTCCCAAAGATTGGAGCAATAGTCATAGTCTAAACCAATATTGTCATCTATAAATGCTATGTACCTTGTACCGTGTTTCTTGGCTGCCCGTACGTCCCTTATTACGTGTTCGATGGGTTTTTTTCGATATGATCCTTTAAAGAAAGATGTGATTGAACAAAAGTTGCAAGAAAAAGGACAGCCTCTGGTTGCTTGAACGGGTCTCCATAATCCCATTCTGCTTTTTTTCATCAAATCGTACCTTGGAACAGGCAAGTTATCTATTGGGGGCGGTCTTTTCATTTTATAGATTTTTTTAAGTTCATTTTTTGCAGCGTCATTAATTACCTCACCCCAAATTTCTTCAGCTTCTCCGATTACAATTGAGTCAGCATGGTTTAAGGTCCAATCAGGATTGCCCAGACTTGCGGCAATTCCACCAATAACAACTTGCACTCCTTTTTCTCTAAATCTATCCGCAATTTCCCATGCTCTTACAATTCCGGATCCCATTCCGGTTAAACCAACCAGATCCCAGTGTTGATCGAAAGGAATATCTTCCACTGTTTCTAATACCGTTCTAATCTCATATTCCTTTGGAGTTACGGATCCAAGCATTGCAAGTGTTAAACAGGGAAGATGAAGTCTGCTTTGTTTAATCGGTTTACCTTTATAGTCAAGTGCTGTTGGTGCAACTAATAAAATTCTCATATTTTTCAATCTATTCAATTGTCTAAATCAATATTAAAATAAATACGATATTAATTGTCAGTAAATTGTCAAAATGATGTAAAAAATAGAATTATAATATGATAGTGCTCATAATATCGCTTTATATATACGATACTTCTTACATACCCTTAGTCCAATTGATTCAAGGACTCTAATCATTTTAGTATTGTTTTCCAAAACCATCGAAAACTCACCGACAGCGTATGGCTTTTCATAAAGATGTTTTGTTAACTGATATATTAGTATTGATTCTAAACCTATCCCCCTGAATTCAGGTAATACACAGAGTACGA
>JARRKK010000046.1:0-4450 GCA_037388105.1 Ignavibacteriaceae bacterium | reverse complement strand
CTGCCATTCAGCGGTCTTAGAATTTCATTTATATTGGGTAAACCTAAAATGCAACCTGCAGGAATGTCAGCTACTTTTACCACCCAAATTAATGTGTTATCAGCAATAGGTAAAAACTGTTTTGTTAAGAAAACAGATTCACTCTTAGATAAAGGAACAAATCCATAATTATTTTTAAAGGACTCATTGTAAACAGATGTCATTATTGTTACTTGCTCATCATATCTATTAGGATCAAAAGAATGAAGAGTAATGTTTTGATTACTCAAGAGTTTATTAACTATGCGCTTATATTTTTCAGGAAAAACATTATCGGTGTATCCTTTAAAGCTTAAAAGATCGATTTCTTTTTTAAATCCATTTTCAAAAAGCAAGCTATGATAATACCGAGGGCAATAGTTACTCATTATCATTGGTGGACTGTCATATCCATTCAATAAAAATCCTGCTTCATCATTCATTGTAAAATTCACTGGTCCAATAATATTTTCACAGCCTTCACTGATCAGGTGTTCTTTGACTTTTCTAAATAGTTTTGCACAAACATCCTTATCATCGATGCATTCAAATAAGCCAAAGAAGCCAGAGTTTTCATTATGAATTGTTTTATACTTAGGATTAACAATCGAAGAAATTCTGCCGACCATTTTGTTTAAATCGTTGAATGCACCAAAACTTTTTACTTGACCATATTCAAAAAATGGATTTAAATTTTTATTCAGTTTTCTTCTAAGATCACTTTTTAGTTGAGGTATCCATATTTTATCGTTGCGATAAATATTCCAAGGTAAGTTAAAAAACTGATTCAATTCACTTTTACTTGATATTTCACGTACGTTGATCATCTTCTTTTAACTTAATTAATTATTCGATCTTAATTCCCCTTCGTTTTATATATTTTGCCCGCTTTTTTCCAGATCGATTTTCAAGAAAGGGGTAAATAAATTGGAATAGATTTGAGAACGATCCCAACACTATTGAAGGTATTTTATTATATCCTTCAATAATCTTCTCAACTTTTGGTTTAGCAATCAATTTAACTATTTCATCTGCAATCAATTGGGGTGTCAGGGGATTATTATAAAATGAAATTGTCGGTCTTGAGTTTTCAGATTCCCTATCAAGCATTTTACCTACAACAGAATCACTATTAAGTATACTTATTCTAATATCTGTACCTTTATATTCTTGTGCGATCGATAAAGAAAATCCTCTAAGCGCAAATTTAGTTGCGCTATAAACTGATGAATATGGCATGGGAATAATACCCCCAAGTGAGCCTATATTAATAATGTGGCCAAACTTTTGATACTTCAAAATTGCAAGTGTTTTGTGAGTCCCTATTAAAACGGCAGTTAGATTTAAGTCAATCATTTCTCTAATCTGATTTCCATTCAATGAAGTAAATTCACCAGGTTCCAATATTCCAGCACAATTTATAAGTACATCAATTTTATCATATTTATTTTTTGAATAGGAAAGAAGTTTGTCCCATTCTGTAGATTGAGTGAGGTCTAATTTAATCCAGGAAATATTGTCTGAGGTATTTGCAGGGAGACTATTATGATAAGAAGAAATAACATTAGCTTCACAGGCAGCTAACTTTTTAACAATTTCGTAACCAATTCCACCGGAACCGCCAGTGATAATAACAACTTTATTTTTTAGTGAATGGTTTGACATTGTACCTAATAACAGAATGTTTTTTTCTGCTTCAAGAATAAAAAATCAGTACGTTTTAGTTGTCAATAAGTTGTCAAATAATTGTAAGAGAATGTAAACAAAAAGTTTAGATAAATAAAAATTTTAATTATTTGTTCATACACCCTTTATTTATTTAGTATTTCCAGACCATTCTAATGAAATTATTTATCCTGTTGTGTATTTCGATTCATTTGACGAAAGAACACTCACACAAATCCACAAGATGTTAGTAATTTATTGCCAGAACCGACTTTAGGAATTCGATTATTCAGCACAAATATAATTTTATTTCTAAAATAAGTGTACTGATTTTGCGCACTGGAAATATAGAAGTGTTAAAAAGAAGAAAATATAGAAAGAAATTTTGTCGGGGTGGGGGGATTCGAACCCCCGACCTCTTCGTCCCGAACGAAGCGCGCTAACCGGGCTGCGCTACACCCCGATTTTTAATTAATAATATCTGAAAACTGTTGTCTAATTTTGTTCTTTTAGTTTTTAAAATCAAACTTACAAGTGTAGTGACTGTAAATAATGAATAGAAAATAGGGAAAGGATTATGGAATTCCAGGTTGATTTTCAAAATATTGCTACCAATCAAAATTCAAACTTTACTTTATTCATAAATTAATTTATGTTTACGCCGAATTAAATTAACCTTTAAATCTATCCGGCGAGATGGAAAAGGATGAATCAGGTATACAACAGTAAAACAAATCAGACCTCCAAGGATACTATCCAAGGAGGATTTTTTATATATGGATGAAATGTCAAAAATTGTTGATAAACAGGGATTAGACAGAATATTAACAAGGATTGCGCACGAGGTACTTGAAAAGAATAAGGGTTCTGATAATCTGGTTCTGATCGGGATGAGAACCAGAGGTGAATTTCTAGCACATAGAATTTTCAATAAAATAAAGAAAATTGATAATGTTGAATTACCGCTCGGAGTATTGGATGCCACCTTATACAGGGATGACTATAGGACAAGACTGAAACAGCCTGAAGTTTCCGTTTCTGATATAACATTCGATATTAATGAAAAGGATATTATTGTTATTGATGATGTATTGTACACGGGACGTACAGTACGTTCAGCATTGAATGCGTTAATGGAATTTGGAAGACCTTCATCTATACAACTATTTATACTTGTTGATAGGGGACATCGTGAACTGCCGATACGTGCTGATTATGTTGGTAAGAACATTCCTACATCATTAAATCAGGAAATAAAGGTAAAGATGGAGGAAATAGATGGAGAAGATGCTATATATCTTGTGGATCTAAAAAATGATTAGGAAATGAGAGATTATGCCGCTATCAAATAGACATTTATTAGGACTGCAGGGAGCACCGAAAGAGGATATTGAATTAATACTGGATACTGCCAACACTTTCAGAGAAGTACTGGACCGTCCCATTAAAAAAGTACCAACGCTGCAAGGAAAAACAATTGTAAATCTATTTTTTGAAGATTCAACAAGAACAAGAATATCATTCGAGCTTGCCGAAAAAAGATTGTCGGCCGATACAATTAATTTTTCTTTATCTACAAGTAGTGTAAAAAAAGGTGAAAGTCTGAAAGACACGATCAAAAACATAGAAGCGATGAAAGTTGATATAATTATTATCAGACACTCCGCATCGGGGACTCCATTATATCTAACAAAGATTTGCAATTCAAATATTATTAATGCCGGAGATGGAACTCACGAACATCCTACGCAGGCTTTGCTCGATATGTATTCCATAAAAGAAAGATTCGGTAAGCTTAAAGGGTTAAAAGTCTGTATAGTTGGTGATATAGCTCATAGCCGGGTTGCACTATCTAATATTTTTGGTCTGAAAACTATGGGTGTAAAAGTCTCCGTATGCGGTCCTTCAACTATGATTCCAAAAAATATAGAGGATCTTGGAATAGATGTAATATATAATATTGATGAAGCTATACAAGAAAATGATATATTAAATGTTTTGCGAATACAACTTGAACGAAACGCAGGGAAATATTTCCCCTCCCTTCGTGAGTATTCAAAGTATTTTGGAATAACAAAAGAAAGATTAGATAGGAACGGTAAAAATATTCTTATTCTGCACCCCGGACCCATAAATCGTGGAGTAGAAATATCATCTGAAGTTGCTGATGGGTCGGATCAAATAATATTAAATCAGGTTACTAACGGTGTGGCGGTTAGAATGGCGGTTCTATATTTACTCGGCACACTTAATTAAGGATTTGCATGAAACTTCTACTTAAAGATGTTAATCTCTATAATCCAGATCAAAATATTGATCAAAAAAATACTTCCGTTTTATTGGAAAATGGGATCATCGCTGAAATTGGCGACATAAAAACAAAAGATGCTAAAGTTTATGATTTACAGGGTAAATATGTTGTTCCCGGATTTTTTGATATGCATGTTCATCTGCGGGAACCGGGGAGAGAAGATGAGGAAACGGTCGTTACCGGATCTAATGCAGCTGCAAATGGTGGTTTCACTGGAATCGCTTGTATGCCTAATACAAAACCAGCTATTGATTCTGCCGAAATAGTGAAGTTCATAAAGGAACAAGCAAAAAGTCACCTTGTTGATGTGTATCCGATTGGAGCAGCAACAGTTGGTCGTGAAGGTGAGATACTTTCACCAATTGCTGAGTTAGCAGAAGCAGGTGCAGTCGGACTTTCGGATGATGGGATTGCGATTAAAACATCTTCAATATTAAGAAAGGTTTTAGAATATTC
>JARRKK010000045.1:0-19544 GCA_037388105.1 Ignavibacteriaceae bacterium | reverse complement strand
CACCTGTTATGGAAATCAGAAGTAAATTTACAAGTGAGCGCTTCTCTTCAAGGATAAAACCTGTTGCCGTTACAAAGGCGAGGATAACGATTAATATCATAAAGTTCTCGCGGTAAACGAAATAAAGCAGAACGAAGAAAGGGAGTATAATAAGTTGTGGTAATACTGGTAATACAATTACAATGGTTGCAGCAATTAGAATCGAAAATAGATAAAATTTAATATTATAATTATGTGTTGTGGTAAGATTCATTGCTTAAAATAATTTTATTCGGATGAACCATTTAACTTTAATTCAATAATAAATTGTTCAACTTTATTTTTAACCTCATTTAAACTAAGTTGATGCATACATTCAAAACTAGGACAACCAACACGACCTCCATTAGTAAAGCATTGTTTCTCATTTTCCAATGGTGAGCAATATAATTTCTTTTGGATAAATCTGTGATATTTTCCACCGAGATTATGAAACAAAGGATTTGTTGGACCGAATATAGTAAAAGTAGGAATACCTAGTAATCCGGCGATATAAATTGGACCAGAATCATTAGCAATGAGTAAACTTGCTTCTTTCAATTTTGAGATTAAGTCATCGGTAGTGAATGTTTCAATAATATTTAATCCTTCATCGTGAATTGCAATAGCTTCCGAACTATTTTTCATATTCCCTGGTATAATAAAATCGATTTTACAGGTTTCTGCAAGATGTTTTCCAAGAGCGACAAACTTATTAAAATTCCATTCCTTTGCTTTCCAACCAGCAAATGGTTGAATTAATATACTACCTGTAGGATTACTTTGAATTGGAAAACCATTGCCAGTAATATAATCTGAAATACTAATATATTGTTGTATTGCTATAAAATACATTTTTGACAAATGTGGTATTTCCTTTTTCGGAGAGTAGTGGGTATATATTGATTTAAAATGTTCCCTATTAAACCCAATAATCTCATTTGCTCTGGAATTAAATATCAAGGTAGCTGAAGTCATAACTCCTGTAATATCAATAATTATTTCAGGCCTTGTTGCTTTTAACTTTTTCCTAGCCTTACTATTTGCACAACGGCCATTGAAGTAAAAGTGCTTGTGTTCAATATCGCAGAAATTAACATCAGTGAGACCTTGTTTGTACTGATAGCAGGTATAGTAAACACTGTATCACCTAATTTATGCAAAGCAATAATTACTACATTCCCGGTATTTTCAGTAAGTGGTTTAATTAATTTGCGAGTAAAAAGAAAGAATAGATTCAGGCTTGTTTTGAATATAAAATAAATGATACTGTTACTGCTTACTTTTTCTGTTATGCTTTGCAAAATTTATCAAGCTTTGAATTTATGAGCGTATAATGATTTGCTTACCAGAGCTTTTATTCTATTTAAGGAATTATCGCTAAAATTATTCCATCGGATATAATATGTCTCAAAAGTTTTTTCTCCCGTTATGAAATACAATGCTTTAATTTGCTCTGTAACCAGTCTGTGATAGGTAAATGAAGAACTATACTTGTTAGGAAAGTCAAATAAATAATATCCAAATCATACAATCCAAATAAAGAAAAAATAAAACCATTTAATACCCCAACTGCTCTTGTGGGGGATGGGTACTCTTCATAGATAATATTCCCTTTGAATTCATTAACCAGTCCCCCGTCCTTTACAGATGCTGTAAATGGTTTCAACGCTTTCTCAGCTATAGTTAAGTATTTTTGATCAGAAGTAATTTGGTGTGCTCTAGTTAAAACGGATATTGCTTCACCTTGTGCTAACGCCGATAACCAGGGTAGCTTTAAATTATATTCAGGGATATCATAAAGGAGTTCCCACATTCTACCATTTGCTTTCCATTCAATTGAATTCTCAACTAACCAATCAGCTTGATTTAAAAATTTATCTCTCAAATTGATGTTTTTCAATTCGGATTTATAAAATTCTTCAAATAGGCCGAAGGCGTACTGACAAATGACAATGGGATGATAGAAATGGTTACCTCCAAAATGACTATATAATGGTATCCCACTTGAGTCTAATTTTCCAGGATATTCTATTTTTGAAGAAAAGTCTAAATAATATTGTCCTAACTTTATCGGTTGTGAAGAGATCTGACAATTAGTTACAGTATGCCAATAATTAGCAGATTCCGGTTTGAAAAAGACTAAAGCTTTATTAACAAAATTTTTAAAGTCGCCAAATCGCATCAAGATTTAAGATAATATTTATAATAATACAATTTAATATCAATACGAATAAAAAACGTCGTATGATTTTAGAAATTATACAATTGTTGGATTGTGTTAATATACAAACTAGTATTTCATTATTTGCTGTGGTCTTCAAATTGGTGTGCTATTTATAATGTGTACTAAATTAGCTCGTGATAACCATACTAATTTTTATAAAAGTTACTCAGATTGGCACATCATCAATAAATTAAATTGTATTTAGCAGCTTAGAATACGGATGATAAAGAGTATCTATTTAATAAGAACAATATCAATAATTAGAATTCACAGTTCATGATAATGATTTAATAAATTAATTTTGAGTTTTACTTAGCATTCAAAACAAAATAAAATTAGCCAGTACTGGATTTGCTAACCATAAAAGAATTTAGAGAGTTCTTAATAATTTTAAATTCCTCATCTGATAATAAAATCGAATTAACTATATAGACAACTATGAACACAAACAACGAACTTATTTCACCAAAAATTCCATGATCGCTATATGCATTAGAATAAATAAGGCTAACTGAGTATGATACAATCGCATTTATGGTAAAATATAATATGTCCACCAATAGAAAATATCTGTTTTTTATATTTAAAATTTTTACTACTAAGAATGAACCAATTATAAATAAAAATATATAAACCAGCGACGTGGATAATGCCAGTCCATTTTGTTGCCAGGTATTTACAAATGTAAAATTGAAAATAATTTTTAACACAAAAGCTATTACTGAAATAATTAGTACATTTTTATATTTATTAACACTATACAGCAGTTTAACAATTACCAGGTAACTTGAAAAGAAAACTAAACTAACTGCATAATACTGAAGTATTGTATGCGTGAGGAATGTATCAGCAGCAGTGAATTTACCTCTCTGATAAAAAAGTTGAATAAAAAAATCACCCCAAAATAATAACACAATACTAACCGGTAACAGAATAAAAATATTTATTTTCACTGCCTTCTTAAAATCTATTTCTAACTGTTCATTATCATTTAATGACGACTTTGAAAATTTCGAGAAGAATGTTGTGATTAATGGTATGGAGAAAATTGACACGGGAAGTGCAAATATTATAAGGGCATAGTTCAAAGCTGCAATACTTCCGGGTGGTATATCACCAAAGAAATATCTATCAATAAGAATGTAGGAAAGTGATAGCCCTTCAATGAAAATAAGTGAGACAATAATTTGAATATCCGTTAATTTCTGTTTAAAACTTAAGATTGTTGAGAAATTAAAATTAACAATCTTTCGTACCGGAATAATAATTATTATAAAAGCAGACGAATAAGCAATTAAAAAAGCAAGGGGTAATACAAATATTTCAAAAATATCCGTAAAGGTTATAATTAATGTTATTAATATTATATTCATTATAATCTGGGTAATCGCGGGATAAACAAAACGGAAATTAGCCTGCAGGTACGCTGCTATTATAAACATACCAGCATTGACAGGTATAGTAATTAAAAGTAATAAAAAGATTTCTCTTCCTGTTATTTGCCCAAAAATGAAAATCCAAAACGTGGTTCTAAAGAAAATTTTTGCCTCTTCTTCAGAAATTAATTTAGCACGGTTGTATGCCGGAATAAAATAATGCTGCCCTAAATAAACTAGTGATGTATTTATTACAATCGGTATTACGGCACTCACTAAAAACAAATCAAATTGTGAAGTCAATCCAAAGTTTCTGGCATATATCATCTCTCTAAATAATCCGATTATCTTACTTAGAATTGTCAATAAGGTAAGAAGCACTGTGGCTTTGCCAATAGTTGTAATTACTTTAGATTTCATTCAATTTCTATAAGTTCAATGAAGGGATAGCTGATTGGTTTTTTACCACTTTTATGTAGAATCGATCCAATCAAGTGAATCTAACATATATATCTCCATCAATTATATTTTTGTTTGGTAATTCTTTAAAAATTGGTATAAACACTTCCGGTTTTAACCAATCATCTAAACCAAACTTTAAAGATTCACCCGGTGAGTAATTGCATATCATATCTCCCAAATCACTTAAATAATTAAGGCACTTGATTGCCCTGTCGGTAAATTCAGGAATAGTATACTCAAAAGATAGTAACTGAACCGGTTTTGTTAATCCACGCAACACTTCGTACTCATATCCCTCCACATCAATCTTACAAAACTCCGGAACGCCATACTGGTCAATCAGATTGTCCAATGTAGTAACTTCAACATCGATTTTTTTATTCCACGATTCTGATTTAAACCTATCATTTTTTACTGCACTGACCCAGTCTTCTGATAGGGACGACAATGCATTGGCGCTGCTAATCAGCATTGGTTTAATTTCGTTTTTATCACCTAATGCTTTTTGAACTAGTACTATATCATTTTTGAATTTCATTTTTAGGAATTTTGCTGGCTGAGGTTGAGGCTCTACAGCAACTACTTTAGCACCCAGTTTAAGAAATGTCTCAGTTCGATATCCAAAATTCGCCCCGACATCAAAGCACAAATCTCCAGGTTTAAGTAATCCTGAATAAAAGCTTTTTAGTCTATCATTAAATTCTCTTTGAACCGGATTTTTAAAATATCTGTCTCTGAATAATTTGATCCAATTATAAATTCCAAAAAGAGAAAATATTTTATTAAAGAATCTTTGCATTAATTCTTTTGAACATATACTTCAAAATAATACTCACGTCTTATTATCATTGCAATAAAATATAGAAAAGTAAGAGCAACGTTTTGCAAAAATTGAGCAGAGGGAAATTTTGAACTCAGGAATACAGCCCGGTTTGCAAAATTCCTTAACTCTAAAATTGATAATGTTGACTTATTTATTGCATATTTTAAAGACGATTTGTTAAATCCACTGACATGATATGGAGATGAAAAAGGTTTTATTTTCGAAGCAATATCAGCATTCCCTTTTAATTTATAGACCATTTTCCTCATATCGTTCTGAAGGGAATCTTCATTCGGAACCCCGATATATGCAACCCCGCCTGGTTTTAAAATTCTCTCCAATTCGATCAAATGGTCCAATGGATCCAAAACATGTTCTACTACTGAATCGAGATAAATACAATCGAAATGATTTGCTGGAAAATTTGCTGATATTAAATTCGAGTTTACAAACTTTATATCTTCCGCTTTCGCTTCCTTAATTCTATTATCAGTTATATCTAATCCAACCGCTTGCCAGTTCTTGTTGTGCGCTTCCAAAAGCATATAGCCTTCACCACAACCAACATCTAAAAAATTCTCAACTTTATGATTTACAAATTTTTGGAGCTTTGCAATTCTTTGAGCTCTATCACGCGCCCTTCTCTTTAAATGCCAATTGGTATATCCTTCAAAATATTCATCGCCATATAAAAATTTCCATTCATCATCATTAAGATTAATTAAAGGATCAACATAATAGAATTCGCAATTATTACATTGAACAATATTGTAATCCTTTTTGATTACTTGTTTTGCTTTAGCATCGATACCTGGTCTGCCGATAATAGAATGCTGTTTTGATTTACAAAGTGGGCACATTAACCATTAGTTAATTAAATAATTATATTTTTAATTAATTACAAACTTATTTATCTGAAACTGATCAAATCCGTAAGTTAATTTTGAATCATTTCTTTAAAGTAATTTAAAGTGAGATTTAAACCTTCCAATCGGGTTACTTTCGGGTTCCATCCAAGCACTTGCATGGCTTTAGTTATATCAGGCTGGCGTACTTTAGGATCATCAATTGGAAGATCTTTATAAACAATGTTACTACTACTTTTAGTTAGCTCGATAATTTCTTTTGCAATCTGAGTAACGGTAATTTCATCTGGGTTTCCAATATTTACTGGTTCCGTTTCGCTGCTAATTAACAATCTATATAACCCTTCTATTTGATCTGAAACGAAACAAAAACTTCTTGTTTGCGCTCCGTCTCCAAACACAGTAATATCTTTCCCTTTTAATGCCTGATCAATAAACGTGGGCAATGCTCTTCCGTCATTAGGGCGCATACGTGGTCCATATGTGTTGAAAATTCTGGCGATCCTTGTATCGACACCATGGTATCTATGATAAGCCATTGTTAAAGCCTCAGCAAATCGTTTTGCTTCATCGTACACTCCTCTTGGGCCAATCGGATTAACATTACCCCAGTAATCTTCTTTCTGCGGATGAACTTCGGGATCACCGTAAACTTCCGAAGTAGAAGCTAATAAAAATGTTGCACCTTTTTCCTTTGCTAAACCCAAAACTTTGTGAGTACCTAACGATCCTACTTTAAGTGTTTGGATTGGAAGATGTAAATAATCTATGGGACTTGCAGGTGAAGAAAAATGTAAAATATAATCTACTTTATCTGGAAGATAAATATAATTTGTAATATCGTGTTTTATAAATGAAAAATTCTCATTACCAGCATGTTGAGATATGTTATCTGTGCTACCAGTGATTAAATTATCAATACAAATAACCTTAAATCCCTCGTTTAGTAACTTATCACATAGATGTGAACCCAGAAATCCTGCTCCACCAGCAACCACAGCGGTTTTCATCTAGTTTCTATTATCTCTTCTAAATGGTAAGATTTTTTTATCTCGTAACACAAAGTAGAGCGATATAACTAAAAATGTAAATATACCGCTCAGCCCGGTTGAAAATATTAACCTGGGTCCGGAGGCTTTCAAAGGGGGAATTGCCTCATCTAAAACCTCTATTGTTGGGAGATCCCTATTCTCTTGAATTTTCTCTTTATAATATTGCTGTTGTAGTAGAAGGTAAATTTCATTTTGAATTTTTACTTCTCGTAAAAGATTTGCGAACTTTTTACTTAGTTCAGGAACATCTTTAAACGCAAGCAGATAATCCTCTGTTCCTATTTTGAATTTATCATATTCCTTTTTTAACTCAGATAACTTTTTTCTTAAGGAGATCATTGCAGGACTATCTTCACGTAAGTTGGTTTCCACCAACCCGATTTCAATTTCTGTTTGCATCAATTCTGATTTAATCTCAGCTGAACTTTCAATAGCTGACTTCAACTGTTCCGACAGTGATATAGTCTTATTTTCTTGCTGGAATTTCATCATATTTTCTTCTGCAGTATAAAGCATTTCTTTCGTTAACAGAATCTGTTTTTCAATATATTCTCTTGCCCGCTTTGCTTTGTAAGAAATTTTTTCACTATTAATTTTATCGAGTGCTTCTACATAGGAATTTGCCAGTATAGCTGCGAATCTCTTAGTTGAATCGAGATCAGCTGAGAATAATGGAAATAATCCCGTCGACACTTTTACACTAAGTGTAATAACCTTTTCTTTAGATAGCTCAGTTTCAAGATGATCTCTTAAATCATTACATGCGTCATAAATTGTTTCCGCATTGTAATATTCCTTTAGATTGTGTTTCCTTACTACATGTTCAGCTGCAGAACGACTATTTAAAATCTCCATATGAAGTTGAGAACTAGTTTGAGCCATCCCCACAAACAATAAGCTAGATGATATATCACCACCGGATACTAAACCTCGCAATCCGCCCATTTGGTCCTGCTCTGAAGGGGGTAAAATTGTAACCGGCGCCCTGTATGATATTGGATAGATTAAAAGCAGAATGAGGAACACAATGAAGGAAGTTATAATTGTAATTTTAATTATTGGCTTTCTATTCAGGAGGATTGTATGTACAATATCATGAAATGTCATATTATCACCGAGAAGCTACAATTAATCCAGTAACCGCAACTATAATTACCGCTAATTGTGCGGCTATTGTTAGTGCATCCATAAATACATCCCAGAATTTTGGTGGTGGTGGATCTTCAGGTATCCAGATTGTATCACCGGGCTCAAGCGATTTTACATCATCGGCATCTATCCATTCACCTGTTAGGGCCTTAATAACTCTCACATCGCCTTCAAGAGCTCGCCACCCAAATCCACCGGCAATATTAATATAATCTTGAACACTATACTCGGGATTATATTCAATATTACCAGGATTTACCACCTGTCCTAAAAGGGTAACGTAATTTTTCTTTTCCGGAACTTTGATCAGATCTCCCCGATATAAAGTTACATCTTCAGTTTTATTTCCATTAACGATAAGATCATAAAAATTCACTACAACTCTGCCTGCTCTCTCCCGAGATTTTGCCTTGAAATATGCGTATTCATCATCTGTCATGTCCACGCGTGGAATTATTTTCAGCCTTTCAAATTCCGGATCGTAACTACTTACGTTCAATGTTCTGGTCAATGTTGCCTCAGTGTATGATCCGTTGTCTAATAAACCTCCAGCTTCTTTGATAATATCTGATAATGTAGTTTCATCTTCATCAATCCTATATAATCCTGGGTACCTGACATATCCATCAACTTTTACAAATAGTTCAATCAGATATTCTGGTTTAGCTCTAACAATAACATGATCTTTGTTACGCAAATAAAGTTCGTTTTGTTTTAATGAATCCAGGCTAAAAAATTCACTTCTCTGGTAAACACCTTTTTCATCGAATCTTACAACCTCTATGGTATCTGTCAATGCTTTAGTTAAAAATCCACCTGCAAATTGAATTAGATCATAAATCGATTCATTTTCAACAAATTCGTAATCACCAGGATACTTTACTTCACCAGATATGCTGACAGACTTATCTGCTCTATCAACCAACACAATATCACCCTCTCTCAACAAAGGATTATTCTTTAAATTTCCAAATCTTTGAAAAGCTAATAAATCATAAACTTTAACTGAATCCTCTATTGAAATTATTTTTATGTTACGAATATCAGCACTTTCACTCAATCCTCCAGACATAGAAATCAGATCCATTAACCTCAAAGTTGCATAAATAATAATGTTTGATGGTTTATTAACATCGCCGATCAACGAAACCCTTATTCTTTTAAATCCAACTAATGAGATATAGATTTTAACGTCTTTGTAATATCGTTTTATAGATTCCTCTAATTTTACCTTTGCATCGGCCAATGTTATATTATTTAAATCAACACCACCAACCTGAGGTATGTAAGTCCATCCTTCCGGGTTAATATTCAGTGTGAAAACAGTTTCTCGCAAACCGCTAATAGAAACAAATATTCTATCTCCAGGTCCTACAAAATATTCATTTGGATTAACGCTTCCTTCGGTTCCTTCAACATTACTAAATCCTTGTTGACTAGATTGTCCTTGACCGGTTGGAACAGAAAATAAGCCTTCAGGTGAGCCTGATAAATCCTGCGCAACAGAAAAGTTAAATGTTAAGAAAACAAAAAATAAAAATCGCACGTATATTTTAGTAGAAGTCAATATCAATTATACTTACGTGGAAAGGAATTAGAAATAGTATTCATATTAAATTAAGGATATTAAAATTAATAAATTATGTACCTGCATCAAATCTTTAATGTAAGTTTGCGGAGGGCAAATAATGTTACTATCAGGCATAGAGTGGGACCTATAGCGAATAAACTTAATAAATAAAAATACTTATTTGCAACAATAAACTTTTGTATTAGTTGATACTGGCTTACTTGTGTCGATACAAAATAATATATCACAATCGATACTAAACTTGCCAAAAATCCGGTAAATAATCCATTGAGTAAAAGAGGCATTTTTATGGTAGATAGTTTGGCACCGACTAATTTCATAGTTTCAAGTTCTACCATCCTGGTATTAGTGATCAACTTGATTGTACTATACACCAGATAAACAGCAATAAAAATTAAGAGACCGGTTACGATAAACAGATAATTTTTCCCGGCATCAAGATATGAAAGAAGACGGTAGACAAATTTATTCCTGAAAATCACTTCATCGACAAAAGTTAGCTTTGTTAGATTGCTCATCACGTAATCTAGTGAATCTTTTGATACAACATCAGTGTTTAGCTGAACAACAAATGAAGCCGGTAGCGGATTATAATTTAGGATATCCCTGAAATCTTCACCAGTCTCGTTGATAAAATTTAATGCTGCCTCTTCCTTACTGACAAACTTAACTGACTTAATGAAATCTTTTTCAGTTAATATGGAGTTATAGTTTTTTATGTCATCTTGATTAAACGGATCTTTTATAAAAACACTGATGTTAATATTATTCTTTAACTTGTTTTGGAATATGTTTGAGAGTTGTAAAGCCATAATTGAAGCTTCGATAAGGATTACAGCAATTGTTAGTGAAATGAGAGTTAATAGAAAAGAATATTTTGCTCTTCCAATTGATTTGATTGCTTCCTTGATCCAAAATATTACCATTACATACCTTTAGAATTTTCTACAGCAAATATAAACAATAACTAAAAATTCGATTCATCTATCCATCTGTCTATCCGCCAAACTTTAGTAACTTGGTCTTTCCTAAGTGAGACATTAACTCTTCCATCAACACGTACAACATCTGTAGGATTAAATGTTATGTTTAAGTTGAACCCTCTAACTATATTTGCAAAAGCCGAATCTTGTGTACTAAGAACAACATTGTTCCATATTAAATCCAATCTATCCGTATTTTGAAACAATCCATTCGTAGTTGTCATATCTTCATCTCGTGCCCATGACACATCAAATCCTTGCTCATAATCCCTGTATGTAAAAATGAAATCGGGTGCTAACAGATTGCCATAAATCGAAGTATCTTTAACAGTATATGAATACTGAAAATTTTGAAAAACCCCTTCAATTGTTTTTTGGTCAGATATTGAAAATTGATTGTCACCAACATTTTCATCATATGCTGGTGCAAATGGGTTTGTACATCCTTTAATTATAAGAAGTAAGAGGAGCGGAGAAATTATTTGAACTATCCTATTAATACAGAGTTCCTTTCAAATCGCTCCAGCTAGGTTTATCTTCAATGGCATTATCTTTCCAAAAATAAATTACCCAAATTGACCTGGAATCTCGCAACATTGAGAATTGCACATTACCCTGAAAGTTTAGTGGATCACCGTTTCTTTGTGGCACATCAATAGTATACCCAGATGTATATATTAAACTATCGCCGATAACACTGAAAGAATTTGCTGAGGTGGATAGAGAAAGACTAATAGGAAAATCATCCGGAACCAAAGTTTTCATATTATTGAAACATTGCACTTCTGAGCTTAAATTCCAATCATTCCATACAGTATACCTCGTTAGTGCTGTACTTGAAGGAATAAATTGGAATCGTCTGTTTATAAAATTTAGGTTAGAAAAGCATTTTAAATAATCATCAGTATTTTTATCGTAGAATGCATTTATTAAATTTTGTATAACCGTTTCTCTCTCAAACGCATCCTCATAACTTGATTTTGATTCATCCGGAGGTTCTGCCTCCCTGGTAGTAAAAAGCTCACACCTTACCAGCATCAACAGCAACAATATGTAAACCCAATACTTCACTTATTCACAATAATAATAATTCTAGGTGAAGATTCAAGTTCAAATGGATTTCCACTTAGATCTCCAAAGGTTCTTAAATTCTTAAATCCCAACTTTTGAATCATTTTAATTAACTCATTACTACTAAACATCCTGACTGACTCATAATATTTGTTAACTTTTCCTTCCTTATCAATTGTTATCTCCTTAACGATTCGTTCTCCTTCGATAAATCTATGCTGAGTAATAACGCTGTCATCGATCTCTTCAACTGTTTTTGCTACAATATTTTTTACAACAAAATTCTTATTAAAATAATCTAAAACAAAAAAACCACCTGTTGAGAGTATATCAAAAACTTTTCTTAAGATATAATAGTTTTCTTCATCCTCTTCAAAATAGCCCAGACTAGTAAAAAGATTAACTATTAAATCATATTGTGAGTCAGGATTAAAGTTCCTTATATCGGAATGAACAAAATTAATATGAATCCCTTCCGATTTGGCATTTTCTTTTGCTATTGATAACAAGTTTTCGCTTAGATCTACTGCAGTTACATTATAGCCTAGTTTTGCAAATAGAATCGCGTGTCTGCCAAAACCAGCGGCGAGGTCAAGAATGTGACTATTTTTGGATAATGAAATATTATCAAATACAAGTTTTACAAGCTCTTCGGCTTCTTTTTCATCACGGTGCTTGTAAACATTTAGATATTCTTTAGAGTTAAACCAATGCTTATACCATTCCATAACTAGAGAGAAATTCTACTGATCATCGCCCTACCAATTGTTGCTTCATCGGCAAATTCAAGATCTCCACCAATGGGTAGACCTCTTGCAATACGAGTGACTTTTACTCCTATTGGTTTAAGTAATTTGGCAATATAAAGTGAGGATGTTTCTCCTTCGGTATCGGGATTTAGAGCAAGAACTACTTCTTTAATTTCTTCATTCTCAAATCGCTTGAGCAATTCCTTAATCCTGAGTGAATCAGGCGTAACTCCTGTAAGTGGGGAAAGGACTCCACCAAGAACATGGTATCTACCATTGAATTCATTAGTTTTTTCAATAGCACAAACATCACTTACTTCTTCAACGACACAGATTAAACTCGAATCACGCTTATTACTTTTACAAATTTCACATAATTCTTCTTCTGATAAATTATAACACCGTTTACAAAATTTAATTTTAGTTTTTAATTCCTTTATAGACCTTAATAAACTATCGAGACGCTCCTCATCCATTTTTAACATAAAAATTGCCAGTCTCTGGGCAGTTTTCTTACCTATACCTGGTAGTTTACTGAGTTCCTCAATCGCAATTGTTAATGGTTGGGCTATTTGCAAAGCTATAATCCTGGAATATTCATACCGGGGGGAATCATCCCTTTTGTAACTTTTGCCATCTCTTCTTCAGCCATTTTCCCAGCAGATGTAAGTGCCTTATTCACGGCAGCAACCACTAAATCTTCCAGGATCTCTTTTTCTTCCTGATTAATGACCTGCGGGTCAATTTCTACTGAAATCAATTCTTTACTACCATTGGCGGTTGCTTTTATCATTCCGCCACCCGCTTCTTCACTTACAGTCAAATTTCGAAGTTCACTCTGGACTTTTTGCATCTCAGCCTGCATTTTTTGCACTTGTTTTAACATTCCCTGCATTCCACCTTTCATTCATTTCCCTCCTAATTTTAATAATTCAATTTCTGTTTAATTTCGTTGCAAATATAATATAATCGATTGACTTTATATACTTTAATTTTATAATTTCTGTTTCTGATTTCTTGTATAAGGATATTTTACAACTAATAATTAGTAGATGATAGCTCAACGAATTAAGAATTACTTACCCTTTGACGATCAAAATTATTTGATGGTTGAATACCCTGATTATTTTTCCCCTCAAAAAAATAAAAGGGCAAAGGTTAAAGATTTAGGTCAAAAGTTTGCCTCGGTAAATTCGTTTTTTTATAACTATTTGAAGGAATACCAGATTCCCTGCGCCTATGTAAAAGAACATCAAGAGAATACGTTGGTATATATTAAATTCCAACAACTTCCTTTCTCAATCAAAATATTTAATGCTGCAGATAAAAGAACGGCAAAATTATTTTCTATAAAGGAAGCATTACCTCTTGAACCGCCGATTATTGAATATCATTATGGAAGTTCAAAAAATTCACTTGTTTCTGAAAGTCATTTGATTGCCTTTGATCTGTGTACCATAGAAGATCTTAAACTAATCAGCCGCATCTGCTCAAAAGTAAATGCAGTACTGAAGGCATTTTTTGCAAGAAGAAACGAAACTGTTGCTGAATTTACCTGCAGTTTTGGACGACATGATGGCAAGATTTACGTTGTTGACGATTTTTCTCCACTTAGTTTAAAGGTTTTTCCGGATGGAAATACTAACGGTTGGGTGAATCCATACTCCTTAAATACTTCAAGCGAAATGAGAAAGTATACTGATTTCCTCTTTAACCTGACCAACACTTAGTGTATGTTTACCAAGTATGGATACACGACAATTGGTATAACTGCCATTATTTCATTTCTGATCATTGTTCTGGCTATCTTCTTAAATAATAATATTGCCAGGATTAGTTTAATGACTATAGCTATTCTTCTACTAGCCTTCACTCTTTATTTTTTTAGAGACCCGGAACGTAACGCACCCAAAAGAGATGATGTAGTTGTTTCACCCGCTGATGGGAGAGTTTTATTTGTAAAAGAAGTTGATGGTAACAAGTTTATCAATGGAAGAGCCAATCAAGTCTCAATCTTTATGTCACCATTGAATGTTCACGTGAACAGAGTTCCTATTACAGGACAAGTCGATTTTATTGAATATTTTGAAGGAAAATATATAGCTGCATTCGAAGATAAAGCTAGTGAGCTGAACGAAAGAAATGAATTAGGAATTACAAATATAAACGGCAAAATATTCTTTACTCAGGTTGCCGGATTTGTTGCACGCAGAATTGTAAACGAGCTAACCGTAGGAGATAAAGTGAAGATTGGTGAAAGGTTCGGAATGATAAAATTTGGCAGCCGTGTGGATGTTATTGCACCATCACACCTTCAATTATCCCAAATCTTTTTACCGCAATGAATATGTTCTGCGGTTTTCTATCAATCATAACAGCTAGTAACGGCAATTACAACTATGCTGCCTGGTTAATAGTAATTGCTGCAGGATTTGATGCTTTAGATGGTTTGGTAGCCCGGCTAACAAAATCCAGTTCTGAATTAGGTATTGAGCTTGACTCATTATCCGATATAGTTAGTTTCGGTTGTGCACCGTCATTTTTAATATACTCAACATATTTTTATCAGTTTGATAGCATCGGTGTAATTTTAAGTTCTTTACCGTTGCTTGCCGGAGGATTTAGATTAGCAAGATTTAATGTTCAGCTGGTTGGTTTTGAAAAACCTTTTTTCCTGGGATTACCTATTCCTTCCTCGGCATTAACAATAACATCTTTCGTTCTTGCATTTTATTATGATGGTTTTGCACAGCCTTACTCAAAATTTATTATTCCACTTGTAATTATTATTTCCTACCTAATGATCAGTAATATTAGATATGAAACATTCCCAAAGTTTTCTCTGGAAGGAATAAAAGAAAAACCATTTCATTTTGTATTTCTTCTAATTGCACTGTTATTAGTGCTTTTTGCATACACTAAAGGATTGTTCTATTCTTTTGTTTTATTAATCGTAATAGGTATTTTTCGCCACATTTATTATCTGATTAAAAATCGTACTAATTGAATAATTTCTTACAAAAAATATCCACACTAGGTTAAGGAGTGAAAAGATTGTATAAGGTAAGAGTTCTTATCAAAAGAAGAGCTTCAATCCTGGATCCCCAGGGAAAAGCTGTGGAAATTGGAGCAAAACACTTAGGGTTAACAAATATACAAAATACAAGAATAGACAAATTGATTGAGTTTGATGTTAATGTTAATGATAAATCCGCAGCTGAAAATGAGGTAAATCTTTACTGCAAAAATCTTCTCTCAAACCCTATAATGGAAGACTATGAATATACGATGGAAGAAGTTAAATGAAGAGTGTTAAATTTGGTATTGTTGTTTTCCCTGGATCTAATTGTGACCATGATGCATACTATGCACTGAATAAAATTCTTGGATTTGAAGTAAACTTTCTTTGGCATAAGGATAAAAATTTGAAAGAAAGTAATGTAATAATTCTACCTGGTGGATTTTCATACGGTGACTATTTACGTACCGGCGCGATTGCACGCTTTTCACCTATCATGAATTCTGTTATTGATTTTGCAAATAAAGGTGGTATTGTTATTGGCATATGTAACGGATTTCAAATTTTACTTGAGGCAGGGTTGCTACCGGGAGTTTTGTTAAAAAATATTTCTCCAATCTTTGTGTGTAAAGATGTTTATCTTACGATTGAGAATAATAATAGCAATTTCACACGTGGAATTATGGATAGAACTGTATTAAAAATTCCGATCGCTCATGGTGAAGGAAATTACTTTGTCGATGATGACACATTAAATGAATTGAAGTATAATAATCAAATTGTGTTTAAATATTGTTCGGAAAAAGGGCAAGTTTCTGAAAATAATAATCCCAATGGATCAGTTGAAAATATTGCAGGGATAGTTAACAAAAATGGTAATGTGCTTGGAATGATGCCACATCCGGAGAGAAGTTGTGATCCTGTATTGAATAAAACGGACGGACAATTAATTTTTAATGCGATTGTAAATAATATTTTTAATTAAGAGGTGATAAAATGTTTGGTAACCTTGGCGCTGGCGAAATTATTTTAATCCTACTCGTAATTTTAATTCTTTTCGGTGCGAAGAAAATACCCGAGCTTGCAAAAGGTCTTGGCAAAGGAATGAGTGAATTCAAAAAAGGATTGAAAGAGGTAGAGGATGAAATAAAGCATGCCGATAAAGATTCGGGTAAAGTTGAGGATAAGAAAAGTTAGGAAACTTTGTTAAAAATGTGATAGGCTAAAGAAGGTAGTAAAATATGAACCTTTAATAAGCTTAAATCTTATATATACCCTTCTCACAAACTCAAATCCTCATTCTTTCGAAATTGAGAATCTGGGATTTTGATGTCACATTCACTAAATCATCTTTATATTGTATTAATCCGATGCTTCTTACTTTGATTGTAAGCTCTTCCTTTACTTTGTTTACAAAATTGTGGGAAGTTACTTGTGTGATGGTTATAACGGGTTCATTGTATAAATTATTTGGAACTTGTTTACTAAGATGTAATTTAGAAATATTGGAGTATTCATTCAGCCTTAAAGTTTTTTCAACCATACTGTGTTGCATGGAAACAACTCTCACAAAATAAATTCCATTCACAAACAATCCACTAATATCTAACCAATAATTTCCAGGAAAGACTGAAAAAGTTTGCCGTCTCCGACTCTTTGCCCAAGTATATTGAATATTTCTATTTTAATTGTTGTAATATCTGGTATGACTAGATCTAATTTAGTCTTCTCCAAATAAGGTTCAGGATAGTTATGACTTAAACTATAATCAGTGCTAGTGTTTGAGGAGTTACTTAATTCGTATTGAGAAATTTTTAAGATGTAATTTCCATTTAGATTTGAAGTATCGGTATCTAAAAGGTTAGTTCCCTGCCATACTTCATAGACTTGATCAGGAACTCCTGCATTATTAAGTAACGGATCAATTCCTTTCCCACTGATTACAATTTCTTGCTGTGCACTGGTTGTTGAAAAAATGGTAAGAAATGTAGCAAGTGTGAATGCAGTTATTATTGCATTCATTCTGCTGACAAAGAAGTATAATCTATTATTCGCACACCTTTTCATTGTAATACAACGCCCTCTATTGTTTTACAAATTGTTACACCTGTATATAATTCATCGGGTAAAGATTAATTGAGACCACTTATATTCGAGCTTTAGTTCAATGGTTTCAAAACCATTTTCCCCTAATCTGTAAAGTGTGTCACTCCTATGAGATTTAATATGTCAGCAGATTACGATTAAGTTCTCCCCAACCTTTGATAAGCGATATAAATTCAACAAGAAATATGTTCGACTAACCTTAACCCCAGTATATATAGCACTTGTGGCCCTCATTCTTGACTAGCTAATGCAATAATTATAATTAAAATTCAATAAGAATCAATACTCAACCAAATAAATCTACCTGGATTTTTATTGTTCTATGTATAAAGATGATAATTCAAACAAATTCATTAAATTTGTGCGTTTATTTTCCAATAATGTTACACTCAGGATATGATATTTTATGAGTATTTTAATCGATAAAAAAACGCGTTTGGTAGTTCAGGGCATAACTGGTGGTGAAGGTTCTTATCACACACAACAAATGGTTGAGTACGGGACAAAAGTAGTCGCTGGTGTCACACCCGGAAAAGGCGGGACTAAATTTGATAATATTCCGGTTTATAACACCGTTGAAGAAGCGGTTAATGCGGAGAATGCAAATACTTCAGTTATTTTTGTCCCTCCGGCTTTCGCCGCTGATGCTATTTTGGAATCAGCTAATGCTGGTATTAAAGTAATAGTCTGCATAACGGAAGGAATCCCCACTTCGGACATGGTTAAGGTTCAAAACTCAATTAAACACAAAGACGTTATACTAATTGGTCCAAATTGTCCCGGAGTTATTTCACCCGCGAAATCGAAAGTTGGTATCATGCCTGGATTTATACACGAAAAAGGAAAGATTGGAGTGGTATCACGCAGTGGGACTTTAACGTATGAAGCAGTTAAGCAACTAGTCGATGTTAACTTAGGACAATCGACAGCAATTGGTATTGGTGGTGATCCGGTTATTGGCTCCAATTTTACGGATATCATTAGGGGAAATTGGTGGTACAGCAGAAGAAGAAGCGGCTGCATATATTAAGAAGCGGGTTAAAAAACCAGTTGTTGGATTTATAGCCGGTAGAACTGCACCACCCGGAAGACGGATGGGGCATGCTGGTGCAATCATAGCCGGAGGTAAAGGCACTGCTGCCGAAAAGATGGTTGCAATGAAAAAGGCAGGCATCAAAGTTGTTGAAAGCCCTGCAGAAATCGGTGTTACAATGAAAGCTGCATTAGAAAAAGTAAAGAAGAAATCTGTCAAATCTTCTAATAAAAATTCAAAATCGAGAATAAAAAAATGAAGATTTAAAAAATAAAATTTTGTAAAAGAATTGGAGTAAAGTTTGAGTAATAAAACATTAGCAATTATAAAACCTGATGCAGTAGCAAATGGATATGCAGGTGCAATAATAGATATTATTATCAAAGCTGGTTTTAAAATCAGCGCTATGAAAATGGCTCGCCTAACTAAATCTTCAGCGGAAGGATTTTATGCCGTACATAAAGAAAGACCCTTCTTTGGTGAATTAGTGGAGTATATGACATCTGGTCCCTGCATACCAATCGCTCTAGAAAAAGAGAATGCCGTTGAAGATTACCGGAAGATTATCGGAACTACTGATCCTGTAAAAGCTGATGAAGGTACCATAAGAAAACTTTACGCTAAGGATATTCAATCAAATGCGGTGCATGGCTCAGATTCAGATGAGAATGCTGAAAAAGAAATAGCACACTTTTTCTCCAGAGATGAACTCCTGAACATTTCATAAGCAAAAAGTAAAACTAGATATTACAAGCCTAATAATAGTAAAATCCAATTTTCAGAATTTCTTCAAAATACTTTCTTAAAAGTTAGATGAAGTTTAACACTATCATTATTATCCTTCTTTTATCAATCTCAAATATTAGCTGCCAGAATGCAACTGAAAATCAAAAAGTAATTTTAGGCAATGAAGTATTGTTGAATGAAAATCTGGAATTACTGAATGGCAAACGTATTGGTTTAGTAACAAATCATACTTCGCTTCTTCCTAACAATGTTCATCTTGTTGATACATTGTT
>JARRKK010000044.1:0-16277 GCA_037388105.1 Ignavibacteriaceae bacterium | reverse complement strand
AAAGCAAAAAGTGATGATAACGATCCGGATGCTTATCCGACAACAAGAGGAAAAATTATTTACAGCAGCCGGCTCTTAATACCGAATTTAAATTCAGTTCGACCTCCAAAACATTCTTCAGAAGATATGTCTCAGATAAGAATAGTACCTAATCCATATAACATTAATGATCCATTAGTCCGTGAGTTATATGGCCAGGAAGGAATTAATGGAAGAGTAATAAATTTTTATAACCTTCCGCCGACTGTAACAATCAGAATATATACAGAGAATGGTGATTTAATAAAAACCTTAGAACATGACGAACCAGTTGATGAGAATGGACTGAGGTATTGGGATATGATAACTGATAATCAGCAAGTTATTAGTAGTGGACTTTACATTGCTTTGTTTCAAAAGCCATCAGGTGAAACTAGTTTTCAGAAATTTATTGTTATAAGATAAATGTTCAAATTTCTATAATGATTACAAAAAAGTTCCAAACTTTTATTCTTTTTGGATTAATTATTTCCCTGCCTGTATTTCCACAAACAGATTTGAATAAAACTGCACAGAGTACAATGAACTTTTTATTAGTCGGTACTTTATCAAAGGCATGTGCAATGGGTGAAGCCTATGTCACAACAGGTAAAGGATCAGAAAGTTTGTTCTATAATCCTGCGGGACTTTCACTACTAAATAAAACTTTTGATATAAATTTAAATTATACTCAATGGATAGCAGATATAAATTATATCAGCGGAGCCGTTGCATGGGATTTATCCGAATTTGGTACTTTAGGTGCTCACCTGATAACCGTTGATTATGGAACAATAAACGGTACAAGCTTAATTAGCCCATCTGAGGAAAATCTTTATCCTTTAGGTTATAAAGATAATGGGTTGGTGAGTAATGTTGGAGCTTATGTAGTTGGACTATCTTATGCTAAAAGTATTACTCAGGAATTTTCTATGGGTTTTACTTTTAAATTGGTGGGGCAAAACTTAGGACAGAATATATTTTCAGGAACTACAAAAGATAACGATGCAACAATTTTTGCAATCGATGCGGGAGTGAGATATCAAACAGGTTTTAAGGGATTTAATTTTGGAATGTTCATCAGAAATTTTTCAACGAACATTAAACGGGAAGAAATTGATGAACAATTACCCCTCCTGTTTTCTTTTGGTGCTGCTATAAATCTCCTGGAAGTAGTTGATGAAAACATATCAGACGAAAACTTACTTACATTTGAAATAGATTTCCTGCATCAAAATAATTATTCAGAAAGAGTTAACATGGGACTTGAATACAAGTTTCTTGGTATGATCTCTTTGCGGGGTGGTTATCAAACGAACCGTGATCTTGCTTCATGGTCAGCAGGTATCGGACTTTTCAGTTCAATATCAGATTACGACCTTGAAGTAAATTATTCTTACTCGAGTTTTGAGCTCTTTGATAGCGTTAACAGACTTTCATTATTGTTCGCATTATAATCAGAAGAATACCCTATTATCAATCTGATTTATGGAAAGGACTTTCCTTTATTCCATACTATCAGATATAAACATAATTCTTTACTTCTTATTCCAATTCTAATTCATTAATTATCCATAAACTAAAAGGTGTAATAATGGAAAAATCTATTACCAAAATTGGTGTAATAATGCTCTTTGCATTTCTTAGCACCAATTTAAGTGCGCAGTCTGCTGGAGATTATAGATCTCTCGCAAATGGAGACTGGAGTTCTGCAGCAACCTGGGAAGTGTTTGATGGTGCAGTGTGGAATCCAGCAGTTAGTGCTCCTACAGGCGTAGAAAACATCACCGTAGATGATACGGTAACTGTTGATGCAGTTGTATCCATAAGCGGTTATGTTAAAGTCGAAGGTGGTGGGGAGGTTGTTGACGGCGCAGGTTCGATAGCATTCGAAGATGGCAGTACATATGAACATGCTATGGATGGAGGCGGATTACCGACCACAACATGGAATACCGGTTCAACATGCCTTATCACAGGAGTTACTGGAAGTGTACCCACCAATTCAAATCAGGATTTTTATCACTTTACCTGGGATTGTGCATCTCAGGGTTCAAATGAAGAAGTTCGGTGGAGTGGGAATACAATAGGTGGTAATGTAACCTGTGTAAATTCGGCTGGAAGTCAATTTAGGCTTACGAGCAGTGGACAATATACGGATTCAATAACTATTATGGGCGATGTTATTGTTACTGGCGGCACACTAGCTTCAACTGGATCGAGCAGCCCTCTTGAGTATCTGATAATCGTACACGGAGATATTAATGTTACAGGTGGTACGTTTGGACTAAGCAGAGGAAGTGGCGGTGCAGCAACGTGGAGATTGTTCGGTGATCTGAATGTCTCTAATGCAGAGCTTAGAACCTCAAACACGAGCTCAAAGTTTGTATTTGCAGCTTCAGATACTCAAAATATAGCACTTCAATCTGTTACCTATACAAGCTCCTGGGATTATGAAATTCTGTCTTCTTCCACAGTAAGAATTGTAGATGGTCCGGATGCTTTTGATCTAGAAGTAGAGCAAAATTTTATTAACGGTGGAGATATAATCGCAGATGGTCAGGTTGATTTTCTAAGTGGTGCAAATTATCAACATACGGTTAATTCAGGTACTGTTCCTGTTGGCACCTGGGAAACAGGCTCTACTGCAACATTTACGGGTATTGTTAGCCAGGCACCTGCCAACAGAAATCAAAGTTTTTACAACATAGTTTGGGATTGTCCCGGACAATTATCAAACCTCAATATGGGATTTGATGAAGTGACTATTGGAGGTGATATTACCGTTGTTAATACGGGTGCTTCTAATAGGTGGTATCTGTGTGGGCCTCCGGGAGGTGATTCAGCGACTGTTACTATTAGTGGGAATATAATTCAAAGCGGTGGACAATTTTCTTCGAATGGTTCAGGGAATCAAGCTTATATAGTGATTACTGTGAATGGCGATATAACAGTTACTGGTGGTAACTTTGCCGTTAGTCGTGGTTCACAAGGAGCAACTGGATCAACTGTCTGGTTATTGAATGGTACTAATTTTTCTATGTCCGATGCAACTACTCAGAACTCTAATCCTGATTTTGCAAAATTCGTGTTTAGTGGAACAACTCAGCAAAATCTAACCTTATCGAACGTAACATTTAGTAGTGGTTTCCCGGTGGAGGTTGCAACCGGTGCTATATTGGATGTTGGCATAAGTGAAATAGAAGGAAGTGGTGAGTTCATTCTTAATGATGGAGCTACTCTTCAGACTGCCAATGTTGCTGGTATTGACAGTACTTTAAAGAATACTGGAACGATTTCACTAAGTAGTTCCGCAAATTATACTTATAATGGATCATCAGTACAGGTAACCGGAAGTCTTCTTCCTGCAACTGTAAATGATCTTTCTGTTGATAATAGTAGTGGTGTTTCTTTATCAGGCGGAGTAATGGTTGATGGGAATCTTAATGTTAATAATGGTAGCTTAGATCTCAACGGGAATACCGTTACCCTTGGTCCTACAGCAACTTTAAATGAAACAGCAGGGAATACTGTAACAGGAACTACTGGAATGATTACAACAACACGTAATCTAAATGCTCCAGCAGGTGATAACGTTGGAGGATTGGGTGCTATGTTAACAACAGCTTCTGATTTGGGAAGCACCACCGTTGAAAGATATCATTCTGCAGGATCAGGTGGAGGAAATCAGGGAATCTTTAGAACCTTCAATATCTCTCCCACAAATAATTCAGGTTTGGATGCAACGCTCCGTCTGTACTATGATGAGTCGGAACTGAATGGAATTCCTGAAGCTAATTTAATATTGTTTAAATCGGCAGATGGTGTTAGCTCGTGGGTTGGAATGGGAGGAACAGTAAATACTGCTGAAAATTATGTTGAGCAATCCGGATTGAGCGACTTTTCATATTGGACATTAGGTGATGTAAATAATCCTATTCCTGTAGAGTTAACATCATTTAGTGTTGCAGCAGATGGAAAGAGTGTTACTTTAAAATGGACTACTGCCACGGAAACCAATAACCTGGGTTGGGATATAGAAAGAAGTGAAAACACAGATAAGCTGGATGGCTGGATAAAACTTGGATTTATTGATGGTGCTGGCAACTCAACCGAATCAAATACTTACACTTTCAGGGATGCCGAATTAAAATCAACTACTTACTTTTATAGATTGAAGCAAATTGATTTTGATGGAACATCTGTATACTCTGAAACTGTTGAAGTTGAAGTTGGTATACCAGATCAATTTGCATTGGCACAGAATTACCCGAATCCATTTAATCCGGAAACAGTTATTGAATTCCAGATCCCATCAAATTCTATGGTTAATATCTCTGTTTACAATAGTATTGGAGAAAAAGTTGCAACATTGTTAAACGAACAATTGGAACAAGGCTACTATAAGAGGAGCTTTAACGGAAGTAACTTACCAAGCGGTATTTATATTTACAGATTAACAGCCAACGATGAGATGTTCACCAGGAAGATGATGTTAATCAAATAGTATAATAAATATTTTATTGTTACTTATTGAGGAGATTTTAATTTAGTTTATTATAATTCTTTTAATAGAATAATGTAGGAATTTACTGCCTGCAACGATTATTATCAATACACCTCTTTAATGATAATCATTGGAAGTTGTAGGCAGTTGTTTATTCATGGATTTTGATAATATTTGTTTAATAATGAAAGGTAGGATATGAAAAAAATTATTCGAATTCTTGTATTATTACTGATAGTACAGGTCGATTTAATTTTAGCTCAAACTGTTTTTAGTAATGGAACCGGCGGAGGACTTTGGAGTGATCCAGCTACCTGGGTAGGCAACGTTGTTCCTACGGTTAATGATGATGTATTTATTGCTGGAACCGATTCAGTTTACACGGCAGCCGGTGCAAGGTGTAATAGTCTTACTGTACTATCAGGTGGCCGGTTTGCTACCAGTGTAGATACTGTTCAAGTCGTAAACACCCTTACTCTGGAAGATAACGCATGGTGTTATAATCTGACACCTGAACCTAACCTCCCAGGACGTTCGTATATACTGGATCCACAAAGCTATACAGTTCAAATGGGAAGCAGTGGATCAGTTGGGAGTGCTCGCAATTCTGAATTTGGAAATCTTATTATCTCAAAAAACAATGGATGTACACCAGGGGCAAACTTAACAATTAGTGGAAATCTTATAATTAATAATCTTGCTTATAATCTTGTATTCAGGGCAGTCAGGAGTACTGGAAGTCAAACTCACACAGTTTATGGTGATGTTTACATTAGAAAAGGAATTCTATCCTGCATAGATGTACCGGACAATACTCTTGTAGGAATCTGGAATATTTTCGGTAGCGTCTATGTAAGTGACGATTTTGATAACGACACATACTTGGAGTCTAGAATAGGACCCTTTTCAAGTGCAAATGCTGCAGGATTAGGTATTATTAATATTGCTGGTGATTTAATTCTTGAAGGTGGAAGACTTCAGGCTGGAACTAGTAGTTCGCATGGTTTAGGGACTGGTATTATAAACCTGGAAGGAGATCTTTCATTAGATAGCAATAGTGGTGTGGCAACAAATCATGACGGACCTTTTTCTTTAAATTTTGTTGGATCCGGAACTCAAACTGTGAATATGGATGTTAGATTCCAGATGAGTACTTCTGTTTATGATACAGTTAAAGCAGGTTCAAATGTTGTATTTGATCTTGATACAAATAAATGGGGTTCCAGCGTAGGTGGCGATTTTTTTATTGATGGTTCCCTCGATCTTAAGGATGAATCAACTTTGGATGGTAGTGGTTCGTTTACACTAAATTCTGGTGGGACATTAAAAATTGGTAGTGCAAATGGAATCACTGCATCTGATACTATTGGAAATGTTAAGATGTCGGGAACAAGAACTTACAGTGAAAATGCCAGTTATGAGTATAAGGGAAATACTGTTCAATCTCTTGGAGACGGTCTCCCAGGGAGCGTCAATGGATTCGGGGTGAATAATTCGAACGGTATTGTGCTTGACAGAAACCTATCGGTGAATTCATCTGTTAATATCATTAATGGTGATCTAGATCTTAATGGAAATGAGATAACACTTGGAAGTAATGCTATCTTAAGCGAAACTGCAGGTAATACTATAACTGGTTCAAGTGGAAAGATTACGATAACAAGGGATATTAATGCACCAGCAGGTGATAATGTCGGAGGATTGGGTGCAATGCTAACTACATCTATTAATTTAGGAAGCACAACAATTGATAGAATACATTCGGCTGCAATGGGAGCTGGGAACGAAGGCATTTTTAGACAATATATAATATCCCCCGCAAATAATTCCGGGTTAAATGCAACATTACGTTTATACTATGATGAATCTGAGTTAAATGGAATTCCGGAAGATAAATTAGAACAGTATAAATCTCCCGATGGTGCAAATGATAACTGGTTCCCTCAGGGTGGTACGGTTAATACAACAGATAATTATGTGGAGAAAACTGGAATATCAGATTTTTCATACTGGACTCTGGCTGATGTTGATAATCCGTTACCGGTAGAAATTGTAGAAAACCAGATACCAACTGTATTTGCATTGCATCAGAATTATCCTAATCCATTTAATCCTGAAACTGTAATACAATTTGAAATTCCTGAAGAATCCAAAGTAAAGTTAAATGTGTTTAATGTTTTGGGTGAGTTGGTTGCTACAGTGGTAAACGAACAATTGGGTGTTGGAGTTTATAACATTACATTTAATGCCAGTACTTTACCAAGCGGACTTTATATTTATAAATTGGAGACCGACAATATTCAACTTAGTAAAAAAATGCTTCTACTTAAATAAGATCACAAATTTAATTTCATATCCTTTAAATAATATTCATGAAAAACTTATTAATTCTATTTATTGTTTCTTACTTAATTGTAATTAATTTCAGCTATTCTCAAACTATTACTTTATATCAAGCTGAGGCGGCTGAATTGTATAATGCAATTATTGAAACGGAACACTCAGGATATACAGGTACTGGATATGTAAATTATGATAATGCACCGGGAGGCTATATTGAGTGGACTGTTTATATGGCCTTACCCGGGACTCAAAATGTTGATTTTATTTATGCCAATGGTACAACTGCCAATCGATATCTCGAAATTAGTGTGGACAACAATATTGCTGAGGATAGTTTAAGTTTTATCGGAACGGGTGCGTGGACTAATTGGCAAACTCAATCAGTTAGTGCTGCCTTACAGCAAGGGAAAAATATTATCAGAGCGACAGCAATTACATCAGATGGAGGACCTAACGTTGATCGGATTGATGTTACAGGAGATCCTGGTGTGATTTACTATACCGTTTATTTGGACATTGTGGGTAATGGCTCTTTAGATGTAGATCCGCTGGGATTGACTTATGAGGAAGGAACTACAGTAACATTTACAGCGAATCCAGATCCTAATTATGAATTTTATGGATGGCTGGGAGATTTAATAGGCAATGAAAATCCTGATTCGCTAATCATTGATTCTGATAAACATGTCACCGCTGTATTTTATAATCCGTCTGATACCAGTGTTAATATTGATGATAATCCTGTAGGATTTGCTACAGTGAATGCGTTGGGTCAGGATGGTACTTACGGTGGTGAAGGTGGGGAAGTTGTCTACATTTCTAATGCAGAAGTACTTGACTCTTTTTTTATTTCCCGAAAGGACGCAAACTTTAATCAGAATTATCCACCGATGATCGTTATGATTCAGGGTAATTTATCAGGATCCAGTAATGCGATGATGGATATAAAGGAAACTTATGACCTTACAATTATTGGAGATGGAAATGATGCGGAAATTGTAGGCTTTGGATTTAATATTTTCCGAAGTCATAATATTATTGTTCGGAATATAAAATTCAAAGATTGTCCTGATGATGCTATCAATATTACTGACGCATTATCTCACCATATCTGGATTGACCATTGTACATTTACTGATTCACCTGCAGTTGATTCAAACGGTAACAATCATGATGGTTTGCTGGATATTAAACACGGTACTAGCTATATAACAGTTTCATGGTGCTATTTCACAAATCACAGTAAAACCTGCTTGCTTGGTCATTCAGATTCTAATGCACAGGAAGATATTGGGAAACTAAAAACGACTTATCATCACAATTGGTTCGAGGATACAAAATCCCGTCATCCCAGGGTTAGATTTGCTGAGTGTCACGTTTACAACAATTTTTATGATGGCAATACCTTAATGGAATATGGAATAGCATCTACAATGGATGCGTATGTTTTGGTTGAGTCCAATTTCTTTTTAAATGTTCCAAATCCAACACATTCGGGTTATGCAGCATCTCTTCCGGGAGATATACTCGAAATAAATAATATTTATGTAAATAGCGGTGAACCTGAGACGACTAATTCTGCATTTGATCCATCAGCATACTATGATTATGATTTGTCGAATACTGCAATATTACCCGTAATTATTCCTAAGTATGCCGGGAGCGGGAAGTTTGATTTCACTATTCCTGTCGAACTGGTGTCATTCAAAGGAAGATATGAATCAGGAAAAGTAATACTTGATTGGATAACTGCCACAGAAACTAACAATCTTGGATTTGAAATTGATCGAAAGATTATACAAACAGGTGATGAAAAGTGGATAACAATTGGTTTCAGGGAAGGAAAGGGAACCACAACAGATGTGCAATACTATCAATACATAGATAATATTACTGATTTAACTGCCGGTTTATTCAATTACAGATTAAAGCAAATGGACTTTGACGGCACGTATGAATATAGTGATGAAGTGTTAGTGGAGAACCTTGTACCAAAGGCTTATACTTTAAATCAAAATTATCCTAATCCTTTTAATCCGATTACTAAAATAAATTTTGAGTTACCCTATCGAAGCAAGGTTCAGCTTATAGTATATGATATTCTCGGGAACAAAGTCATAACTTTAATTAATGAAGTAAAGGATGCGGGATATTACTCAGTTAATTTTGATACTCAGGCTGAAAAAGGTGTTTTATCGAGTGGAATTTATTTTTATACACTTTATACCGATAATTTTGTTCAATCAAATAAAATGATGCTGCTTAAATAATTTGAAAATTTTAACTACAATTATAATTCTGACCTTTTTCTTCTGGCATTGCCAACCTGATCGAAAAACTGAAATTACCTTTAATGATAAAACAGCAGAAAGGTTAGCAAATAATTTTCTAAAATTATATCCTGATTCTATTCACTATTCATTATCAACAAAGGAATTTAGGTGGGACTATGAACAAGGATTAATTTTGGAAGCATTTTATCAGTTGTGGAAAAAGAGTGGTGACCAAAAGTATTTTGATTATATAAAAAGAAATATTGATTACTTTGTTGAGCCGGATGGAAATATAAAAACTTACAACATTGAAGATTACAACATTGATAATATAGCTCCAGGAAGACAATTATTACATCTCTATGAAGAAACATGTGAAGATAATTACAAAATAGCCGCTGATATACTTAGACGACAATTAGCAAATCAACCTAGAACATCCGAAGGTGGATTTTGGCATAAGAAAAGATATCCATATCAGATGTGGCTTGATGGTTTATATATGGGTGAGCCATTTTTTACAGAGTACGCTGTTCTATTCGATGAGAAGGATGCATTTGATGACATAGCAAATCAGTTTTTATTAATTCGTAAAAATAACTTGGACCCACCTACCGGATTGTATTATCATGGATGGGATGAAAGCAGACAGCAAGTATGGTCAGACTCTATTAGTGGAACATCAACAAATTTTTGGGGCAGAGCTATGGGTTGGTTTATGATGGCTTTAGTTGATGTGTTGGATTCATTCCCTGAAGAGCACCCGCAACGAAAAGAGTTAATTGAGATATTTAAAAATCTCTCAGCAAGTTTATTGGAATATAGAGATTCAAAAACTAAACTTTGGTATCAGGTTGTTGATTTGAGAGATCAGGAAGGGAATTATATTGAGACATCTTCTTCATTAATGTATATATATAGCTTTGCGAAGGGAACAAATAAAGGTTATTTGAATGAAGAATATTTGAATGTAGCAAAAGAATCATTTGAATCTTTACTTGTAAATTTCTTAAGCGTGGATCAAAATGGTATTATCTCACTAAATAATACTGTCTCTGTTGGGGGCTTAGGTGGGAAACCATACCGTGATGGAAGCTTTGAGTATTATATAAGTGAACCGATAAGAGTTAATGACTTTAAAGGTTACGGTCCTTTGTTACTTTCAGCCATCGAAATATCCAAACACAAATAATGATTTGAATTATTATTAAATTAGGATGATATTCATTAGTACTGGAATTCTATTAAATTCGGATGTTTAAAGTTTGTATATAACTATGACTAATAAAAAAGTAAAACCGATTAAACTAGAAGATCTGGCTAATAAGCTGGGTGTTTCCAAGGTAACTGTATCTAAAGCTTTAAGAGATCACCCAGATATCTCTCCCGCTACCAAGTTAAAAGTGAAAAATCTTGCGGAGAAGCTTGGCTATTTGCCAAATTACATGGCAAAAAACTTATCTTCACGCCGGTCAAATATTATTGGTTTAGTGGTTCCCAAAATTGCACATCATTTTTTTGGATCAGTTATAGAGTCTGTTTACAAAGCAACATATGAAAACAATTATGAAACAGTTTTAACTGTATCTCAGGAATTGGCAGAAAGGGAAAAACAACAAATACTTTCATTATTATCTATGCGTGTTGACGGAATAATAATTTCGATTACACAGGAAACAAAAGATTATTCAATATTTGAGAGAGTGAATAAACAGCGAATCCCAATAGTGTTCATTGACAGGGTCCCTGATTTAGAAAACGTTTTCAGCGTTACGATTCCGATAAACAAAGAATGGATCATTGAAGGCGGATTTGGAGAGGAGGATGGATATCAGGGATTTAAAGAAATGTATAACAATCAACCATTGCCTCAAGCTATTCTTGCCGTTACTTATCCAGTTGCACTTGGAATTTATGAGGCAGCATTAGAATTAAATATTAATATACCGCAAGATATTCAGGTTACCTGTTTTGGTAATTATTTGCATAAACATACTATTCCATCAATATTCAATTTTGTAACACAACCAACCAAACAAATTGGTGAGGAAGCTGTTAAACTGGTGCTTAATATGATTAATAATCCGTCAGAAATTGATAATAACAATATAGAGCTTCAAACCCACTTACTCATATATGGAGATAAAAAATTATCGGGTCTGATTGCCTGATTGAATCAATATATTAACTGAATACTATAAGTAGTTTTTAAAATAATCTGTAATTCAAGTACTATATATTCTTCGATTGTACTTTTTTCGTTACTGAATTCAATAGTTTGCGGTCAGTCGATCTCTCCGAATATTATTGTAGCGCAGGATGGAACAGGGGATTATTTAACAATTCAGGAAGCGCTTATTGATGCACCCCCCAATTCCGAAGATAAATTTATCATTTTTATAAAGAATGGAACTTACAATGAAAAAATTTATGTGGAGAAGAATAACATCATTTTAATTGGTGAAGACCGTGATAGCACCATTATTGTCTATGCAGAGTTAAGAAGCAAATGGAGGGAATCACACGGTAATGATTATGGTGCATCTGTTATGAATTTAATGGACAATGTAACTGACTTAATGTTAAAGTCGTTGACAATTACAAATAATTATGGTGAATTGTATGATACTAATGATCATCAATTTACAATTAGAGGTGGTAATGGTGTAACCCGGATAATAATTGACGATTGCAACATAATATCATACGGGGGAGATACCGTTAGTTTATGGAATACATCTAATGGTATGTACTACCATCGAAATTGTACTTTTAAAGGTTATGTTGATTATGTATGTCCAAGAGGCTATTGCTTTATCGAAAACAGTAATTTCTTTGGTTATAACCTTAGTGCCTCTATTTGGCATGATGGTAGTGGCGGGGAGGATCAGAAATTTGTGATTAAAAGTTCTCGATTTGACGGTGTTGAAAATTTCCCTTTGGGAAGGTTCCATAGGGACGCTCAATTCTATTTGATAAATTGTACTTTTTCAAATAATATGGCAGACAGAAAAATTTATTTTGCGCCCTCTAATCCTCCCCGAATATTAACGTGGGGTGAGAACAGGCAATACTATTATAATTGCAATGGAGATAGTATTAATTATACGTGGCATAAAAATAATATGGTTCCGATCGTTGGAAATATTAATCCTGAAAATATTGATGCGAATTGGACATTCAATTATAAATGGGATCCTGAAGCTGAACTGAATGAGTTTAATCAGAAATTCGTATTTCAAAAATTAAAATGACTCTAATAATATTTCAATAAATGAAAATACTTAAATCAATATTTTTATTTACAATTATTTTACTCCTGTTAAGTTGCAACAGCGAGACTTCGATCCGCCGACTTAAAATTGGTCATGGTCTGGATCAAACTCATCCTGTACATAAAGCAATGCTATATATGGCGGAACAGGCAGCTAAAAAATCAAATGGTCAGATTCAAATAACGGTATATCCGAGCCAACAGCTTGGCACTGAACGTGAATGTCTTGAACTATTACAAATTGGTAGTTTGGGTATGACCAAAGTATCATCCTCTGTATTGGAGGGATTTGTTCCTGATTTCAAAGTATTTTCTCTTCCGTACATTTTTAGAAATGATGAGCATAAATTCCACTTTTTTGAAAGCGAACTTGGTAAATCATTACTTCAAAGTACTGAAAAATTTTGGTTAAGAGGTTTGTGTTATTATGATGCAGGGAACAGAAGTTTTTATACAAAGAGCAAACCGATACTCACTCCTGAAGATTTAAATGGATTAAAAATAAGAACACAGGAAAGTCCAACTTCAGTTAAACTTGTAAACGCTCTCGGCGGATCAGCCACACCAATCTCTTGGGGAGAATTATATACTGCATTGCAACAAGGAGTAGTTGACGGTGCTGAGAACAATCCCCCAAGTTTTTACACTTCTAAACATTATGAGGTTTGTAAATATTATTCACTGGATGAGCATACGGCGGTTCCGGATGTGTTGCTCGTAAGTACTGTTATCTGGAATGATTTATCGGATCAGGAAAAACAATGGCTGCAGGAAGCGGCTGATGAATCATACGAATATGAGAAAATACTCTGGAAGGAAGCTACTATTAACGCGCTACAGGAAGTACAGAAAGCCGGAGTAGAAATATTTTATCCTGATAAATTATTATTTGAACATAAAGTACAACCACTAATAGAAGAATTCAAAGCGGAACCGGAAATATTTAATCTCATTCAGAATATAAAATCAATAAAATAATGCTTATAAAATTAAAATTGGTAATTGATAAAATTTTAAGCTGGGTTGTAATTTTCCTGATGGCAGTAATCACTGTAAATGTGCTTTGGCAGGTATTTTCAAGGTTCGTTTTACAGAATCCAAGTTCATTTACAGAAGAACTCGCTCGTTACATGTTAATATGGATTGGAATACTTGGTGCGAGCTATGTTGCAGGGCAGAAACTGCATCTTGCAATAGATCTCCTTTCGACAAAACTTAAAGGCAAGCCGAAATCGATTCTTGAAATTTTTATACAATCATGCATTTTTGCTTTTGCTTTATTTGTAATGGTAATTGGTGGAATGCGATTGGTGTCAATTACTTTACAGTTAAACCAGATATCTGCTGCTCTCCAAATACATCTAGGATATGTTTACCTAGTTCTGCCACTTAGCGGTTTATTGATGATGTTTTATTCAACATATTTTGTAATTGAAGAACTAAATAGGATCAAATTATTAAAACAATCTTAATGGAACTCTAACCAGCATATTATTTTATGGAATTTACCGAGATTCTTATTCTTGTCATTTCGTTTGTTATTCTTTTATCACTTGGCGTTCCTATATCGTTCAGCATCGGTATCTCCAGTCTATTAACGATGCTTATGAGCATAAACTCATTACCGGCAGTAACAACAATATCACAAAGAATGGCAACAGGGTTAGATAGTTTTGCATTACTTGCAATTCCGTTTTTTATCCTTGCCGGACAAATAATGAACAGTGGAGGAATTGCCAGAAGGCTTATTGATTTTGCAAAAGTTTTGGTAGGGAAGTTACCAGGAGGTCTTGCATTTGTAAATATCATGGCTGCCATGTTATTTGGTGCAATCTCAGGATCTGCAGCAGCGGCAGCATCCGCTATTGGTGGTTTCATGCATCCCGTGATGAAAAAAGAAGGCTATAATGAAGCTTTTTCTGCAGCCGTAAACATTACATCATCAACTACGGGATTAATAATACCGCCTAGCAATATCCTAATAGTTTATTCTCTTGCAAGCGGCGGAGTTTCAATTGCTGCATTGTTCATTGCAGGATACATTCCAGGTATACTGTTTGGTTTATCTTTAATGATAGTCGCAGGAATTTATGCCCATAAGCATAACTATAAAGTCAAGTTCGATATTACACTAAGTGAAGCGTTTAAAAAGTTTTTGGACGCTATACCAAGCTTGCTCTTAGTAATTATTGTGATTGGCGGAATCGTAGCTGGCTATTTTACCGCAACCGAAGCGTCCGCTATTGCTGTTCTTTATGCACTAATTCTAGCTGTTTTATTTTATAAAGAAGTAAAGTTAAAAGATTTACCCGGCATTTTACTTAACAGTGCAACTACAACAGCTATTGTGATGCTTCTTATAGGAACTTCTATGGCGATGTCCTGGGTTATGGCTTATGAAAATATTCCTCAAAATGTTGCGCAGGCACTAATAACATTATCTGAAAACAAAATAATAATTTTAATAATTATTAATCTAATTCTTTTATTTGTCGGAACATTTATGGATATGACTCCGGCTGTATTAATATTTACCCCGATTTTCCTTCCGGTGGCAGTTCGGTTAGGAATTGATCCGATTCATTTCGGAATAGTAATGGTGATGAATCTCAGTATAGGATTGTGTACACCTCCGGTTGGAAGTATATTGTTTGTTGGCTGTTCAGTTGCAAATCTTCCAATTATGAAAGTAGTCAAACCATTAGTTCCATTTTTTATTGCGATGATCATTACTCTTCTTGTTGTTACATATTTACCTGAATTAAGTTTGTGGGTTCCAGGTCTATTTGGATATTAAATACAATTGTTAAACAATTTGTTTTTATAACATTTTAAATCCTTCTGCTTAACAAATGATTATACTTTTTCTATCATCATTATTTTTCCTCCAGTTTTTAGCTGCAGCTCAGGAAATCAATCCATCAAAGCAAATAACAATTTTTATGATTGGCAATTCAACAATGGCAAATAAACCTTTCAAAGATGGGAATCCTGAGAAAGGTTGGGGACAAGTATTTCCGCTTTATTTTAATGAAGGAGTTAGTATCGAAAACTATGCTGTTAACGGTAGGAGTACTAAAAGCTTTATTGATGAAGGCAGATGGGAAAATGTCCTCAATAAAATAAAACCCGGGGATTATGTAATTATAGAATTTGGTCACAACGATGAAAAAAAGGATGATCCGAAAAGATTTGCTGATGCTAATACTAATTACAGATGGAATCTGGAAAAGTTTGTGGATGAAACAAGACAGAAAAATGGAATTCCAATTCTTGCAACACCAATTGTACGCAGGAGATTTGATGAGAATGGTAATTTTTATGATACGCATGGAGACTATCCAAAAGTAGTTCGTGAAGTTGCATTTGAAAAAGAAGTTATCTTGATAGATCTGCATAAGAAAAGTGAGGAATTATTAATACAATACGGGGAAAAAAATTCCCGGAAACTCTTTCTTCACATTGAGCCGGGAGAATACAGTTCATTACCAAATGGTTTATCAGATGATACACACTTTTCTCCTGACGGTGCTTTTAGAATCTGCGATCTGGTAGCTGAGGAAATCCGCTTATTAGTAGAACAACTCGCACAATATCTAAAAAATTAAATCCAAATTTTTTACAATTATAATAATTATTAAAATGAATACAATACTTAGAGGGGTACTTTGTTACCCTATCATATTACTTTCAATGGTCTTTATGATATCTTGTTCAAAAGAAAAGCGAATCGAAATTTATGTTACTAATCCAAACGATTTTTCTATTTCAGATGCTTTTGTATCAGTCGAAATCGATAGCACACTGCATTCATTTTCGCTTTTTAATGGAAAGGATGAAATTCCTTACCAGATTTTATTTT
>JARRKK010000043.1:0-12478 GCA_037388105.1 Ignavibacteriaceae bacterium | reverse complement strand
GCAGATCGAAATTATCTCTTGAGTTTCCCGCAAATTTTATGTTGGCAGCTGCGATGAATCCTTGTCCCTGTGGATATTATACTGATCCAAATAAGGAATGCACCTGTACACAACAATCTATTCAAAAGTATATGGCTAAAATTTCGGGACCTTTATTAGATAGAATCGATATTCATATTGAAGTTCCCGCAGTAAAGTATAAGGATCTCTCAAAAGAAGATAAAAGCGAATCGTCAATAAAAATAAGAGAAAGGGTGATTAATGCCAGAGATATCCAATTAAAGAGATACAAAGATATTCCGAATGTCTTTAATAATGGTGATATGGGATCAAAAGAGGTAAGGCATTATTGCAAGCTTGATTCATCTGGAGAGAATCTATTAAAAATGGCAATGACTAAGTTAGGATTATCAGCGAGAGCATATGACAGAATCTTAAAAGTTAGCCGTACAATCGCAGATCTTGATCAATCAGAGAATATTCAACCTCAGCATATTAGTGAAGCAATTCAGTACCGAAGCCTTGATAGAGAACTGTGGAGGCACTAAATAATGTAAAAATAATTACCTACTGAATTACAATCAGGAATCAAATCTCATTTATTTGCTTTTTTATCCAATTAGAAATATATTTATTGCTCGTTTTTTAAAAAATTGGGCGGACGCCGGAGTTGGAGAGCCGGGGCGGACTGTAAATCCGTTGGCGGAAGCCTTTGGGGGTTCGAATCCCTCGCCGCCCACGGTTCCAGAATTAATTCCAACTGTTAAGGGAAATATAAAAAATAATTTACTTCCCTTATTTTTTTGTTCTTTTTTAAGTTGATTTTCAAAAGAAACATTGATAAATAAATTATCAATAAGAGCTTGATCTTTATACAGAGCAGCGTTGATCTTGTTTGAACAAATTTAATCCATTTGTAGAAAAAACTAATTAGTAGTTTATTGATAATATAATGAATTGTTCAAGCGGGAGTAACTCAGTTGGCTAGAGTCACAGCCTTCCAAGCTGTTGGTCGCGGGTTCGAGTCCCGTCTCCCGCTCAGGTTGTAAACCTTGCTGACGTAGCTCAGTTGGTAGAGCACATCCTTGGTAAGGATGAGGTCACCGGTTCAATCCCGGTCGTCAGCTCAAAGTAAAATAAAAACAATATGTTGCTATGAGAGATATAATTACCCTAGAATGTACCGAGTGTAAAAGAAGAAATTACACTACAACAAAAAATAAAAGACTCCACTCCGGCAGAGTAGAGTATAAGAAATACTGCAGGTGGGATCGCAAACATACTATTCATAAAGAGACTAAGTAATTGTTGTTACGTCAGTAGCTCAATTGGCTAGAGCAGCGGTCTCCAAAACCGCAGGTTGGGGGTTCGAGTCCCTCCTGACGTGCGAGTTTTTATAATATTGAACTTATATGAAAGATAAAATTAAGAAGTTTTTTGAAGACGTAGTTAAGGAAATGAAAAAAGTTACTTGGCCTACAAAGGAAGAATTAATGGAATCGACTAAGGTGGTAATTATAGTTTGTCTTATTCTTGCAGGATTCACTTATGTAATTGATATGTTAATTAACTCGGTCTTCAAAGGAATTTTTTAAGTAGGAAATCCCATGGACCCAAAATGGTATGTCGTAAGAACATTCTCTGGACACGAGAATAAAGTAAAGCATCTTCTTGAAGCTGAGCTTGAGGACAATGAGAAATTAAGAGCAAAGATATTAGATATTCTTGTTCCTACAGAGAAAGTATTCGAAGTTAAAGATGGAAAAAAGAAGAGCAAAACAAAAAACTTTTTCCCCGGATATATACTTGTACATACAGAGTTGGATAACCAGGTAAAAGAATTTATCGTAAATACACAATCTGTTATGGGATTTCTGGGTACTGCAAATAACCCTAATCCTTTGCAACCTGGAGAAGTAAAGAGGATTGTTGGAAGAATAAATCAGGATGAGAATACCGAACGACTTGAAACGATTTTTAGATCCGGTGACCTCGTAAAAATCATTGATGGTCCTTTCAACAATTTTAGTGGTACCATCGATGAGGTTAATGAAGAAAAAATGAAAATAAAGGTTATGGTATCAATTTTCGGCAGGAAAACACCTGTTGAATTAGATTTCGTTCAAGCAGAATTAGAAAAATAAAAATATAGTGTTTAGGAAGTAGTATGGCTAAAAAGATTGATGGTTTTATAAAGTTGCAAATTCCTGCAGGTAAGGCAAACCCCTCTCCACCTGTTGGCCCCGCACTTGGCCAAAAGGGAGTTAACATTATGGAATTTTGTAAGCAATTCAATGCTAAAACAAAGGATAAGGATGGAATAATTATCCCGGTTGTTATTACGGTTTATAAGGATAAATCTTTTACATTTATAACAAAAACACCCCCGGCTGCTGTTCTGCTCAAAAAAGCTGCAAATATTGAAAAGGGATCAGCGGAATCGAATAGAATTAAAGTGGGTAAGGTTTCTAAATCTCAGGTAAAGGAAATTGCAGAGCTTAAAATGCCAGACCTTAATGCGAGTGATATCGATCACGCAATTAGTATGGTTGCCGGAACAGCAAGGAGTATGGGGCTAAACGTAGAAAATTAAAATTGGTAGGAATAAAATTAATTTAATTAAATGTGTTAAGTCGGAACAAGGATGAAAGTTACAAAAAGGAATAAATCAATTAACGAAAAGGTCGATCGGACAAAGGAATATTCGCTAAGTGATGCTGTACAAACTTTAAAAGATAATTCTAAACTCAAATTTGTTGAATCGCTTGATTGTGCAATCAGGTTGGGTGTTGATCCAAGACATGCTGATCAAATGGTACGTGGGACAGTCTCATTACCTAATGGTACTGGTAAGGAAGTTAAGGTTTTAGTTATTGCCAAAGATTCTAAAGTAAAGGAAGCTGTAGATGCTGGAGCCGATTATGCTGGTTTTGAAGAATATCTTGAAAAAATAAAAGGTGGATGGGCTGATGTAGATGTTGTGATTGCAACACCTGATTCTATGGCTGAATTGGGAAAACTTGGCAGAATATTAGGACCTAAAGGGCTTATGCCAAATCCGAAAAGTGGTACAGTTACAAACGATGTTGAGAAGGCAGTGAAAGAAGTTAAAGCCGGAAAAATTGAATTTCGGGTGGACAAGACCGGCATTGTACATACTTCCATCGGGAAACTTGATTTTGAAGCAGATAAACTGGTCGAAAATGCAAAAGCTTTTCTAAGTACTATTGTTAAACTTAAGCCTTCATCGTCAAAAGGGCAGTATGTTAAAAGTCTGTTTCTATCAAGTTCAATGGGTCCCGGACTTAAAATTAATAAAGATGAAATCCCCACCCGATAGGGATAATTAAATTTTACGCACTATAAATAAATGCTTCTAACCGACACGTTTCTTTAAATTTATTGAAATAGGATAAAAATGAATAGAAATGAAAAAACAGAAGTCATTTCTGAGGTGAAAGAGATGCTGGAAAATTCTTCAGCTATCTTTCTTACTGATTACAGCGGAATTAATGTTGAGGATATTAGCGAGATTCGAACTCAGTTCCGTAATGAAGGTATTAAGTATACAGTTTATAAAAATACCTTGTTCAAAAGAGCGTTGAATGAAAGTAACAAGTATGAAAAATTAGCACCTCATCTAATAGGGATGACTGGATTTGCGTTTGCGGGTGAGAATCCTATTGCACCTGCAAAAATTATCAAAAAGTATTTCGATAATAACGAAAAACTATCACTTAAAGGTTGCTACATTGAGGATGAATATTTTGATGGAACAAGGCTGACAGAGTTGGCTCTGCTTCCATCAAAGAACGAACTTATTGCAAAGATAATGGGTAGTATTAATGCCCCTGCGTCAGGAATTGTAGGTGCAATTACCGCTGTAATGAGAAACCTGGTTAGTGTGATAGATGAAATTTCTAAGAAAAAAGCCGCTTAGAAATATTAAGCGATTGAAATTATAATAAATTTATTTAGGAGAATAAAATGGCAGATAAAGTAGCCACTATAGTGGATCAAATAAAGGGACTTTCATTAGTTGAAGCATCAGAGTTAAAAACAGCATTGGAAGAAGAATTTGGTGTAAGTGCTGCAGCTCCGGTAATGGTTGCCGGCGGTGCTGCTGCAGGCGCTGGTGAAGCAGCTGCAACAGAAGAACAAACAGAATTTGACGTTGTACTGACCGGTGTTGGTGACAAAAAGATTAATGTTATAAAGGTTGTAAGAGCTCACACCGGCTTAGGTCTTAAAGAAGCAAAAGAACTTGTGGATAAAGCTCCAAATACAGTTAAAGAAGCCGTTGGAAAGGAAGAAGCTGAAAAGCTTAAAAAAGAATTTGAAGAAGCGGGTGCTACCGTAGAATTAAAGTAATTATTAATTATTCTGAATCAAACCAAACTGTATTGCAAAATGTTATTTGTCGGAAAAATCCGACTTGTAGCTTTTTGCCTTTGCAGTATAGACACGATGCTACTGAAGAAATATGAACATTAACACTTTTTTAAGGAGGGTCACAATTGGATAACAACAGAGTTTCCTTTGGAACCATAAAACCGGTTTTAGAAATTCCTGACTTACTCGATATTCAGACTGGTTCATTTGAGGAGTTTATACAATTAAAATCTTTACCTGAAAAAAGGGAAAATAAAGGTTTGCAAGCTGTATTTACTTCTAACTTTCCAATTTTTGATAATAAAGAAAATTATAGGTTGGATTTTATTAATTTCAGTGTTGAGCAACCTCGTTTCACTATTGAAGAGTGTATGGAACGTGGTCTTACCTTTTCTGCTCCTCTCAAAGGTAAATTAAGGCTATCTACAAAAGATCCCGATACTGAGGAGTTTGTAAATACTGTTGAACAAGAAGTATATCTTGGAAATGTTCCATTTATGACCAAACAAGGTACATTTGTAATTAATGGAGCAGAAAGAGTTATAGTCTCTCAATTACACCGTTCACCGGGCGTAGCATTTGCCCAAACCGTGCATCCTAATGGAACTCCATTATATTCTGCAAGGATTATTCCGTTAAGAGGATCGTGGGTAGAGTTTGCAACTGATATTAATTATGTAATGTATGTATATATTGACCGCAGAAAGAAATTCCCGGCAACGACTCTGTTACGTGCTTTAGGATATGAAACTGATGATGAAATATTGAATCTGTTTAATCTGATTGAAGAATTAGATGTGACAAGCGGAGGATTGGAAGAATATATTGGAAGGGTTATTGCTAGTGATGTGTATGATCTTTCAACCGGTGAAATTTTCTTATCGAAAGACACCCCTCTTACTGAAGAAAACCTGCTAAAATTAGATGAAGCAGAAGTTGAAAAGATAAATCTGATTAATTCTGATATTTCGGTCGAACAAGATCTGATCGTAAATACACTCCGAAAAGATACCTCCCACTCGAAAGAAGAAGCTCTTTTTGCAATATATCGTCAGCTTCGCACTGGTGAAGCACCTGATGTTGAAACAGCGGAAGCACTTGTTGAGAAGTTATTCTTTAATGATAAAAGATACGATCTTGGTGATGTAGGTCGGCATAGGATGAACCATAAGCTTGAACTGAATGTAGATCCCGAAGTCACTATTTTAACAAATGAAGATATCATCGCAATTATGACTTATATCATAAAATTGAAAGATGGTAATGAGCCCGTTGATGATATAGATCATTTAGGGAATAGAAGAGTTAGAACAGTTGGTGAACAATTGGGGCAGCAGTTTAACATTGGTATGGCTCGCATGGCAAGGACAATCAAAGAAAGAATGAACATGCGTGATACCGAACAGTTTACCCCTCAGGATTTAGTGAATGCGAGGACTATTACAAGTGTAATAAATGCATTCTTTGGTACAAATCAGCTATCTCAATTTATGGATCAAACCAACCCGCTAGCTGAAATGACTCATAAAAGAAGAATGTCAGCCTTAGGTCCAGGAGGCTTAACCCGAGAGAGAGCAGGATTTGAAGTTCGTGACGTTCATTATACACATTATGGTCGTCTTTGCCCTATTGAAACACCGGAAGGACCTAACATCGGACTTATTTCTTCTCTAACCATATTTGCACAGGTTAATAAGTATGGATTTTTAGAAACACCCTATCGTAAGGTTATTAAAAATAAAGTTTCAAATCAAGTAGAGTTTTTAACTGCTGAGCAAGAGGATATTTATACAATTGCGCAGGCAAATGCAGTTTTAAATGAACAATCTAAATTTGTAAACGAAAGGGTCAAATCCAGACTAAAAGGTGAATTCCCTATTGTACCTCCACAGCAGGTAGAGTACATGGACGTTGCACCTACACAGATAGTTAGCCCTGCAGCAGCTTTAATTCCGTTTTTGGAGCATGATGATGCAAATAGAGCACTTATGGGTTCTAATATGCAGCGTCAATCTGTTCCACTACTTAAGCCCGAGGCCCCAATTGTAGGAACAGGAATGGAAGAGAAAGTTGCTTTCGATTCTCGTGCGCTTGTTCTTGCTGAAGATGAGGGAGTTGTAGAGTACGTTGATTCTGACAAGATCACGGTTAAGTATGATGTTAATCCCAATAGTATTGAAGCATTAACTTCTTTTAATGAAGTACGACGTGAAACTTATAACCTTATAAAATTCCATGGTACTAATCAAGAAACATGTATGACTCAACGACCTATCGTAACTGAGGGACAAAGAGTAAAGAAGGGCGATGTACTGGCTGATGGTACCGCCACTGATATGGGTGAGCTGGCCCTTGGAAGGAATGTACTTGTTGCTTTTATGCCCTGGCGCGGATATAACTTTGAAGATGCTATAATTGTTAGTGAAAGACTTGTGCGCGATGATGTATACACTTCAATTCATATTGAGGAATTTGAATTACAAGTTAGAGAAACTAAGAGGGGTGAAGAGGAACTAACACGCGAAATTCCAAATGTGAGTGAAGAAGCTGTTAAGAATTTAAACGAAAACGGTATTATTAGGGAAGGTGCGGAAGTTAGTGAAGGTAATATTCTGATTGGTAAGATCACTCCAAAGGGTGAGACTGATCCAACACCTGAAGAAAAACTGCTTAGAGCCATTTTTGGTGATAAAGCTGGTGATGTTAAAGACGCTTCGCTTAAGGCCCCTCCGGGATTGCACGGTACAGTCATTAAAACAAGGCTTTTTAGCAGAAAAAGAAGAGATCTCGAATCAAAGAAGTTAGAAAAAAATGCGATTGAACAGATTGAACAGGAACGTAATAAAAACTTAAGTCAACACTATTCAAAGTTGATTGATAAACTAACAAAATTATGTAGTGATTTAACTACTACTGGCATAAGGGATCTTGATGGAAGTATTGTGATTAGAAACAATACTCTGATAAAAGACACTACTTTCTCTTCATTGGAAGACGTAACTAAATTGGATTATACTCTCGATTGGTTTAGTACCAAGAAAGACAATAATCACGTACAAACATTATATGAAAATTATTTTGAAGTTCGTGCTCAAATTGAAGAAGAATTTAAAAGAGAAAAGATGAAAATCGTAAACGGTGATGAACTCCCACCTGGAATAGTGCAGCTTGCCAAAGTATACGTTGCCAAAAAAAGAAAACTATCAGTAGGTGATAAAATGGCTGGTAGGCATGGAAACAAAGGTGTTGTTGCTACTATTGTTCCAGAAGAAGATTTACCGTTTCTACCTGACGGAACACCTGTAGATATTATTTTAAACCCATTAGGTGTTCCATCAAGAATGAATCTTGGGCAGCTTTATGAAACTGCACTTGGATGGGTAGGTAAAAAGCTTGGTGTTAAGTTCGCCACACCCATTTTTGATGGAGCAAAAGTCGAAGATATTGATAACTGGCTTGAGAAAGCAGGATTAGAAAACGGTAGTAAAACCGATCTTTACGATGGTAGAACAGGCGAAAAGCTACATCAAAAAGTAACTTGTGGATACATTTATATGTTAAAATTAAGTCACCTTGTGGACGACAAAATCCATGCACGTTCAATAGGGCCTTATTCTCTCATAACACAACAGCCGTTAGGTGGAAAAGCGCAATTTGGCGGACAACGGTTTGGAGAGATGGAAGTTTGGGCACTCGAAGGATACGGTGCGTCTCACATTCTTCAGGAAATATTAACTGTGAAAAGTGATGATGTAGCTGGAAGAGCTAAAGCATATGAAGCAATTGTAAAAGGTGAAAACTTACAGGAACCAAATATTCCTGAATCGTTTAATGTGTTAATTAAAGAACTCCAGGGATTGGGCCTGGATATAACCATTAATTAGCACGACCAAACATTTTTTCACTTAGAAATTAGGAGATAATAATGGCTTTTAGAATTCAAGAAAACGCAATGAAAGATATACATAGCATTACTGTTAGTCTTGCTAGTCCGGATGCTATTCTTTCCAGATCTCATGGCGAGGTAACAAAACCTGAAACAATTAACTATCGGTCTTTCAGACCAGAGAAAGATGGGTTGTTTTGCGAAAAAATATTTGGTCCTACTCGTGATTGGGAATGTTTTTGCGGAAAGTATAAAAGAATCAGGTATAAGGGCATAATTTGCGATAGATGTGGAGTTGAAGTAACTCAAAGAAGTGTAAGACGGGAAAGAATGGGGCATATCGCTTTAGCTGTACCCGTCGTTCACATCTGGTTTTTCAGAGCACAACCATCCAAGATTGGCAATATTATCGGCTTAAGTCTTAAAGAACTTGAAAAAGTAATTTACTATGAATCTTACATTGTTATTAATGCTGGTCCTACAGGATTAAGTATTAACGATTTAATCTCAGAGGATCAGTATTTCGAAGTTCTTAATTCTCTCCCTGAGGGTAATGAAAAGTTAGAAGATGATGACCCAAATAAATTTATTGCTAAGATAGGTGGCGATGCTGTAAAAAATATGCTTAAAAGTATCGATGTTGAAAAGCTCTCTAAAGAATTACGTGATCGTCTTAAAGAAGAAACATCACAACAGAAGAAGGCTGATCTTCTTAAAAGATTACGAGTGATTGAAGCTTTTAAAGAAGAAACAGGTAAAATACCAAACAGACCCGAATGGATGGTACTGAGTTTCATCCCTGTTATTCCACCTGAACTAAGACCACTCGTCCCGCTTGAAGGTGGCAGGTTTGCTACCAGTGATCTTAACGATCTTTATAGACGGGTTATTATTAGAAATAACCGACTAAAAAGATTGATGGATATTAAGGCTCCTGAGGTAATATTACGGAACGAAAAAAGGATGCTGCAGGAAGCTGTTGATGCTCTGTTCGATAACTCAAGAAGAGGTTCAGCTGTAAGAAGTGATAATAATCGTCCATTAAAATCATTAAGCGATATGCTTAAAGGTAAACAAGGACGATTTCGTCAAAACTTATTAGGAAAACGTGTCGATTATTCAGGACGTTCAGTAATTGTTGTTGGTCCAGAGTTGAAATTACATCAATGTGGGCTTCCAAAAGATATGGCTGTTGAATTATTTAAGCCATTCATAATTAAAAAGTTAATTGAAAGGGGTCATAATAAAACTGTAAAAAGCGCTCGCAAAGTTGTAGATAGAAAAGATGCAATAATATGGGGGATACTCTCAAAAATTATAGAGGGACATCCAATTCTTCTGAACCGTGCACCAACATTGCACAGATTGGGAATTCAGGCATTCCAACCAGTTCTAATAGATGGTAGAGCAATCCAGCTCCATCCAATGGTATGTACTGCATTTAATGCTGATTTTGATGGTGATCAAATGGCGGTACATCTACCGCTTTCAAGCGAAGCACAATTGGAGGCTGCATTATTAATGCTTAGTAGTCACAATATATTATCTCCACAAAACGGTAGTCCAATAGTTGTTCCTACGCAAGATATAGTACTTGGTTGTTATTACCTAACGAAATATAAAGAAGGTGAAAAAGGCGAAGGCATTACATTTAGTTCTACAGATGAAGTTATTACTGCATATGATAACGGAGTTGTAGGATTACACGCAAAGATTAAAGTTAAATATAAAGACGAGATGCTTGAGACTACTACTGGCAGAGTGTTATTCAATCAAATAGTTCCTGAAGAAATGGGATTTTTCAATCAACTGCTTATTAAAAAAACTTTCGGCGGATTTATTGGAAAGATGTTTATAAAATTAGGAAATAAGGTTACTGCTCAATTTCTTGATGATTTGAAAGATATTGGATTTAAATATGCAACTGCAGGTGGATTGTCAGTAAGTTATTCCGACATGATTATTCCTGAGGAGAAAGAAGCATTTATTAATAAAGCAAATAAAAAAGTTAACGGTGTGCTTGTTGAGCATGAACAAGGTGTCATTACCGATGCTGAGAGATATAATAAAATAATAGATGTTTGGACTCACACTACAAATGATGTTTCCCGCGCACTGATGGAAAAAATCAGAGTGGCAGACGGAGGATTCAATTCACTTCATATGATGGTGGATTCAGGTGCACGAGGATCACAAGAACAGGTGAGACAGCTAGCTGGAATGAGGGGACTAATGATGAAACCTCAGAAAACACTTTCTGGTCAGGCGGGGGAAATTATCGAGAACCCAATTGTAGCCAATTTTAAGGAAGGCCTGTCAGTACTCGAGTACTTTATTTCAACACATGGGGCCCGAAAAGGATTAGCAGATACAGCATTGAAAACTGCCGATGCTGGTTATCTTACCAGAAGGTTGGTTGATGTTGCACAGGATATGATTATAACGATGGATGACTGTGGGACAATTTTGGGAATAGAAATAAAGGCACTTAAGGATATTGAACAAGAACGGGAACCTTTGGCAGAAAGAATCACCGGTCGTGTTTGTCAGGAAGATATTTATCATCCAATATCTGAAGAACTAATCATTGAAGCTGGTGAAGTAATTAGAACCTTCCACCTTGGCGGTACATCCTCACGTATTGCAAGTCAATCTCAAGTTGAAACGAATGTGGACGGTAAAGTTAAGTTTGAAAAAGTAAATATTGTTGAACGGGTTGAAGTAGATCCTTTTGGTGGTTCAAAAGATATTAAAATTCAAGTTGTAACTGGAAGAAGAGGTGTAATAGGCATATATGATGAAAATAACCGCCAAATAAAAAAATATGATGTACCTTATGGTGCTGAGTTAGTTGTTAGTGACGGCCAAAACGTTAAAAAAGGAACTCCTCTTTACAATCATGATCCTTATAATTCATTAATTCTTACAGATATTCCGGGCAGAGTAAGATTTGTTGACCTTATTGATGGTAGCACTTTACAACAGGTTACGGATGAACAGACCGGACATGTGCAAAAAGTTGTTATCGAATCAAAAGATAAAACTCTTACATCTAGTATCGCAATTGAGTCGGACACTGGAGAGACAAAAACTTTCAATCTTCCAACTAGATCTTATTTATCTGTTGAGGAAGGTGAAATAGTAAATGCCGGTACCATACTTGCAAAAATATCTAAACAGACATCTAAGAGTAGGGATATCACCGGTGGTTTACCACGTGTTACTGAACTTTTTGAAGCAAGGAGCCCTAATGATACAGCCATTGTATCTGAAATTGAGGGAACTGTTAAGTTCGGCGCCAGAAAGAAAGGATCACGGGAGGTATTTGTAATTGCGCCTGACAAATCGGATGAGAAGAAATATAATGTACCACTTGGAAAGCATATGCTTGTTCAGGAACGTGATGAGATTCCTGCTGGTGAAAAGATCACTGATGGTCCGATAAATCCACATGATATACTTAAAATTAAAGGGACTAGTGCTGTTCAAGAGTATCTTGTCAATGAAATTCAGGATGTTTACCGTCTTCAGGGTGTAAAGATAAATGATAAACACATTGAAGTAATTGTAAAACAAATGCTCCAAAAAATCAAAATCGTATCCCCTGGTGATACCAGATTCCTTGAAGAAGATGTTGTGGATAGAAATGAATTCTTAGATGAAAATCAGCGTGTAGTCAATATGATATATGTCGAAGAAATAGGCGACTCTGGTTTGAAGGATGGCCAGTTAATGACTAAAACAAAATACCGCGAGCTTAATGAAGATTTAAAGAAGAAAGAGAAAAAGCTGATTGTTGGACGTGATGCAGAACCAGCAACCTTTGAACATTTGTTACTTGGAATTACTCAGGCTGCACTATCTACTGAAAGTTTCATTTCTGCCGCTTCTTTCCAGGAAACTACTAAAGTATTGGCAAACGCAGCTACTTCTGCAAAGTCAGATTACTTGAATGGATTAAAAGAAAATGTTGTAATGGGTCATCTGATTCCGGCTGGGACAGGACTAAAAAAATATGGAAAAATTCTGCTATCTACTCAAATAGAAGAACAAGCAGAATCTCAGGAAGAAGAAGTTCAGACGAGCTGATGATTCATGAGTGATAAAGCATTTTAAGAATCCGGTTCAGTGCACATTCGAACCGGATTTTTTATGGTTAAATAAGAAGTGTAATTAGAGTTCAATTTCTTGACATATTTT
>JARRKK010000042.1:3716-22727 GCA_037388105.1 Ignavibacteriaceae bacterium | reverse complement strand
GCAGGAATGTGGATTCCTAAATGTAAAACGGATTTCCACTTCCGTGGGGATAACAAGTCTCCATTTTTTGATTCTGTAATGGGCTTAACATTCTATACTACTCAATTGAACACGTACGATTTTTCCACCCAGTAATCTACTTTGATTCCGTGTGATAAAGCAGGCTGCAATTTTGATCGGTATACGGCGCTAATGATTTTATCCATACAATTTCCACACTCAATCGAACTAAAAAGCACTTTATGACTTATAACTTTTCCGGTAGTATCAATCTTGAGAAATAAGTTCAAACTTCCAGAAATTTTATCATCTTTTTCCTCTGGTAATACTTCAAATGTTAACCTGGGAGCTGTAGAAATATTTCTTGATTCTAATTCAGAAATATCTTCCTGAGCATCAGAATCTTCTTCTTTTGAAAAAATGGATGCAACGATCACATCATCGAGTATTTCCGTTTCCTCTGTTTCATCAACGATGACAATTACCGGAGCAGTTGGTTTAATTTTTTCCATTTTAGGTAACTGTGTAGTCGGCTGAATATTATTAATTAATATAATTGGTTCAGTGTATTTTATTGTAGAAGCTATCCCGCTCGATTTGGGTGAGAATAAAAATGCAGCAATACACAATGTTTCACTAATTATTATGGCAATCAGCAAATTTCTTCTGGTATGTAACCGATGTTCAAAAATCACTATTATTTTATCTCCATCTTAAAATTGTTTCAGATGAGGCTTCTTCACCGGTAACTTTATCCTCAACGGTTACAGAGACAATATAATCTCCGGGAATATAAGCATTCATATCTATCTGCAGGTAAACCTGAGCATTCTTTTCAAAGGATTGATAGTTTGTTGTTAATGTAATCTTGTCATCGGTGTTACCGGAACCAAATATATTACTTATAGATGCAAAAATATCGTCAACAACAGAACTTTCCTTAGCATTTTTAATTGTAATACGTTGTTCAAAGTCTGCTTTATTATTCCCATCCAATTTTAAATTGTATGCTTCGTAATAAATAAAAATGTTATTAGCATTGGTAAAGATCTGAGTTGGATTGGGTAATATCTTAAGATCTCTTCGGGAAATTGCACCTTTGTTTGATACTGAATTACCTACATCGGTTGCTAATAATATATCGCTCATATCTAACTCATCGTTGCTAAATTTTTTAATGCTGTATTCAAAATGATTTGTTGAAACTGCTTCATCTTCATTTCTAATAATTTCAAAAGCGATTATTTCTGTATCCGGTTTTGATTCAACTTGAATTGAGTTAATCCAGTACTTCTCATAATCATTAATCTTAAGTTCTCTATCAGTATTTAAATAAGTAACTTCTTCAACCTGTTCTGCTTGTTTGTTTGATTCCTGATCTAAAATGAACAACCCGCATTTATGTTCTAATTTATATTTATTGTTAAATTCAAACTTACCGGTAACATCCATCGCATAATTAACATAGAGCTGGGTATTGTTATTACTATCATCATCCAAATCCTTAAATTGAACCAGATGGAACGGAACGTTAAATGTTGGCCCCTTGAACTTTGGAACATAATCTTCGGGATTTATACGTCTTAAATCCTGAGCATAACTATGGGTATCATAAAGGAATTGTGAAAAAGTTGCTCCTCCCCATTTAGGTGAACTAAAACGATAATTACCAGTCCAATAATCATCAGTAAAACCAAAAACTTTATCGGGGTAAAACCAAACATCTGTTTTTAACATCAATGCTGTTTTTCCACCGGCGTTTATATATGGTCTGAACCTGATACGGTTTAGTGGTTCACCGTATCTGATCACCGTTTCCCCACGATCTGTCTGCCATCCCAATAAATCCTGATCCTCAACACTGAACCTCAGATTTGAAAAAGCTACGCGGGAATAATGTTCCAGAAGACGCTCGTTGTAGTCGGTTAAATATAAAGGATCACTTGAATTCCAAAACTTGTCTATCAATAATTTATATTTCACCTGATTTTCCTCATCCATTCCAACAAATAAGTGGGCAGAATTAACATTGAAATTTTCTTCTTCCTTCTCATTCATTAACTGCAATGCCTTTGTGTAAGAGACTAAAGATGAATCGTGTCTGCCGGTTTTGTAACAGAGATAACCTAAATAGAGATAAGCATCTTTGTTCGTACTGTCGATCTTTATTACCTCGCGCAGAAAAGGAATAGCACGTTCGAATTCGCCAACCTCTTCGTACAAATAACTTAAGTGAAGATATGCCTCGATTTTCTCGGGATCATGATTAATCACTTTTAATAGTAACCTTTCAGCTTTCATAAAATCTTCGAATGCAAAAAAATCAAAACTAACAGATGGTTCAAACTGTTCCTGTCGTATAGATTTATAAAACTCATAAAACTCTTCTTCTTTAATTATTCCCATATTATAAAGTGCTTCAACACAATTTGGATTAATTGCAACTATCTCTTCGTAAACATCATATGCCATTTTGCTGCTGAAGAAAGACATAAGTTTAGCTTGCAATAGTCTGTATTCAATATTCTTCGGATCCTTCCAAACGGCTTTTTGAATGTACTTCCTGGCTTTTGTTCTGCTATGCAATGTATTTCTTGAATATTCAATCTTTGCAAGTTCGTAGAATGATGGCGCGTAAGAAAACTCGTTTGAAGAATATTTAAACAATTCTTCTGCTTCATCCATCCTGTTTTCGTGAAGTGCAATAAGTCCCTGTTGATGAAAACTATTTACAGGATTATATGAATTTTGAGCGTAAGTGACCGAGAACATTATTATGGAAATGATTACTATAATAAGTCTTATCATACCCACGTTTTTATAGATCTTTTTTTAAAAATTTTTGATTATGAATAATACAGACCACATTTAGAAAATAATGTTTGTAATTTGATTTTGCAATGAATAATTAAATGGCTGAAATGTACTGTTTTTGATAATTTCGAAAATGAATTTGATTTCAATATTTTCACTTAACTATAACTATTCAATCTAATTGTTATGGAATCAAAAGCGCACCGGCAAACCACTCTTTCTTCTAAAAATGATTTCGGGAATATTAAGCAGTGAAATCTTCTTCAAAGTAAGGCGGACTAATAAAAAATGGGGTAAACAATTAAAGATTATTGTGAAAAGGTTGCTCTTGACAGAAAATCATGATACTTATTCAGGAAATAGCGATTTATCAATTCCTGGAATGATCTTAAGCGCATTTTTATAGTAGACCTTTTTAAGTACCTCATCAGGCAAATCCATACCATACATTTTCCAGAAGGCGTGTCGTTTCCGGTAATAATCAAAGTATTCATCTGCGGTTTCAAGTACTCTAAAGTAAACATAGTATTCCTCCGGATTCCATGAATCCTTTCCGAATAAAATTCTATCCTGATATTTTATGAAAAACTTCCTTGCAGTGAGAGGCTGCCTTCCCAACTCTGCAAGCACAGCACCAATTTCGGTGTACATGTTTGGTAGTCCGTCAAGGAGTTTACCCAATCTTTCAAGATCAAACCCAAGCCAACCAAGGTGTGCATTAATAAAAATAGTGTTTGGATGTTTCCTGAAAACATTATGCTGTTCTTCCATAATTTCTTCCCAGGGCGGATAAATTTCAGGATCTCTATATCTATTTGGGCGTTGTTTTAGCTCCAGCCAGCGCTCATTGTTTTTATCCTTTGGAAGCCAAAACTGAAATGGTTCACCAGAATGAATCAGAACCGGATTTTCCAGTTCTGCACATTTTTCCCAAACCGGATCAAGACGTGGATCATCTACAGCAACTCTGTTTCCATTATTATCCACAAGTGTAAGTCCGAGATTTTTATATATTTTTAATCCTTTTGCACCATAACTAACATCTAATTCTAATTCACCAAGTGCTCTCTCTAACCACCAACTCTCACCAAATCCTCTGAAATCAATATTTGTAAATGTTATAATCCTTCCCGGGTAATTTTCATTTATGGTTGCTATTGCGTCTTTAAGATAATCGGAATCATGTATACCGAATTCAAATACACCGGGTTCCACTTCAACACGCGAAAATCCTCTTCCACTAAGATTTACCATTACTGCCATGTTCAGTGCATCCATATCAGCAACCACTTGATCAAGTCTTTCTGGCGACAAATCAAATTGATGATTATGGGCATCAACGAATGGATATTTAGCACTTACAGTAATGTGTTCCGGTACTATCAGTGAAGATGGTGGATCATATTCTTCGAAATACATTATTGTATCTTGCTGAGAAAAAGCGCTGGAACTTATTAGAATTGGGAAGAGAAGGCAAAAAATATTTTTGTTCATAATCAGCTTTTTGTAAAATATTAATATTGGAAGGAAGTTACTTTAATTCAATTATGTAAACAATAAATAAATTTTCTACGGATGATACAGGTTACATTAATTTTTTTAGAAGTATTCATTAATCTTTTAAGTATTTATTGAGATAGTATCCTTGATCGTATAGATTTTGTTTATTATTCTCAACAAAGTTTTGAATAGTCTCAGTAGAGATGATTTTTGCAATTCCATATTTTATTTCCGAATCCCTTTTAACAAATAATTCCCCATCGTAAGGTATTAGTGAATTGTAAGGTTCATCATCTTTTCTTTTACCAGGAATTATTATATTATTCTTTTCTTCCGGTACCCATTGGACAATTCCTACTAATTCAAAATTTGGTACGCCGTCTCTGATAGCCAATACAATACCACCACTGTATCCTTTATTTACAACAGCATCAAGTAAAAATGATCCTTCACTATCTCTATTTGGACTGCTCACTAATGCTTTTGTAATCATTTGATAATTCATTGGGTATCCAAATACATAAACGAATGTACCCCATTCTAAGTCCTTAGCAGATCCTGTAGGGTAATTAAAAACCGGGAAATGATAATTTGATAATTCATGATAATCACGTCCAATAATTGCAATGTCATGTTTATTATCCATTGCGATAATTTCTAATTTGCTTCCTTCAGGAAAACCAGCTGCGTAAATAACCTCCGTATCTTTAATTAACATGGCTTCAACAAATGGAGTAATATTTCCCTCATCATTATAAAAATACGATATTACTGTATCCGGATAGTTTACAACGTGTGCACAAGTTAAAAGTGCAACCTTCCCTTCATTATGATAAATAATTGTTGCTGTACCGGATGCGGATTGATCCGCATATCCTGATTCCAGTGATAATTCCTCAGGAGAACTATTGCGGATTTCGTTTAAGGTAATTTTATCAGCCATGTCAAAGAAATATGATTTATAAAATCCTGTCGAAGTTATTCTTCTTACTGTCTGTGTAATGCTTTCAAGTTCATCAGAACTACCTTTATAAGGAAATTCACTATCATATTTTCCATCTCTTAATGTTGGATATACCGATTCGTAAGAAACACTGGAGCATGAATTTAATATTAAGAACAAAATCAGGATGGGGTAGGAACTAAATAATAAATGCTTTATAGCATTAATATTTCTGTAGGATTTCATTTTATAAAACATCCAACTATTCAATCAGTCATGCAACTATGCATTCATTCTTTCAATGTATAAATTTCAAATTTTCTAATAAACAATCAAAACCATTCTAATTTTTAGTATTCTTTTTTTAAGCTTTTGTCTTAAATCCCTTTTTCATCCAATTTCTGGCTAAGAATAATCCGATTGGACTTAGCATAGCAATACAAGCATAAATAAACCACATTGTTTCCGTATTCATTTCAGAAGGCGGAGTATCAACCGGACAATATTGCATCAAAAACCAACCAGAGTACAAAGATGTAATAACCTTTGTTAAGAACCATGGAAATTGACCAATTCCCATGTAAATGCCGGTCATGTTTTTTGGCGCAATTTCAGCCACCCATTGTAAGAAACGTGGCTGCCACATTGCTTCCCCAATAGTCATAATAATCAGATATGCCATAAGAGTATTGATATTCGGTCCTAGCGCCAATATAAAAGTTGGCGCAGCCATCACGAATGTGCCGATGATCATCATACTATAAGTGTCTTTTTTAAATGTTAGTGCTGTAACCATCGGTGTTAATATGAAAATGAATATGGGATTAAGGTTTACAAAGAATTCGAAGTTATCACTTACAAATCCTTCAAATGCACGGCTTGTATATTGCGGAATTGTTAACCAATTATGTGCAAATAATGTTTGAACAAAGAACAGTATGAAAATAAAATATAAGAATCGAAGGTCTTTTAAAGGGAAATTTTTGATATAGTAAGCTAGTTTTTCTTTCTTTGACATATCAGCCATTTCATCTTTTTCTTCTTCCTTTTGATTACCATCTGCATCCTGGTTAGCTTCTCTGACAGCTTTATCCATTGCCTTTTTTGTGATTATAAAATATATAACGCCTATGCCTACTACTGTAAGTGCAACATAAACCCAGAATACACCTGGAATGCCGAACGCCCTTCTTATTGGAGGAGAAATGATTCCTGGCAGGAAGCCGCCTAAGTTCATTAATGCGTAAAGCATTGCATATCCCATAGCAGCAGTCTTCTCGTTTGTTAACTGCTTAACCCCCGCATAACATGCTGGTTGATAGATTCCGTAACCCAGTATGATTCCTAAAATTCCCAACATTGAAATCACGTGTGCAGAGTTCCACAAACCCGATACACCTATACCGGGGGACATTGTTATTAATATTCTTCCAACCAGCATTAATGAAAGGGAAATAAGTAATGACTTTCTAAGTCCAATCCAATCTACAGTTGCACCAAGGAATAACATTGCGATAGTAATTCCGGCAGTTAATATTCCAACCATCCGGCCAGCATCTATATCGTCTAAACCAATAAAATCGTTAAAGAATATTGCAAGTAGTCCCAGAACTCCAAAATATGTTAGTCCTTCCAAAACATAGGAAATGTTAACTCCCAGGAGTGCCCGCGAAGTATGTGCAAGATCTACAAACGGTTGGGTTAAATCCATTATAATCTTATCAAAAAAATTATATTCCATCTCTTTTTTTAGCTCTTTGGGAGTAGCTAATAATACTGATATGAAAGCAAAAGGGGGAAGAGGGATGGAGAATAAGAACCAAAGTAGACCATTAAGACCCTTTTTAATTGATGTTCTGGATGTTCCGAGAACAAAAAAGATATAAAGAATTATAGATATGCCGATAAATACAATGCCGAGATCATCCATTTTTAGATATGTTTAATTCTTATTGAATAAAGTTTTTGTGAACCGTAAATATATAATTAGAACCGAGTATAAATTAAGTATTATGGTTGAGAATATATATTGCTCCAGAGATATAATTTGTTCAATTATTTAATATTGTGATAATAATTAGATATATAGTTCTATAACATCATATTGAATTTAATTTTAAGCCTTAATTCTCAAATTAATTATTATTTTTACCATTAAGTAGTTTTCTAATCTTTGGTTCCATACCTAGCATTCCTTGTAATCCTCCGGTATGAATTGTAAGAATGGTTTCACCCCGTTTGAAATAGCCGGTACGAATCAATTCATAAATTCCATAGAAAAGTTTTCCTGTATAGATCGGTTCTATCTTTATGTTATTGATTTTTTCAAATCTGTTGATGAAATTTATTAATTCGGAATTTATTTTAGCATATCCGCCAAAATGATAATTAAGAATAATAGCCCAATTATCATACTTACAACCGGATGATTGAAAAACCATTTTTTCAACGTCCTCAACTAAAAAATTACCATCCTTTAGAACTGAAAATCCCAATACTTGTGCCTTGCCAGCAAGTCTGATAATAATTCCGGCTAATGTGCCGCCTGTACCGCATGCACAACTAACATAATCATAATTATCAGTAACATTTAATATTATTTCGCTTGCACCTTTTACACCAAGACTATTTGTTCCTCCTTCAGGGATAAGATAGAATTTTCCATATTTATCCCTCAATGTTTTAACAAATGAATTGCTATCACTTTTTCTGTAACTGTCTTTATCGAGGTAATAGATTCTCATGCCCGAATCGACAGCAAACGATACAGTGGGATTCAAAGGCAGACTTTCATGACCGCGAATCACACCAATAGTGTTAAAACCAAACATTTTTCCTGCAGCAGCAAGAGCATAAATATTATTTGAATAAGCTCCACCGAAAGTTAAAATTGTATCGAATCCGTCTTCACTTGCACAAACCAGATTGTATTTAAGTTTGTGCCACTTGTTTCCCGAAAGAAATGGATGATTAAGGTCTTCACGTTTTACAAGCAACCGAATTCCCATGTTTTTTATTACTGGATCAGTTATTTCTTCTACTGGTGTGTTTGGATTAATTACATCATTTTGAAGAATATTTTTTGGATCTTTCACTAATAACTTAAACTAGTATTATTTTTATAAGATAATTTTATTTCATAATTTTTCGTTAAGACAAAATAGCAAACCCGATAGTTAATAATTTAATCATTAATCATAAATGACAGAGCAACAAATAAAACAATTACGTTCTGATTACGAAAAAGAGAAGGACAGAATTGCTACCCCTTTAGAAAAGATATTCGAACAGATCAAATCGTTTGAGAAAGGTATTCCTTATCAAAAATTAGTCAGACCCTGTACAAAAGGTGACGGGATAATTGTGATTGATGAGGACTATTTTGAGGAATTGATTTCAGGATATCAACTGGCTGTTGATGCAGGACGAATTACAAAGTTTGTTCCAGCATCAGGAGCAGCGTCCCGCATGTTTAAAAAGTTACAATCGGTATTTATTAATATCAGTGAGATCAGCAGAAAATCATTAATGAAAAAAGCATCGGACGGTGATGTTAATTGTAAAGCTGTTTTTGAGTTTGTGGATAATTTGAATCGATTTGCATTTTATTCTGAGCTGAAAGAAAAAATGGCAGAAAATGGATTGGACGTTGAAGAATTATTGAATGAGGATAACTATTCTGAAATTCTGAAATATACGTTAGAATCCGATGGATTAAATTATGTTAATCAACCGAAGGGAAGTATTAAATTTCATAGCTATCCCAGTGGTAGCAGAACTGCATTTGAAGAACATATATACGAAACAATCGATTATGCAATGGGAAAGGACAAGAAAGCGAAGGTTCATTTCACAGTTTCACCAGAGTTTAGAGATTTAGCAAATCTAATTGTAAATCGTACAGTTGAAAAACTGAAAAAAATTGGTATCAATATCGATGTATCATTTTCTTACCAAAAAACCTCTACAGACACTATTGCTGTAACAGAGGATAACATCCCTTTTAAAGATACTGAAGGTAACCTGGTTTTCCGTCCTGCCGGACATGGTGCGTTGCTTGAAAATTTGAATGACATTAATGGAGATATAATTGTCATTAAAAATATTGATAACATTGTACCTGACCAATGGCGTAAAACAACCAACTTATATAAGAAAGTGCTGTGCGGTTATCTTATAAACCTGCAAGACAAAATCTTCAATTACTTAAATGAACTTGATAAAGCAAACTTAACTCAGAAGACTATAAATAAAATCAAAAATTTTGCAAATACTGACCTTTCCATATACTTTGATCAAAATTTCAAATCGTTATCTATTCCAAAGCAAAATCATATTTTAAAAGAAAAATTAAACGTACCAATACGTGTATGCGGAATGGTAAAGAATGAAGGTCACGCGGGTGGTGGGCCATTCTGGGTGGAAAGAGTGGATGGAAACATCTCACTTCAAATTGTTGAAATGATTCAAATTGATATTAATGATGAAAAACAATTAAGGATTATGGAGAAAGCAACTCACTTTAATCCCGTTGATTTGGTTTGCGGTGTGCGAAACTATAAAGGCAAACAATTTAACCTACTTGAGTACACTGATCCCAATTCCGGACTGATTACAACTAAATCGAAAGATGGTAGGGAATTAAAAGCACTGGAATTGCCCGGATTATGGAATGGAAGTATGGCAAAATGGATTACAGTTTTTGTAGAGGTACCAAGAATTACATTCAACCCTGTTAAAGAGGTTAATGATTTACTTAAAAAGGAGCATCAGCCAATTTTTAAAAATATCGATTAATGCTAGTCTTCAATTTAATAATCTATAGTTTAGCGAGTCCTGGGTTATTTATTAACGAAAGAATCTTCTAACCAGAAAATCATTTTAGAATATTCACTCATCCCGAATTAGAGAGATATCATTTTTATGAAATCGGGATGAGCAAATTGCGAAGAATTATTGAGGGCACAAATAATTCATTCGGGAGGAGTAACCTGTGCAACCTTCACATAACAACGGGTCTAATTATTTATGAAGCCACAGAGTATGAACAACGACCTAACCTTACACGTTTGCGTGTTTAGGAGGATTATGTACTATCTTTCTAATCGTGTCGAATTGTAGGTATGGATACTCTTCTCTTAAAGAATCAATAGCATCCCCGGTTCTGATTTTTTGCGCACGTAGAGATTTAAACTTCATTCTTATCCGATAATCTCTTACAGCCCTTTCGTGTATTAACCCACGACTGAACAGCAGCTCAAAAATGTCATCACTAATTAAATCTGATAGAGGATTTTTTAGTGTTTTTACTACCACCTGTTCATTCATTTTTAAATCCTTTCACTTGTTAAAGAAGATAGTTTTATGATCTTGCCGGACATTCTTAAACTCTGTGTTCAAACTAATAAATTGAGTGGATAATTCAACCGCATATTTATGCGGTTTTAAATGGTGGAAAATGATGAAAACCCAGTTTTGGGCTAATTTTGAAAGCTGAATGTAGTTGCTGATACTATCTATATTAATTTCCTACGTATTGCTTTTGCGACTGCTTCGGAACGTGAATGCACGTGAAGCTTCTTGTAGATATTTCTAATATGATGTCGAACTGTATCAACACTTATGAATAACTCATCTGCAATTTCTTTATAATTATTCCCTTCCCCCAATAGAGTTAGTACTTCTTTTTCACGTAAACTTAGTTTTTTTCAGTTGCTTTTTTTACACCCTCAATACCACTTATACCCGGAAGAGCAATATCCATTAGTACAACATCAGGATCTATTTTTTCCAGATCGAGAAGAAATGATTCACAATCAAAGTAATCACCAACACATTTATAACCACTTGTGCCATTAATAAGCGCAGCAAGTCCTTCTCGTATAATGTGATTATCTTCTACTATTGCTACCTCTATCATCGGTTCGTACTAAACATTTAATAATGATTTTATTTTATTAAACCTGCTAATTTTTCCAATAAACCGTATAACTGTACCATTTTTGTCTGACGAATGCCATTTCATTCTACCGTTTATTTTATTGGCTCTTGTTTCCATGTTCCTTATCCCGTTACCAGTTCCAGATTTGTCCCCATCAAAACCAATTCCATTATCACTTAAAATCATCTCAATCACATCACCACTTATATTTGCTTCGAGCACAATCTTGTCACACTTGCTATGCTTTATGGCATTGTTTATTCCTTCTTTAAAGATAAGCAGAAGATTTTGTTTATAATCCATCGGGAGTTTTATATCGTTAGTCTTATCTATGTTCTTTACCTTAAAAGATATTCCGACTGACTGAAGAAACTCATTATATGAATCTTTAAGTTTTATTATCAAATCGTAAAGCGAATCTCTTTCCGGATTTACCACAAATACAATGTCACTCATTGTATCAACCAATTGTCTTGCAATCTCACTGATGCTTCTTAATTCTTTACTATCACCATCGTCATTCGATTTATGTACTGCAACTTCGCTAAGAATCGATATTTCGGTAAGACTGGCACCCACATTATCATGAAGATCTGCCGCTACTCTTGTTTTTATTTTTTCTATTGCCAGTTGATGTTTTATTCTAATAGTGCTTAAATAGTAAATCACTGCTCCTATCAGAATTACCATAAGAGAAATATACCACCAGGTTTGCCAGAATGGAGGAGATATTGTTATTAGAATAGATGTCCCACTTCTGTTCCATAATCCGTCTGAGTTTGTACCTGCAACATGAAATGTATACTCTCCTGCAGGAAGATTTATGTAGTTCGCAATTCTCCTGCTGGCGTCAGCATAGTTCCAGCCGTCATCAAGTCCTTCAAGCATAAATTCATATTGGTTTTGTTTTGGATTAGTGTAGTCTAACGCTGAAAATTCAAAAGATATAAAATTTTGATCGTGTGATAAAATTATTTCAGAAACGTCACCTTTAATCCGGGTATTTAAAACATTTATAGTTGTAATTACAACGGGCGGAATAAAAGAATTAGTTCTAATACTATCGGGATAGAAAAAATTTAATCCATTTATTCCACCGAAATACATCATCCCGGATTTGTCCTTAAAGTAGGACCCACCGTTGAATTCAAGGCTTTGAAGTCCGTCTTCAAGATCAAAATGAGTGAAGTTTTCGTTGTTAAGATCAAATTTAAAAAGACCGTTATCAGTACTTATCCATAAGTTCTTTGAATCATCTTCGAGAATGCCGTAAACGACAGCACTTGTTAATCTGTTAATTTGAGAATATCGGGTGAAAATTTTGCTTTCTCTGTCAAATTTATTCAGTCCGCCTCCTGATGTACCTACCCATAACATGTGATTTGAATCCTCCGTAATTACCATTACTTTATCATTACTTAGCGAATGTGGATTACGCGGTTCGTGTTTATAATGTATGAAATTTCCAGTTCTATCCATCTTATCTAAGCCGCCACCATATGTCCCAATCCACAAGTAACCGTAATCATCCATAAAGATATCATATGTCCGATCGTCACTCAGTGAATTTGTATCTGACGGATCGTTTCTGTAAACCATAATCTCTGGTAAACTAATGTTGGAATTTTCATCGAAATAAAATTTATTTAATCCACTGCCAAAGGTTGCTACCCATATAACAGAATCAGATTCAATAAAAATATCCTGTATCTGGTTTCCGGATATTGAATTTGAAACATTATCATTTTGAACGTAACGTGTAAATTTACCAGTACTTGTGTTAAACTTGTTTACACCACCATTGTATGTTCCTATCCAAAGATTATTGAATCTATCTTTCTTTATAACCCTCACATGATTATCGCTAAGGGTGTTTGAATTACCGGGATCATTTTGAAATGCTTTGAACGTGCCGGTATTATAATTGTATCTATTTAATCCACCACTATAAGTTCCTATCCACAAGTTGCCGTTTTCATCATTAAGAATTGCCCAAACCACATCATCATTCAAACTATTTGAATTACCGGGAATGTTTTTTAAATGACTTATCTTTGCACGATTTTCTCTGACCAGGGTAACTCCTTCCCCAATATGCGAACCGACCCAGAGAATGCCCGACCTATCGACTGCAAGGGAAAGTATATCATTTTCCGGTAGTGAATACGGATCCATGGGATCGTTACTAAAGTGAACAAAACTTGAATTCTTTTTATCAAATCTATCAATCCCACCACCGAATGTACCGAGCCACAAATATCCTGAATTGTCCATAACAATTTCCATAACTGTGTTGTTACAAAGGCAGTTATCTGTATTTTCCAGAGTCTTGTAATTTATAAATTGTGGATCTTCGCCATTAAGTATCCGTTGATCGGGGTTTAATCGATTTAAGCCGCCAGAATAAGTCCCAATCCAAATGGTTTTATCATTGTCTTCAAAAAGTGAAATAATTTTGTCATCTGATAAACTATTTGGATTATCTTTTTCATTTTTAAAATGTGTAATGTGGTAGGAACTTTGTTCTTCCAGCGATTGATTCACCAGTTCTACTTTGTTCAGTCCGTTCCCAAATGTACCTATCCAAATTGTGCCATCTTTTGAAGTCATCACTTGTGTAACCCGGTTGGAGCTTATGCTATTTTTATCGTCAGGTATATTATATAGATGTATTGAAGTATTATTCACAGGGTTAAACCTTATAACACCGTTACTCCAGGTGCCTATCCATAAGTATCCAAACTGGTCCTCTGCAATAGAAGTTACCGATATGTTCATGTTGCGGGAAAAAGCCAAAGGGTATTCATAATAACCACCGGGCGGTTCAAGTTCTACTTCAAAGAAATCTCTTATAAAATATCGGTTAAAAGTTTCTGTATTCCAATTGAATTTATTTATATAACCGTTCACTGTACCTATCCACAATTGTTTCCGGCTGTCTTCAAAAATGCTTGTAATTACATTGTCTGAAATGGTATTAGAATCTGATGGATTATTAGTGAACACCATAAAATTATAACCATCGTATCTGTTTAGCCCATCAATTGTTCCGAACCACATATACCCGCGACCATCTTGTAAGGTTGCAAAAACCGTACTTTGCGATAGTCCGTCATCAACAGTAAGCTGTCTGAATATATATTCATCTGTGCCGGAAAATGCTTTAAAACTGTAAACAAGTATCAGAATTACTAGCAAATAATTCATTATGAATTAGAATTTTTAACTTAAAGTAAATTATTATTATCGTTGTTTATTGAATTTATTATACGATAAAATAAAATTTAATTCCACATAATAGGATTTTCCCCATTTAAGAATGTTGGTAAAGTGATAAATGGCACTATTTTTTGTATTAATTATTCAATGTCCATACCCGAAATTAATTTTGAAAATACGGAGGAGATCGGAATGCATGAGGTGATAAATACCAAATTGGATTTAATTGATGATATACTTATTAACTTTTCCAGCTAATTATTTATTAATTTGAAAATCAAAATGATATTTCCAGATATATCCCTTCAATTCTAACATAAACAATATTAGAATCGGTAAATGTTCGACGTAAATTATATGATCAGATAAAAATGTTAACTGATACAATGGAAGAAATAATGGGTACAGAAGTAATGAAACCATTGGACGTATTACTAAAAGCGGAACTATCCACGTATAATACCATGGAAATTGTGTTGGACTAATCAAATAAAGTACAGCTACAATGAGTAATGCTTTTTTGAAAAAATGAATATGATCTTGTGGAACTTTCCTGATTAAAAAATATGTTATAATCAAAAAGAGAAAAACTATCCCCCATCTAGAAATGCAGCTAAAGCAACTTACATTTATACTCAAAATAGTTGTGGTTTGTTTTATTAGCCATTTAAAAACAGTGTAAAAACCTGCATTGTTTATCCATTTGTTTGCATAAATTATAAATCCCAGACTATCATCCAAACTGCTAAGAAGAACCGGTATAAAAAGTACAAAGACAACGGCAATGAATAAACCGGCGTAACTTAGTAGTTTTCTTTTATCATTCAGGAAATTCCTTAATAATAATGGAAGCAGAACAATTGGCCATATCTTGAACCCCACTGCCAGAGCTAAAATTATAATTGCGTATTTGGTTTTATTTTTAATGTGTAAATATGTTGCTATAATTACAAAGAGGAGAGCAAGCAAATCCATATGTGCAGCATTAAAGAATTCATGTATTACAATTGGATTAAGCCAATAGAAGGATAAAAATATCAATGGTAATTTAAGGTGAGCTAAACTTTTGAATAAGAATATTAGAAGTATAACTTCGAAGACCAGCAACCAAACTTTCCAACTCCAGACTTTCCAGGGAGATGTTATATAAGCTGCAGCAAAAACAACCTGAGCTAAGACCGGATAGATGGTTCTTATATGGGGATGATTAATATTTTTTATTATTTCACCAGATTCATTTGAAATTTGAAAAAGCTCTTTTGGCAGGTCAGTATTCGATTGTTCCATTGCATCTAGTGGCCTATACTTATAAGGATTATAGCCATTTGCTGTAACTGCACCATCCCAGAAATAACGATAGTAATCATCTTCTAAAACAGGTTGAGATGGAATGAGTATTAATCTGCTGAATAAACCAACGCAAATAATAGCCCATAGCCAATATTTATTATCTTGAATTTTATTGATATTAAAAACAGCAATGAAGAAGTATAGACCCAGAATCATTCTGAATAATACATACTCTACAATGCTATCAGTATGAGGCTTAAAGTTTAATGCAAGCTCAGGTGATTTAATAAGAATATAAGTTGAATATGCTAAAAGCAGTATAAAAAACACAATCCAAACTGAATGGAAAAATTTGTTCTGTGTTTTGGGATTATTGTTCAATCTAATCTAAATAATATAAAAGATAATGTTTGGTTATAAATTCTGTTTAGTATTGTTTTCCTGTTTTTTGTAGATCATTTTCCATTATTGAATTACCGAATTTAGTATTATCGGCAATCGTTACAATTTTATAAAGATAATTCCACTCACCCCATTTTCTTATTCTAGTTATTTCATTAAGCTTGAATAATTTATTCTCTGCTATCCGCGAAATATTTTTTATATCACAATCTTCAGATAAAATCATTGTAATATTTGAAGATATGTCCGAGTAAAGTCCTAATTGATCAAATAGCTGTGTAAAGAATTGAAATTTACTCCCACAAAACCAGGCTTGCTCATATTCATTAATTGGGTCTCTTGGATAGTAAGGTGGATTAATAATAATCCACTCAAATTTCTGTTCGGGAATTTCTGCAAAAAGATCGGATTGAATTATATTAATATTAACAGAATTAATTATTGAATTTTGTTCGATGTTCTTTATAGCGGTACTGCTTATATCGGTTGCAGTTACCTCAGCTTCCCTCTTTGCACAGAAGATTGAAATAATACCCGTACCGGCTCCTAATTCAAGCAGGGAAACTCCTTTCAGATTTTTACCTTCTAAATATTCTAATATTATTTTTGTACTGAAAAACAATCCCGGATGAAATACATACGGCATAACTGTTATGTGAATGTCTTTGTATTTGTATCTTCTTTCTTTTGAGAGATAATATTTTGATAATGGATAAAGGAGTCTAAATGAATTACGTTTAATAAATTTTTTTAGTCCCATTTAATAAATTATTCCGAATAGAATCCTTCAATTTCAGGCTGACGGTATTTGAGCCAGTATTTTTGTAGTACCTTTAACTCATACGGGAGATTATAAAAATCATGGTTATACTGAAATCAAAATTTTCCCATTGGGGGTCAAGCCAGTCTTCTAATTTCTGAGGAAATTTAAAGCCTGACTTTACTACCTCATTAAACAATTCAGAACCTTCAGTAGGAACCGGACTATAAACGTAAATTATAATTTCGGTATCCGGGTTAATGCGTTTAACTTCTTTAATGAATGCAATATCCTCATCTATTTGCCGCATTACATTTTGTTCGGATTCTGCCGGTAAACCCAGTACAAAAGAATATTCGGGAATTATATCAAACTTCTTCATACGTGCTGCGAATCTTTTTATTTGATCACCTGTTTGTGTTCCACCTTTATCCATTTGTTTTAGTATTTTATCATTGCCTGTTTCTGCTCCAAAGAATATCATTTTGCATCCGGCATTTTTCATTAATTTTAAACTTTCATCAGAATATTTATCAATTGTATCGATCCTTCCTTCACCCCACCAATTTATATTTTTATCTAAAATTAATTCGGAAAACTCAACAGTTCTCTTTTCGGAGACGAAGAAATTGTTATCGTGAAATTCAACAGCATCGGCACCATACTCCTCGTTTAAAAACATAATATCATTAAATATATTTTCCGCAGATTTTCCTTTCCAACGGGCATTATAAATTGGCACTACAGCACAAAAGGAGCAAGTAAATGGACAACCCATACTTGAATGATATGCAGCTGTTTTATTTCCTAAAAAAGTTTTACCAAGATAATTTACAATGGGGTAATAGGTGTTTAATTTTCTGTATGGAAGCGGAGGAAGAAAATCTTGATCAAGTAACGCTTCTTTGGGGGTTGTAACGATTTGTCCATCTTTCTTAAATATCAGATTGTTTACGGAATGCAGATCAATTCCTGATTCTATGGCGTTGAGAAGTGATGGAAAAGCAACATCACCAGGGCCGTTAATTATATAATCAACATAATCTGATTTGAACACGCTGCAATATTGGTTTGCCGGAAAGTAGCCTCCCCAGATGTTAATCACATTCGGAAATTCATTACGTATCCTTCTGGTGAATGAGATAGCCTGTTGAAGCTGTACTCCGGGCATTACAGTGCAGCCAAAATATTTAGTATCGCCTTTAATAAGAATACTCTTAATCTTCGTCCATGGATCACTTTCCAGATTGCCATCGATAAAATCGTACTCGTATATTCCATCGATTGAAGCACCAATCTGAAGAATAGAATTTGGGATTCTGTGTTTCGAATTTGCACTTCTTGGATTAAATAGAATTACTTTATTCATATCAATTCTATTTGAATTATTCATTCTATACCATAAAGTGAAGCATAATACTCAACTGTTTCCGATAACGGAAATGGATTAACCGGTATGAAATCTAACTCACTAGCAATTAATTTTTTTGTAATGCTAATAAAATCTTTTTCATCTTTAGCAATAAACCATTTGGGATGGAAATGTGCATAACCAACATAAAATGATACGATGTTCATACCATTTACAAGAGCTTCGGCAAAAACAAATCCTGCCCCTTCAAACTTTGAAGGATGGATAAATATTTTGCTTCTCTGCATCAACTTAAAAATCTCTGTTCTGCGCAACTGCCCGGTAAATGCAATTTTACTTCTCACCCCTTTCCTTCTTGCCATCTGTTTTAATTTTAATTCTTCAGGTCCGCTTCCAACTAATATACACTTGATTTCTTTATTTGTCCGAGTGATTTGTTCAACTAAAGTAATAAACAGAGAATAATTTTTTAATGGTATCAAAGAGCCAACAGCCAGTAAATCTATATCCCTTATTATATTTTTGGCTGATTGATCATTAATGCCCCAATGTATAATCTTATAAATATTTTTATTTGTGATCTTGTTGAACTGATCTGATTGATTTTTTGAGAGTGCAACAATTTTAATGTTCTTGTTTCTCAAAATTCTTAAATACCAATTTGAATGTTTTACATCCTGACCCATTAGCGTACACACGTGAGGACAGCCAAATTTATTTGATAAGATGTTCCCGATCAGTGCACATTCACCAAGCCAAAGAGAATGTAC
>JARRKK010000042.1:0-3690 GCA_037388105.1 Ignavibacteriaceae bacterium | reverse complement strand
TTGATTTATAGTCCTATACCAAAGATAGGGCTTTGTTTGTGATTTATTTATTCCTGCAAGAGAAATAATTGGAATGCCATGCCAGTAATAATTTTTTTCGTGATAAGGATATTGTAAGGTAATTATAGTGAACTTAGATAAAGGAAATCTAGATTTAAAGCCGATTAAAAATTCCTGCAATGGGGGAATACAATTGAAATCATTTTCATCTTTGGGAAAACCGGGAGTTAGAATTAAAATGTGAGTTTTTCGTTCTATCAATTCTGTTTAACTATTTTTATCCAGGGGAATGGAGAGACTTTATTATTTAATAATTTCTTTATTCTAGTCATTAAGGAATTAGGATTAAACAAGATAGAAAAATTAAATTTTTCTATTTCTTCATAACTGTGATGAAAATAATATTTAACCATCTCCAGAAAACCTAGTGATCTATAATATTCAATAGTTCTTCGACGGGCACCTGCTAGCTCTGTGGAATTGTAGAATGGAGTATCAAGAATATGTATCTCCCCACCTTCCTTTAAAAAGTAAAATAATCTATGCACAAGGGCAACTAAATCATCAAAATATTGTAAACTGCTATTTAGAGTAATTAACTTAAAATGATTTTCATCGAATATATTCTCAAAAATATTCCCATTAATAAAATTTAAATTGCTATAATTAAATACGCGTGCTGCTTGTTCAAGTTCAGATCGGTTAATATCTAAAGCACATATATTTATTGATTTATTTTGAGCTATGTTTGCAGAAAACCAACCACTTCCACAGCCAATATCCAGGAGATTAATGTTTCCACCAATATTATGTAAATAACTAACAAATCTGTCAGTTGTAATTTTACGTAGTTCCCATTCATCAAAGTGTTGATTCGTTGCGGAGACGATTGGAAGATTAGAAACTTCAGTATCAGAATAAATCCTTTTTTCTTTATCCCTTACTTTTAAATAAAGACTTTCAAATTCTTTATCTGCAGAACTGGCAATATAAATCCCATTTTCGAATCTATAATTTTCTAAAAATTTCAATTTATGATTTCAAATAATTACTTATTATTAGTAATCTATGAACTATAGTTCAGTTAAAGGAATATTGAGCTGTAATTATAATGTGATCCCCGATTCTATTGAATGGGAAATAGCCAGACAAGGACTCGTCTAACCTATTAAGGATTTTTGTGAGTCGTGGAAATTTCTTTGGAAATTTCTCCATCTGTGGGGTTGGGGTGAAAACAGCTATCCCTATCGATTTAACCAATTCAAAATCTTTACCCAAAGCTTTTTTAATTTCTTTCAAGCTGAAGTAATAAGTTGTAAAATGAATTCCTTCTATGTTTGCTGTTGCACCATTAGATTTTAGCCGTCTAAACGCAAATTTAAAATTTGTACTTAATACCTTTACCAATTCCCATGGACAAACTGGCGGCATAATTACCAAACATACTTTTCCTTTATCCTTTAACAAAGTTGGGAAGAATTTTGTTACATCTCGTAAATCGGAAAGGCAATTAAGCCCACCAAAATTTGAAAAAATAAAATCGAATTTGGTATTTTTTATTTCATATAACTCAGTATATGAACATTGTTGGAAAGAAATTTTATTTGAAAGTTCATTCTCTTTAACCTTCTTCTTAGTTTGTTCAATCATACCCTTGGAGATATCAATAGAATGAACAAAAATATCTTTTTGAGCGAAAAAGATTGCATCAGTACCAGTTCCGCCATTTAGTTCAAGCATTTTATCACCCGGGTTTAAAAAGGATAATGCATGATTCCTTATCTGTTCCCTCATCCATTTAAGTGTAGGATGCTCTTTTTCATATTCATCATAAATAACCGATTGGCGGGTAAATGCTTCTTCTACATGATTGAACTGAAGATCTATCAAGGTCATAGTTTTATATTAACTCACTTTCTCCAATATTCTCAATTGAAGTGATCCAAAGAATACTATTGGTGTATTGTAAAACGAAGCAATTACAGCTCGGATTCTTCTTTTACTAATTGAGGACGGATTTTTAACTATTGATCGCAGAGATTGAAAACCTTGCTTTCTTCTATAAATTTTGTGTACATATCTGTGTAGTTTTTTATAATATTTGGGCGAGAAATTATTTCGGAACATTAACGCTAGATCGTCGGAATCACTCCAGTTAGCCTTCGTTTTTAACTCATCTTTAACGTTATCATAAAATAGTGTCCCCGGTAATGGATAAGATATAGAAATACCAACATCGTCCGGCATTAAATCTAATAACATATCAATCGTATTTCTTATATCTTCCTTTGTCTCTCCAAGGTAACCGAACTGTAAAAAGAAAGCCGTTTTGATATTTTTTGATTTAAGAAGATTTGTTGCTTTGTAAATTTGTTCTATAGTTGTTCCTTTATCCATTGCATTCAAGATTTTCTGTGAACCTGATTCTGCTCCAACCCATACTGTATCTGCACCAGATTCTGCCAAAGCATCTATTGTATCCTCTTGTAAGAGCAAGTCAACCCTGGATTGTATTTTGTATTTAAATATCAATTTGCGGTCACGTACAATATCTCTGAAAGTTTGGACCCAACCCGGTTTTAGTCCGAATATATCATCACTCATCCAAAAATGATCAACTTGATAGTTTTTAATTAAGTACTCAATTTCATTCACAACCTCTTGTGGTGAGCGTGTATTATAACGGTTACCGTAAATTGGTTTTGCACACCAATTGCATCTGAACGGACACCCGCGAGTGGTTGCAATATTTAATGAAAAAAACCCATGGTTTTCCATCCATATTTTTTTATAAGAATCAATATTCACCAAATCCCATGCAGGTAATGGAAGTGAATCAAGGTTCTTTAATATTTCTCTTTTCCCAGTATTAATAGTTTCGTGATTATTTCTGTAAACCAATCCGTGGATATGATGCAAATCGTATGTATTCACTTCAAGATTTGAAAGTAATTCGCCTAGTGTTAATTCTGCTTCCCCAAGAAGTACATAATCGCTACCGTTATCAAGATACTTTTCATAATGATCGGTTGAATCGGAACTACTTACGATAACTGTACATCCTTTTTCTTTTCCCAGCTTAGAAAGACGGAACGCAGCTTCTCGCATATTAGTAAGGCACATCTTTGTAAGGTAATTGAAGCCATCATCATAAATTACAATATAATCAGGATTATCCTTATCCAGAACCGGTATGATTTCATCAGGTGATGATTTTAGATTGGTATCAAATAACGAAACTTCGAAACCATTCTTCCTTATATAAGATGCAGCATACAAAGTAGCAAGAGGAGGGTAAGGCTGTTTTGCTTTCAACTGTTTAGTATCAAATTTATAGAAATATGAGTGAGTAAATAAAACTTTTGCCATTTCGGAATTAATTTAAAGCAATGTTGTGCTGGATTTCCAGCTTCTGAATTTTGTGATTCAGCTTTTCTAATACTTTTTTCTGATAATACTGCGGATGATGTTTTGAAACATTCTTCCGACTCTTAAAAGCTAATTCGAATGTTTCTTTTTCCAGTTCACCATATCTTTTCCTATCGAATCTTAAGAACATTTGCATACACTGATCATCTAGTTTTTCGCCAAAGTTATTATTTAAGAAAGGTTCGATGATTTTATGAGTCAATCTCATCTTGCTATGAGAGACATTAATTATATCACGTTTTGGATAATTGGGGTAGTAAG
>JARRKK010000041.1:0-12120 GCA_037388105.1 Ignavibacteriaceae bacterium | reverse complement strand
TTACAGATTACATTATATTTTCTTTTTCATTACCACCGTAACTTTTCCTTTATATGGGATTTTTTCAAATGGTTCCCAATTATTTTTTAGGTATAATCTTTCCGCACTAAATGTGTGTAAGTATATTACGTTATATCCCATTGTCTTTGAAATTTCTTCTATTTTCTTCAGGAGTTTATTTCCATAACCCCGGTTCCGATATTTATGATCAGTATATATTAAACCAACCCAGGGACAAAAATTTTTATATTTGTGATAAACATTAAGGAGTCCAACTTTATTATACAAACCACCGGTTGCAATTGGCTCACAATCTTTTAATAGAATTAGTTGGAATATCACATCATCATTAGGAGTATTAGTTAATCTTTGATGAGTCCTTTCAATTGGGATAGACCATTCTTTTAGATACCAATTCGCAATAAGCTCAATAACATCAACATTATCTGATTGAACCTTTTGAAATGATATTTCTTCTTGCATAGAGAGTTATCAATTATTTATTACAAAGCAGGTATTAATAATAAATCCGGAACAAGAACTATGCACAATGATAAACCAACATAAATTATAAAATCTCCAAACCAATTGTGCTGTTGCTTAAGTTAATTGTGAGGAAGTCTCAATTATTTTTCTTGCTTCAATCACTATTTCTTAATTGCTTTTTACTTTTTCACCGCTCTCCAAATAAATAATGTCTTCCATTCCAGTTCTGCTATCATACCCCCTCTTCCTTTCTTCCCTCAGCATGTTACAAGATATCGAATTAAATCCATCCTTTTTTCATTTAATCCTACCTCGATTAATACTCCTTTCAATATCAATAATTTTGATATTTCAATAGCATTATCCTCAATCATATTTACTGATATGAAATCCGGAAAAACTTGCCAGACTTCTAATAGCTTTTCCTTTTCTTAAAATCGGGTTCAATCCAATCACCGGAGCTTATCCCTAACTGAATTTCCGCCGAAATGTTTTTTACTAATGTAATTAGAGTGCTTACATCAGCAGGTTTTAAACTTTCATTTCCATTTTTATCATAACAATGAATATGAAATACATTACAACCATTTCCATAAAGCACTGGAACTTCTTTTCAATCTCTTCCAGTGATTGAGGAATATATTTATTCTCATTTTTTTAAGCGAGCACCGCTTAATGCTATTTTTAGAAGCATTTATTTCCTTTTTTTCCTACTCTCCTACTTGAATGCAATAATGTTAATCAAGTGACTATTGAATGAAGTAGTTACATTCATAATTTTAATCAATACAACTGACATGAATGTTAATAGTTGAATCTAATGTAAAAAATTAACCAGCTTATCTATCAGGGTAATTACTGAAAACTGTATCTAAAAAGTTGAGCGTCATATTTATTGTTTCTTCAAACCACGGTTCAAAGAACCAGAAACTATGTGGGGTATTTTGAATCGTATGAACTTCAAAATAAATATTATATTTTTCAAACAATTCAACAACTTCATCTCTCCCTGCGTGAAACCGGTCAATCGACCTATTAAGAAAAAGTATTGGGGGAAAATTTTCACTAACATAGGTTAATGGTGAAGCATCAATCCATATTTGAGGATCTTCTTTGTATGATGCACCGAGCCATTGTTTTCCACTTGAAGGTTTATCAGGATCATTGTCCTTACCACTTTCTGCAGGATCTGTAAAATCAAGTATTCCATCTATATCTACTACTGCTTGCACTTCGGATGAATAATTAAAATTATCATTATCATTCAATCCCATTATATTTTTTGTATTTGTAGTCCCCAAAAAAGCAGCCAGAGTCCCGCCAGCTGAGCAGCCAAGTGTTGCAATTTTGATTGTATCAATATTGTAGTTATCAGCATTGGCTTTTAACCATTTTACTGCTGATGTTAAATCATTAACAGCAGCTGGAAATTTTGCTTCCGGTGAAAGACGATACTCTACAGCAACTGCTATATAACCATTTTCTGCGAGTCGTACAGCCATTGGATGTAACAAGGATTTATTACCTGATCGCCAACCACCACCATGGATAATAATAACTGCTGGATTTTCACCATAATCATCTGAAGCAGAATAAAATATATCCAAATGAAGTTTTCGATTTCCATAAGATTTGTATACTACATCCTTTTCATAAATAATGTCATCAGGTAATTCTGTTTTTACTATTTTTATGAATGGATAATCCTTAACAAGTTTTTGATAAGTACTGTAAACAGTGTAGGAAGTATCGCGCGGAAAATTTAGAGATTCATCTTCTGAAATACTTTCAAACCATGCCGGAAATTCATCACTTAATAGTCTTCTTGGCCAATAACCATACCAGGCATATCCAATTCTTCTCTCCTGCTTAACATCTTCCAGCTTATAAACTTTTATTCCGTCGCGGTTACAAAAGAATGGCCGGTTAGTTTCTATTTCATAATAACGCGCCCATATTGGTTGTGCATTTGCATCTTCAATAATTACTTTATCGTATCTTTTATAATTTTGATCAATATTTCTTTTATCCACTTCGATTCTTTGAAGCCTGATTCCATAAATTTTAGATTCTACGAGCCAGGCAACAGCACTTTGAATTGCATCAATAATTTTTTGATCAGGATTTTTTATCCTCATTAAAAATTCGACAATGCTTGTTGTTTCCAAAGATGCAATTGATGGCAATTCATAACTGCGGGCTTTTACCGGTTTTAAAGTTTCGTGGTCGTGCTGCTGACACCAACCGGTTTTCTTACCATTCACCACAATCTGACAATTTAGAGTAACTTCAATCGCTCTGGTTAGAGATTCATCAATAGTTTTCCTGAGCTTTTCATCAATCCAGTAATAATATGGTCGTCCTTCGCTTACATCGAGGAACAAATTCATATTGCCTGTCATCAGATCGTCATTATAAGTTATTGCATCTACATCAGCACCTCTCCATCCGCCGCTTTTATTTTGTGTTGTAAGAATAAAATTAATTCCCCGTTCAGCACCTTCACGATATTTAATTTCATTTGTTAAGGTATAAACTTTGGCAAGATATTCTATCTGGGTATAAGTATTACGGTTATCGCAGGTACTTCTTCTCTCAAACTCACTAAGTCTTTTCCACACCTCATCATAATCAAGTTTGCCAAGCCAATCAATATTTTTTGGCCATCCACCGTCATCATTTTGAAATTTAAGAAGATTATCGGCTATTTCTGTTACCTGGTTGATATTAAATCTCTCATATTCAAGATCTTGACCAGGACCATTTTTCCAGTGCCTTATTGCATCTTCAAATCCGGATATATCAATCGCTTCATATTCTGTATTTTGAGCAAGGATATTGAACATTCCCAAAATTGTGATATAAAGAAGTAGTTGAAAAACCAGTTTCAATTTTATTCAACCTTAACATTCATAATTTTATTCTAGTTAAATATAAATAATCTAAAATAGGATTTTGCATTTACAACTGAAATAAAATAGTTTAATTCTATAGAAAATCATTTTTAAAAAAATCAATGAGTTATGATGAATAGATTAATTACCTTAATTATAACGGCAGCATTATTAATATTAAAATCAAATAGTTTTGCTCAGGAGAGTGGATCAAATAAATTTGATTCAACAAATTATTCTATCGAAGATTGTGTTAATGAGTTCTCACTAAACAATATTAAACAAACAAAGGTAGGTTACCAATACTGGTTTGCAGATAAAAATTTCCTTGATGGTAGAACGATAAAGCTAAGTGTAGTAGGACCCCATTTATCTACGCATGCACCTCATAGACATGCTGAAGATGAATTCTTCTTTGTCCTGGAAGGCACTGCTGAGTTTTATCTTAATGGTGAAACTACAACAGCTGGTCCTTTGTCAAGCTTTTACTGTCCTTCTTTCTCAGAACACGGGATAAAGAATGTTGGAGATACTGAGTTGAAATATCTTGTGATTAAAAAGTATAAAATGAATTAGGTGCATTATCAATAATGGAATTACTCTACCTCTATGGATAGCATAGGTAGTTTCCGGCAATCAATTTTTTATTCACAAAAAAACTATCTATCGGAATTCTGATTTAGCAACAGTAGTTTAACTGTACTACTATACTAGCTTTGTTTCCCGAAGATGTATGCTTCTAAAAAGTTATTACGAAATTTTCCTTCCGGATCAAAATGTTGAGCTAATTGTTTAAATTTAAACAACTTCTCATAACAAGCTTGTACTCGTGCAGGTGGCATTGTAAATAGTTTTCCCCAATGCGGTCGAGCGTTGAAGGGTAGTAACGCTTCCTCAATGACAGGCAATAACTTTCGTACCTCCCGCCAATCTTGTTTCCATGTAAAATGGATGGCTACACTTTCACGATTGTAGCATGGGCTCAGCCATAAGTTGTCGGCTGCTATCGTGCGTACTTCAGAAACTAATAAAAATGGTGCTATCCGATCACCGAGTTTATTGATAGCAACCAATGCTTCAAAAGCCTGATCGTGGGAGACAAAATACTCCGTCTGCATTTCTTGTCCATGGCTGGGGGTGAATTCCATACGAAAATGAGGCAGCCGTGTATTCCACGGACCTATGACACTCATTTGCTTAGTACAGTTTTCAGATGAAAGATTGGCAATTGGATGGTGATCTCCGGATGATAAGGTGGCTTCAAATAACTTCCCTTTTAATTCACCAGAGTGTTCACTTAATATCTTCTCCTTAAGCCAAACCTGGTGAAATCGTTCCCCCTGCCAATTTGTGAACAAACTTACACTGTATGCACTCGACATAATCTCTTCAAAATGATCTGCCAGACAAGAGAGAGGCAAATCTTCGTAGACGACTTGCCTCATTTCAAATGTAGTCTGTATGTCGAGTGTAATATTTGTCACCACACCAAGTGCACCAAGTCCGACCACTGTACCCTGTAAATAGTTCTTTTGATGTTCCCGTGATAGTTTTACCACTTCACCATTTCCGGTAATGATTTCCAGAGCTGATACTGCTGTAGCCAGATTCCCGTTATTAACTCCTGAACCGTGAGTGCCTGTCGCACAAGCACCTACAATAGAAATATGAGGTAATGACGCCAGGTTGTGAAGTGCATACTTCTTCCTTTCAAGATATTGACATAACTGGCCATACCTCATCCCTCCGTTGACAGTCACGCGATTTTGTTGGTGATCCAATTCAAAAACTTCAACAAACTTATCAAGTGATACGAGATCCTCACCAGAATCTGCTATTGCATTAAATGAATGTCGGGTACCGAGCACATTTAACTTATTGCAGCTTCTAACTAATTCCTGCACTTGCTCGACAGATTCAGGGAAATGCAATCTGGTTGTTCCATACTCATAATTGCCGGCCCAATTTTTTAGAACTTCTCTCATTTAGTTACTCTTTTTTTAAAACTGTATTGCGTTAAATTTATTGACAACTAAATCGAAATAGCGCCTTTCAATTTTATACAGATTTCTTTAGTTCAGTTATAACTAGGAAGAAATAAACCCGGGATGGTTTGTTTGTGATTGCAATTTTATTCAACAGACACTCTGAACAATTTATAATTATCGCCATTATTTTTAGCACCTGCATAAATAATATATTTTCCATCAGGTGAGCAGGAGGTGTATCTATCAGAAGCAGGTGATGTGGTTAGAGCAAACGCTTTGCCAGTTTGAAATTCTAAAATGAGCAAGTCCCGGTTTCCTGTAAGATTAGACTCAAATGCAATATAAGAGCTATCCTGACTCCCTACCGGAGATCGACTTGAGAAATCACCTTCTGTTAGTTGACGGATATTCTTTTGCTGACCAAATAATGAACAAGTCGCAAAAAATATAAAAGTATATATTAAACTATTCATCATTATATTCCAGTTAATTAGTAGTACTTTATTGCCCTTGTAGAAATAATTTGTATCACTATTCTATCCAAGTATTTTTATCTCTTGCTTATCAAACTCTATACTTTTGAGGTTCCCAAAAACTTATTTGATTATTTGGCTTAATCGTAGAAAAGATTTAATACTTTTGCTATCTGCTAATAGCCTTTCACTTTCCTTTCTGCAATAATTATTATGCACTTCTGTTGTATTTTATCAGGTAGTTTGTATATTAATACAATCAATCCAGAAATAAAATCTTATTTTATAATATAAACTACCGAGCATAGATTGGCAATAATATTTTATAACATCTTTGCACCGATTCAATTTTAATCCGGTTTATAGTGTATGTATATTTGTGCACACAATATTTTACCACAAATGTTTTCTTCATAAATTAAGATATATAGTATTAATTAATCATAAATTATTCTGAGGAGTGATATGCTTAAAACGATTTATTATACCCTGTTAACTATTTTATTTTATTCTATTATATCAATTGCACAAATACCGGATAGCTTTGTTAACCTTAAAGTATTACCAAACGATATAACTAAGGATGAACTTGTAAATGTGATGAAGTCATTTTCCGCCGCTCTTGGTGTAAGATGTAATTTCTGCCATGTCGGTGAAGAAGGAAAACCCATAAGCACTTTTAATTTTGTATCCGACGAGAAAAATAACAAGAAGAAAGCAAGAATAATGTATAAGATGGTTCAGGATATAAATAATGATTACCTTTCTGAACTTTCTGAGTTCAGTAAACATATTATCCAGGTTAAGTGTATTACATGCCACCGTGGTGCGATGGAACCGGAATCACTCGAAGACATTCTTTACGAAGCAGTTGAAGATAAAGGACTTAACGAGGCAATCTCGACTTATCATCAGCTTTATGACAAGTACTATGGGGGATTTGCTTTTGATTTCAGGGATCATTCGTTAGCTTCGCTAAGCGAGATGTTGTGCGAAAATAATATGTTTGATGAGGCAATTGCTTTCGATAGCTTAAATATTAATATGTATCCTAAGTCAGGTACTGCATATTTTGGTTTAGCAGAAGCATTTGAGAAAAAAGGTGAAAAGGAAAATGCGATTAAGAATTATCAAAAATCAATTGAACTAAATCCGAATAGTGCAGACCGTATAAACAAAAAAATTGAGGCATTAAAATCTGAGTAACTCAATTGCGGGTAGGTAAAGCCACTTTCAGCGATAACGAACTGTCAACCGGATAAACCAGTTTCTATTAAGCACCGTTAATAGTGTGTTTAGTTGATTACTGGGTAACATTAAATAATTATTTTAGCAAAATGCATTATCCAATTGGTTTCCCATTGGTTTTGATTGCCATCAAAATAAGCTTGTTCCCATTTCGCCGATGTCGAAGTAATGTTGGACCAAATGAAACGTAGTTTCACTGTTTTACCATTAAAATTTTCAGTTCCATAAAAAGTGCCAATATTATTTTCAAAATTTCCAACAACCTGTTCAGTTATTTCAGAATGATCGGAGTCAAACCAATATATCGTCCATTTTGCAGATTTGGGATCAAAAATTCTCAAACTAACGCTCTCGAATAGTCCATCTTTGGTATGATATACAAAGTGATCCATAAGCGCCAAATCATTAAGAAATTTTTTGCTCCCTGATAGATGAGCTTTAAATTCTATCCATTCATCTGAACCAATTAAACGTTCTTTAAGCTTTTTATTTCTTATCTCCCAATCACCAATAAGAATATCAAAATCGGCTTTTGATGACATAATATTCGTTCCTTTATAAATATTATATAATGGTATTGAAATTAAAACACCAACCAAAACTACAATTCTAAGGAAAAGCGGTCAGTTTGAAAAACATTTTACGTATAATATTTATCATAGATATCTGTAGCTCTTAGCCAATCTTCAAAGGATAGTAATTCTGGATTTTCTTTTCTCAATAATTTTAAATGGGCATTCCAACCATCCCCTGCATAAAATTCAAGCATTTGCTTCATTATTTTAGGAAGAATGAATTTTACAAAACCTGGTATCTTCATTGGCGCCATTTTAATATTTTTGATCTTTTCAATCTTTTCAAATACCTCATTTAAAGATAATTCATCCCCTGCAATTTCAATTTCCGTAAATCTATATTTACTAGGATTATCAAAAACTAGTTTTGTAAAAGCCCAATATCTTTAAGTGCAATTAATTGGAATGTTTTGGATTCAGGAAGATATAATTTTAATAAGCCAGTGATAAACTTTATCGATTTGGGATGTGCAAACTTGTTCATATATCCTGCAGGATGAATTATAGTGTAATGCTTATCTAAATTTTGAAGATAATCTTCAATTTCTTTTTTGTAACGAAAATGATCAACTTTCAAATATCTATCCATGCCGCCAACTGAACAATAAATTATGTGCTCAAGATTCGATTCTTTTGCAACATTTAATAATGTCTTTCCATAACCTATTGAATCCTTTGATAAGGGCAGAGCAAAAAATAATCCAGATGTGTTATTAAAAATGTTATTAAGTGAATCTTTATTTTTCAAATCACCTTTAAATATTTCAACATTACTTCTACTCTAAAGAGTATTAAATTTTTTGGGATTACGCACTAAAGCCCTAATACTATATCCATTTTATTTAAGTTGTTTTACTGCTGACTGACCTTGTTTACCTGTTGCTCCAACGACAACTACTAATTATTTTATCATTTGGGTTCTCAGTTATAAAGTTTAGAATCTATTCTTATACTGTAAACAAATTCTCATATAATTGTAAAATGAATTGGATATATATATAAACGTTAGAGTAAAAATATTGTTCTCATTTAAAATTTATTTAAATAATAAACAATAAACCCAATTTGAAAAGCTTAATGTAATTGTAAAAATGCTCACACGTTATCATCATCCTCAGTTGGTTTAATTTCTTCTGCGGAGGTCGTTTTTTCAACCAATAAGCTGACGCGGAATTCAGTTTTGCCAGGACGGGATTGAACAGTAATATCTCCATGATGTGTGCGTTAAAGCCGTCTTGAAATATCTAGTCCAAGACCTGTACCTTGCCCTGGCGGCTTGGTAGTAAAGAACGGATCAAAAATCTGAGGTAAAATCTCTGCCGGGATTCCATACCCATCATCGGCAAACCTCACCACTACACGATCCAGTTCCCTTTGAGCACTTATGTTGATATTTCCGGAATCAGAAATAGCGTCAAGTGCGTTATCAATTAGATTCATCCAAACCTGATTCAACTCGCTACCAATTGCACGAACGCGTGGTAGATTAGGTTGAACATCAAGTGTGATATTGGCACCTTTCGATTTAGACTTTGCCGCTAATACTTTAATGGTATCACGCAAGCCAGTTCCTACTTCTATTAATTCCGACCCTGCCAGAGTGTCCATGTAGGTGAATCTCTTAACTGCTCCAACTAGTTCACTAATCCGTGAAGCTGCTTGTTCTATATCAAGGGCAAGCAAGCGTGTGGAGCAGTAAGTAGCTATCCAATGGAGGGCAATCGAGAGAGTTTCACCAGATAACTTGTTTGCCAATGCGTCAAGCATATCGATCGTAACCGGAGTAGAAGCAAAAAGCTCCGCGTCTGTCCTATCCACCTCGTGGCGTGCAAGCCAATCAGCAATTTCGTCCTCCCGATCTGCCTTCTGGATTGGCGGCATTTGAGTATCAGCAGATTGTATTAAACAGGCGGAGCGTAACTCCTCGATTGAGGTGAATAGGTCGCTCGTTATACGGGTTGTACCGAGCGTCCTGGATGCCGTGTCTACCTCCGTTAAATTCACCAACAGCTGTCTGGCACCACGTACCAAAGCGGCTGCAGGGTTGTTAATTTCATGAGCCAAACCGGCTGCAAGTTTTCCCAGCGAAATCATTTTTTCGTCCTGCAGATCGCTGGCATTAAAGCTACGGGCACGATCAAGCATAATATGCACGGTGTACGCGGTGAATATCGGGCATTGCTGAATCATTTCGGGAAAGTGCCTTACCTGAATTGCAAGCAGTTCCGACTTTTCTTCAAGATAGTTATTACCCGGAGGTCCGGTCATACGAGAGTAAGGCAGCATTCCGCTAACTTCGCCGGTTCGCCATTCTATGACCAACCGTGGTCCGACACCTCGATCTACCTTTACGGCTACGCACCCGCTAAGAATGATCCAGAGTTTATCAATACGCTTGCCCTTAGGAGCGATAATTGTTCCTGCTTCGTGTATTACAAGCTGCCCGTGTGAAACAAGCCATTCAAGTTCCTTCCGGGGAACTCCATCCAAATTAGGCAGATCTGCCAGACGATTGACAAGATCGGTATTTTGCATTTACACCCCCTGTGCGTTGAATAGGATCATATCATTTGCTATCTATCTCATCTCAGGCTGATTTAAGATCATTAACAGTAACTCCTTAAATGAAAATCAAATTTGTTCATAATGATTTTATCAGTATCTATCTTTAATGGATTAAATCAATCGTCATCCAATAACATTGTGACTAGGTCAAAGCCACGAAGAACAATAAAAATTTCTTAATTAACTTTTTAATTATAACAAATTTTCATTTCATATAACCAGTCAGTGAAATCTGTGAATCAGTTTACAGAATCAGTACCTTTAAGACCAAGACAAAATTCATATCCCCCTCTTAATAAATTCTGAGCCTGACAGGTATGTCATAAATAAACTGCCTACCATAGATGCTAGATGTCCTCCAGCAGAAAATCCTATAATGCCTATTTTTTTGGATCGATATATTTTATCCCAACTAAAAAAACCAAGAACTAAATACTATTATTTTTATAAATTATCCAAAACCATCATAAGAGCAGGTCCATCTGGCGTGTAATTGTCTCTTTTTTTCTAAACCCAACTTTTTTATAGCATCAAATAGCGCGAGTATTAATTGGATTGGGATCGACTCTGATTTCTTTTATATCTATTATTTCTTTCAAGTAGATAATAAACTGCGAAATCATTAATGTTCCAAATCCTTTCTTTAGATCTCCATCATCAACAATATAGTAATCAATTCCTAGAGAACCCGTTTCTGATTTATCGGGCCACCAATCTAAATCACCTTTCTAAGCTAAATAGTATTGTATATAACCTATAGGTTCTTCATTTAAAAATGCAGTGAAAGGTTTTACTGCATCATCCTCAATTATTCTGGGAAGATATTTCTTATGCACTTTATCAAGATTTACATTTTTTGTTCTCGACCATTTTTGTAGATGTGGTCCGTTAAGCCATTCAGTTGATATTGTAAATCCTGTTATTTTAAAGTATGAGATATAAAATTTTAACTCATAGTAATATTAAGTGATAACGACCAGCAAAAGTTTACAAATGGTTCAGGGTATAAATCCTTTTGAAAAAAGACAACCAGAAATTAGTAGTTTCCATTTAAAACTCCTGAGTCCTGGTGTTCAATATGATCCAATGGATAGGTATTAAAAAACAATTCTCTATTTTTTCTTTCTATCTCTTCCCCAGAGAATTCTTTCCAATACTTTGTTGAGTCATTGAAAATTCATTGATAATATTATGCTGCGTTCTTTTTTGTCTTCAAAGCCACCAGTAAATTTGATAATGATGCCCCCACAACTGCTCCACTAGCGAACAATCCAATGATCTGAACTGTTCGAACATTCTCTGTAAATAAGATAAATCCTGCAGCACAAAATACTACACTAAGTGCAACATTTCTAACAATCTGATTTTTGTTCACTTTGTTCTCCTCATACAATTAGTTTATATATGATTGTCCATTTTTAAATTTTACAAGTATAGCATCTTAAAACCAAACGACCAAGCAAAAAACCAGCTGCTCAGAAATGTCGGTCAGAATATCAGCACAATGCCCATGACTTTAAGTTAAAATACACAGAGTATTAAACTTGAATTACAATCTTGTTAAGTGAACACAACACCGAATAAGTAAAAAGTAAAACGGAGACTGGCGGACTGATTTAGATTCTGGTCAGGCAGTTTTTATTTTTAACAGATTAAATAAATGTTTTTGGTTTTGTAGATAAAAATCTATTCCCAATCCAATTCCAAATCCAAATAGTATTCCATCTCTTGCTCTGGCATAAATAAAATCAAATGGAGGAAAACCAGCATTAGAATTAATTACAAAGACAACACTTATAAATAATGTATATGTAAAACCCAAAAATAATACCAATACAAAACTGCTTAGATACAATTTAATTTTTGTATTTCTTTTTATGAATTGATGATA
>JARRKK010000040.1:9889-31236 GCA_037388105.1 Ignavibacteriaceae bacterium | reverse complement strand
CTCCAAGCAAAAAGTAAACGATTTGGTCTTGAGATACTACCACCTGAGAGAGTAACATCAACAATCGTCAAAAACCAGCGCCCGGATAGACGATCATACCTTACATTTGGATCGGAAGTAAAGGTTATTTCTCCAATTCCAGGAGTGGTTGTAACTAAACTAAAGAATGCATCTGTGTCAGCGTCTATCACACCATCAGCAACACCAGTAGATTTATTAAAGGTTCTGAGTCTTCCGTTTATAAAAACTACAAATTGCGTTGGTCCTACCGCACCCATAACATCCGGGGGGAATGCACCTGCATCTGGAAGAGTTGCACCCGTAAAAGTAGTTCCTTGAGTTTGAGGAGCATTTGCATACATTTCGGTTTTGTTTGCTAAATTTGGCCATTGTGATAATTCCTTAGCACCCGGAGCTTGGGGAAGAATTTTACGGTTTGGCTCTTCCAGACCTAAGCCAGAATTTCGTTTTTTAAATTCTGGCGGCCAATAATTGCTCCAGTGTTGCATCAATTCAACATTCGTACTTTTAATAACTGGAGCACAATAGATTTTTTCGCCTGTAATCTCCTGAGTAAATGAGTTAAAACTTAGTAAAATGATGGAAAAAAGTAGTAATATATATTTTCTCATTGATAAGTATTTATAGTAATTACAACTTACTGAACAAATTATAGACCAGATTTACAAATAGTATTTTTAAGTGGCTCAAAATATATTGGAAATATGTTAAATCAAATTGATTCAAAAATACTAATTATTGTTAGTTCTCAACAAAATAAAAAATGAAAAAGATCATTGTAACAGGCGCAACTGGATCGATAGGCAAAAGAATCTGTCGTTTACTTATTGAAAAAGGGGATGAAGTAATAATATTTACGCGCAATCTTCGAGAAGCTAAAAATAATATACCTAAAGCAGCAAACTTTATTGAATGGAATTACAACGAACCAGAGGTATGGAAGAATGAACTAAATGGAAAAGATGCAATTGTTCACCTTGCTGGTGCGAACCTTGGTGCAAAACGATGGAATGAGAAATACAAGAAATTGTGTTATGACAGCAGAGTTATTAGCACAAGGAATTTAGTCGATGCAATAAAATCTGTTGATCAGAAACCAAAAGTTTTTATTTGCTCTTCGGCAGTTGGCTATTACGGAAACAGGAATGATGAAGTTCTTGATGAATCAAGCTTATCTGCTGATAATTATTTAGGAAAACTCTGTAGAGATTGGGAAGCAGAAGCTGCTAAAGTTGAAGAGATTGGAATAAGAAGGGTTTCAGTACGGACAGGTTTAGTCCTAAACAAAAATGAAGGACTAATTAAGCAAATGCTTCCAACTTTTAAAATGTTCCTGGGAGGATATTTGGCAAATGGAAAACAGTGGTTTCCCTGGATTCATATTGATGATATTGTTGGAATTTATTTGCATGCAATTGAAAACGAAAGATTGAGGGGAGCAATAAACGGGGCATCTCCCGGAATTGTAAGAAATAAAGAGTTCTCTAAAACTTTGGGTAAAGTTATGAACCGCCCTTCCCTTTTCCCCATCCCAAAATTTGCATTAAAGCTGGTTACTGGGGAGTTGGGAGAATACGCGGTTATGGGCCAAAGAACTTCTGTAGAAAAAATTATCAAGTCGGGTTATAAGTTTATGTTTGAAAATCTGGAAGAAGCTCTAAAAAATATTATAAAATCAGAATAACTTTTTCGTTTCTTGGTTAATAATATTTTCAAAACGTGTTCTGCTCAGCTAATAATCAACTACTAGCACTCCTCTATAAATATAATATATGCCAACTTCGGAAAAGTTTTCAGGATAAACATTGACAATACTTGTTCCGATTTGTTTGTTCATAACTGAAGTTAAAATTCTAATCTGAAATGGCTTTGTAGTCTGGTTGGAGAAGATAGAATAACATCCTCCAATTGTCCATCCGTCATTCTAATACCGGGGATTTGCTCCATTTCTATTATAAAACTACCTTTTATATACTTCGAGTTACTTTCATCTATAACAAGTGTCGCGGATACACCTTTAAAATTAAACCGGGCAAAGTCACCATTGTTCTTAATTAGCTCATAATTTCCTATAGCTGTTCTTATTTGATTATTTGTTAAATTATAATTGCCGGCCGGGAATATACCATTCTCAGAAAGGAATGGAATATCTAATTGTATAGATGCCTGTTCTCTTTTTGAATTATTAAGAGTTTTTACATTCATCTGCAAGTCTAATAAGTAAAAATCATTTTTTTGATTTATGATTCTTACTCTTTTGTTAAAATCTTGAATACCTTCATCTAATGTGACATTAAGCCCACCGCTGTACGTCAAAGATGTATTTTTATCGATTGTTGAAAGAGAATCTGTTACTGTTGAATCACATGCAGGGAATAGTATAACTGTAACTAGTAGAAAAAGAATTGAGTATAACTTCATTGCTTATCCCTTTCTTTTGTTAAAATAAAAGACACTCAATTTATAAGCCAATAAAATACCTTTTAAAATCAACGAATTGAGATAACCAATTAAAGACACGTATGACTATGTGAACATTAGTTGCTCAAATTAAAATACAGATAAATACTTTCTTATTTTTATTTTTAATTTCATTGCCTGAAGTCAAACAAATTAGGGAAATTTATTACCACAGGAATTTAGTATCGCATAATCTTCAACATTGTTACAAAGAGGCTATAGCACTTTAAAGTTTATTTAAAATAAAAATGCCGCTTAAAAATTAAAGCGGCATTAACAAATGAAGACTAACTTCTTAATACCTGTAATAATCCGGTTTGTAGGGTCCTTCCACCGGAACATTAATATATTCAGACTGTTCTTGTGTGAGTGTTTCCAGTTCGACACCAATCTTTGCTAAATGTAATCGGGCTACCTTCTCATCGAGATGTTTCGGAAGTGTATAAACTTTGTTCTCATACTTATCATGGTTATTCCATAATTCAATCTGAGCCAACACCTGATTTGAAAATGAATTTGACATAACAAAAGAAGGATGACCCATTGCACAGCCAAGATTAACTAATCTGCCTTCGGCAAGCACTATTATTTCTTTTCCATCTATTGTATACGAATCTACCTGAGGCTTAATTACATCACGCGTATTACCATAATTATCTGTTAACCATTGCATATCAATTTCATTATCGAAATGACCGATGTTACAAACAATAGTTTTGTCATGTAATAACCTGAAAACCTTTTCATCCACGATATTTTTGTTACCTGTAGCAGTTACAATAATATCGGCTCTTGGTGCTGCATTCTCCATCTTTTTAACTTCGTACCCATCCATTGCTGCCTGCAATGCACAAATCGGATCAATTTCAGTAACTATAACTCTTACACCAGCACTACGAAGTGATTGAGCAGAGCCTTTACCGACATCGCCATAACCTGCCACTACTGCTACTTTACCGGCAAGCATTAAATCAGTCGCTCTTCTTATTGCATCCACCAGAGATTCGCGGCAACCGTATTTATTATCAAATTTAGACTTTGTAACTGAATCGTTAACATTAAATGCAGGAATGGACATTGTGCCATTCTTTTCTCTTTCGTATAATCTATGAACTCCGGTTGTAGTTTCTTCAGTAATGCCCTTTATACCTCTAACTAACTCAGGGAACTTATCAAGAACAATATTTGTCAGGTCACCACCATCATCCAGAATCATATTTAGTGGTTTTCTATCTTCACCAAAAAATAATGTCTGTTCGATGCACCAATCATACTCTTCAAGGGTTTCACCCTTCCAGGCATACACCGGAATATTTTTAGCAGCGATTGCAGCAGCAGCATGATCTTGTGTAGAAAATATATTACAGGAGGACCAGTTAACATCTGCACCAAGCTCTTTAAGTGTTTCAATTAATACTGCGGTTTGAATTGTCATATGTAAACAACCGGCTATACGTGCGCCTTTCAGCGGTTTCTCCTCTCTGTACTCTTCCCGTAAAGCCATTAGACCAGGCATCTCTGCTTCAGCTAGTTTAATTTCCTTCCTTCCCCAATCAGCTAAGGAAATGTCTTTTACTTTATAAGGTAGCTTTTTCACATTATTATTTGTTATCGTACTACTCATAATTATCCTTTTTACTTTTTTAAAAACTTAAGCGTATTTCTTAAATGTTGTCAAGAGACTTAGTTGTTCCCAGGTAAAAGTCTCTTCTTCTCTTCCAAAATGACCGTAAGCGGCAGTTTTTTGATAAATCGGTTTTCGAAGGTTCAGTCTTTTTATAATACCTTTAGGGGTTAAATCAACTTCCTTGGAGATCATTTTAGATATTTCTGTATCAGGAATAACACCAGTACCTTTTGTATCAATAAAAACGGAAATTGGTTCTGCAACACCGATTGCATACGAAAGTTGTACCAAACATTCTTTTGCAAGTTTAGCAGCGACAACATTTTTTGCAATGTGGCGAGCAGCATAAGTTGCGCTTCGATCTACTTTAGACGGATCTTTACCCGAAAATGCACCTCCTCCGTGCGGGGCCCAACCGCCATATGTATCCACTATAATTTTTCTTCCTGTTAAACCACTATCTCCATGGGGACCACCAATTTCAAATCTGCCTGTAGGATTAACAAAATATTTTGTTTTCTTACTTATATACTTTTCCGGAATAACTTTTTTAATTATGTTTTCAATTACATCATCTTTAATCCTTTTCTGCTTAGCATCAGCATCGTGCTGCGTCGAAATTACAACGGCATCAACTCTCATCGGTTCTCCCTTATCATCATATTTAATTGTTACCTGTGATTTTGAATCTGGTCGAAGGTATGGCATTAAACCGTTATTTCTTTTTCTAACATCCGCTAATTTTTTTACAAGTTTATGTGCGTACATAATTGGCATGGGCATCAGTTCGGGTGTTTGATCACAGGCATATCCAAACATTATTCCCTGATCTCCGGCTCCACCTTTATCCACGCCCATAGCAATATCAGGAGATTGAGAATGAATTGCATTTAATACTGAACAGGATTCCGAATCAAATTTATATTCAGCTTCTGTGTAGCCAATATTCTTTACAGTCTTGCGTACAATATCAGGAACTTCTATATATGCCTTTGTTGTAATCTCACCACCAACAAGTACCAAACCTGTTGTTACAAATGTCTCGCAAGCAACCCTGGCGTTTGTATCCTTTTTATAAATTGCATCTAAAATACCATCAGATATAGCATCACAAACTTTATCCGGATGCCCTTCGGATACGGATTCGGAAGTAAAATAGAAAGACATAATTAATTATTCCTTCTCAAAATTTCCATTTAATATATTAAATTTGAAGTGAATAAAATTGTTGATAAAATAACCTATTAAATTACCCAAAGTCAGTTTTATTAACAAATAATGTATGGTTCCGAAAGTTAGCACTAATTTATAATTAATAATAAAACCTTTAGCACTTCAGTGATTTATATTGAGACAAAAATTACGGATCTATTTAAAATAAAATATCCAATTATTCAGGCAGGAATGGTATGGGTTTCAGGATGGAAACTTGCATCGGCTGTATCCAATAACGGAGGTTTAGGTTTAATCGGTTCCGGATCAATGAAACCCGATCTATTAAAAGAGCAAATCCGGGATTGTTTCAATGCAACAGATAAACCTTTCGGCGTGAATATCCCTCTTTTGCGAACTGATGCAGAAGACTTAGTTAATACTACAATTGAAGAAGGAGTAAAAATCGTTTTTTCCTCAGCTGGAAATCCCAACAAATTCATTAAAATATTAAAAGAAAATTATGTTACTGTGGTTCACGTTGTACCATCTGTAAAATTTGGGCTTAAAGCTGAAGCTGCAGGATGCGATGCCGTTGTGGGTGAAGGTGTGGAAGCCGGTGGACATAATGGCATCGATGAGATTACAACCCTAGCCTTAATACCTCAATTAGTCGATGCAGTGAAAATCCCGGTGATTGCAACCGGTGGAATCGCCGATGGAAGAGGGATTCTGGCTGCTCTAACTTTAGGTGCTGAAGGTGTTCAGATGGGAACCAGATTTGCGGCAACTGTTGAATCATCTGCACATCCCAATTATAAAGAGAAGGTTGTTGAAGCTTCCGATAATGATACAGTTCTTGCATTTAAGAAAATTGGATTAGTAAGAATGCTAAAAAACGATTTTGCAGAGAAAGCTGTAGCTGCAGAATCAGAGGGCTGGAAAGAAAAGGAATTAAGAGAATTGCTTGGAACAAAAAGAGAGAGGTCGGGAATATTTGAGGGAAATGAAACGGAGGGTGAATTAGAAGCAGGTCAGAGTTCGGGACTTGTTAAGGAAATTTATACCGTCGAATCTTTATTTACAAAACTGCTGAATGAAATAGAAGCAGCAGCAGAAAGAAATCAAAAAATAATTAATTATTAACATTCAATTGGTTGCAGCAGAAACTACTTCATCTATATCCAGCACATCATTATAAAATGTTAGTATTTTTCTTAGAACAGATTCAACGATTGCATCGGGACAGGATGCACCGCTTGTTAAAACAATATTTATCGGAACTTTTGGGGGAAGGAAGTTTTCTGTAGTGATTTCTTTTTTATTATCAATACTGAAATGCGTTATTATATCTTTTGAAACTATTTTTTCTTCTGAAGAGATAAAAAAGGTTGGCAATTTCTTTTCACATAATTCAACAATGTGACCGGTGTTTGAACTGTTATATCCACCAACTATGATAGCGAGATCAGCATCCGTGTTTAATAAACCGTAAGTAGCTTCCTGATTATCGTTTGTGGCGTAACATAAAGTATCCCGAGTATCAGCAAAGTGTTCTGTAGTTTGATTTACAACACCAACATGTACCAAATCATTCTCGGCAATGAACTTTGCTGAATACTTCCCATCAAAAAATAGATAAAATTCCTCTGAACTTTTTTCATTCAAAATTACAGAAGCAAGAAATTTAGTTTCTTCTATATCCCGAACAATAACAGAAGGTGCCTTTTGAATTGTGTGCGAAAATGTTGCTCTGGTTTCCTCATGATAATGTTTTCCATGAATTATAACACAAACATTTTCATCTCCTAATTGTGAAGATCTGTTCCACACTTTCTCTACAAATGGACATGTAGTGTTATATTGATATGGATTTATTCCCTTCTCATTTAGCTTTTTTTCAATATCCAAAGTAGTACCGAAAGCAGGAATTATTACTATATCATCCGGATGTAATTCATCCCAGTTAAAAATTTTTTCACCTGAAGTATCCATTAAGAATTTAACCCCCAATTTTTGAAGATCTTCATTTACTCCCGGATTATGTATCATCTTGCTTAACAAAAAAATTCTTTTACCAGGATTTTCTTCAATCGTTTTATATGCTATTTCTATTGCATTCTCAACACCATAACAAAAACCAAAATGCCTGGCGAGATAGAATCTTACAGAACCAAAATCCAGCAAAGTTGGTTTATAATCCTTCTTTCTTGGATCGATAGATTTCCGAGAATTTTTTATTTCCGTTATAAATGAACTTCTGTAAAACTGTGGTATATCAAAGGTCTTCATATACAACCGTGAACAAATTATATTGTGATGTTAAGTTTCAATCGACCAAATCTTATTTCACAAGTGTATTTAGTGTTATTTGAATTTGAACTTAGAATATAGTGAACATTGTTGCTATATTTGCACACTAAATTTGAAAGCAAAATATGAATCTGATTGATAAGTTAGAAAAGATAAAAGAAAAATACGAATTGATAAATGAACAACTATCTGACTCAAGTTTTTCGTCTGACCGTGAAAAAATGATCAGTTTGGGCAAGGAGAGTAGTGAACTCGAAGAAATTGTTGAGGTTTACAAGAAGTACAGTAATATTCTTCAAAACATAAAGGGCAACAAGGAAATTATTTCCTCCGGGGGGGACAAAGAACTTGTTGAACTAGCTGAAGCCGAGTTAGAGGAACTTAATGAAGAAAGGGAAAGGTTAGAGGAAGAAATAAGGATAATTCTTTTACCAAAAGATCCAAACGATAATAAAGATGTTATTGTAGAAATACGAGCCGGTACCGGCGGTCAGGAAGCTGCATTATTTGCTGATGATCTGTTCCGAATGTATTCCCGTTTCGCTGAATTAAGAGAATGGAAATTGGAAATGATCGACTTAAATGATACCGGGTTAGGTGGCATAAAGGAAGTTGTGTTTTCATTAAGCGGTAATGAAGTTTATGGCGATATGAAGTTTGAAAGTGGTGTGCATCGGGTTCAAAGAGTGCCTTCAACTGAGGCAAGTGGCAGAGTTCATACATCAGCTGCATCCGTTGCAATCCTGCCTGAAGCAGAAGATGTTCAGATCGAAATAAACAGTGCTGATTTAAAGATTGATATCTATCGCTCAGGAGGTGCAGGCGGACAAAACGTAAACAAAGTTGAAACTGCAGTCAGAATCACTCATATGCCGACAGGCATTGTAGTTCAATGTCAGGATGAAAGATCACAATTAAAAAACAGACAAAAAGCTATGAAGGTTTTGAAAGCAAGATTATATGACCTGGAACTTAAAAAGCAAAGTGCAGAAATCTCTGCACAGAGAAAAACAATGGTGGGGAGCGGTGACCGTAGCGATAAAATTCGTACTTATAATTTCCCACAAAACAGGGTAACAGACCACAGAATAGGTCTAACCTTATATAATCTTTCCGGTATTATTGAAGGTAACCTGGATGAATTGATTGAGCAGTTAAAAATTGCTGATAGAACGGAGAAGCTGCAGACAAGTGGAACAATTTAAATATTTCCGATTTAATCTTGTTATAAAAATATAGCAGCTTAGTTATTGAAGTAAAGATGTTTGCAAACAGATGTGATCATTTCTCTACTTGGATAGTAATTAAGCTAATATCATCCTCGAATTTATCATTTGCAAAGACATTAAATATTTGTTTTATATTTTCCAGTTCATCTCTCTGGTCATAGGATGAGTTAACTGAATTTAGCAAACGCTTTGCTCCAAATTGTTCGCCAGATATATTTCTCGTTTCTATCAATCCATCTGTAGTTAAAATTATACTATCTCCTTTATTAAGAGTTATTATCGTATCCTCATATTCACTTTTGGGGGAAAAACCAAGAAGAGTACCTTTCGAATTGATACTAGTTACTGAGTTTCCAGACAGACTTTTATGTAATAACGGAATATCGCCTGCACCGGTGTAGCTTGCAGATAAGTTTTTGTTATTTATTATAACAACCGAGATAGTTGAGAAAACCTCTGATACTTTCGCATCGTTATATACAGAACGGTTTACTTCATTTATTATTGAACTTGGCGAGAATGCCTGGGAGGATTGAAGTACACCTCTAATGGCACTTCGTACATATGCTGCATAAGCAAAAGCGAAATACCAGGCACCCCATTTCTTCCCCATTACGTCACCTAATATTATAGCAAGATTCTCATCATCCATCCGAAAGTAATCAATAAAATCTCCACCAGGGATTCCTTCATATGGTAAATGCCAGTGGTTTATCGAAAATCCTTTAAACTCGGGTACTGTATCAGGAACAACTTTTGCACGCAAAGATTCTGCAGCATGATTTAATTCCGAAACAACCTTTTGCCGTTCCTTAGATATACTGTTAAGGATTGCTTTTACTTTCGCAACAATTACTTTTGGTCCTTCAGTCTTTAGTACATAATCTGTAATATCATATTCATAACCATCGAGTATATCTTGTTCTTCACCCTTAACAGTTAGAAACATAAACGGAATGGACCTCAACCTAGGATGTTCAAGGATGCGTTTTCTAAATTCAAATCCATTAATATTCGGCATCATTATATCAGAAATAATAATATCAGGCAGATACGATTTTAATAATTCAAGTGAACTCCATGTAACTTATAAATATCCGATCTTTTCTGAAGCGCTTTCACCTTTAACATCAATTCATCAACATCAAATGGTTTTGTAATTATATCGTCTCCCCCAGCTTCTAAAGCAAGCGTCTTATCTTCGTAAGTATTTTTTGCTGTGACAAATATGAAAGGAATAAGCCTGTGATTCTCATTCTCCCGAACCTTCCTACAAAATGCAAAGCCATCCATTTCTCCCATCGTTACATCACATAAAACCAGGTCAATGTTATTGTGTTCAAGCCGATCAATACCTTTTTCTGCATTTTCAGCTTCGAGAGTGCGATAGTTATTTGCACTTAAATGATGGTTTAATAACTTACGAATGGTTACGTCATCGTCAATGATCAGTACTGTTTTACCATTATCAGTCATTGCGAAACCGGATTAATTATTAATATTATCTGGGTATGAAAGTTTAGGAAAGTGAGAAATGTTTTCTTCCACTGTTACTATATGAAAAGGACATAATTGAGAACAATTACATTGATCTTTTCTATCTAAAACTTTTAATCGCATCTTCTTTAGTTTTGAATGTTTCGAATGCACGGTACATTCTTGTTAGTTCAAACATTGAGTGTACAGCCGGTTGAAACCCTACCAGTCTTAAATCACCGCCGATGCTTGTTATATTTTTAAGTGTAATTACTAATGTTCCAAGAAAGGTTGAATCAATGAATTCGCAGGCTGAAAGATCAGCCACAATATGCTTATGACCATTGTCAATGTCTTCTCTTAACCTCAGCTTAAATTCTTCTGCTTCATTTACTGTAGCCCTTGGTATGTCAACTACTTCAACAACTACATCATCAAAATCTTCTTTTGTAAAATACATTTGTGTTAATCTCCGAATTAGTTTAACTATTGACTGTAAGCTCTATTTTCAATACTGTATTTTTCCATTAATCTATAAATTGTTGCCCTTCCAAGTTGAAGCCGTTTCGCCGCTTCCACAATATTTCCTTTTGTAACCTTTAGCGAATGTCTGATCGCTTCTTCTTTCAGTTTCTCAAACGGCACTATCGTATCATTGGAAAAAAGAGGGCCTCCATAATCAATTGTAGCCATTCTTTCAGCGGTTCTTAGATGAGGAGGGAGATCATCTACATCAATCGTTTCATTATCGGCTAAGATCAAACATCTTTCAATTGTATTTTCCATCTCGCGAATGTTTCCGGGCCAATCATATTCATAGAACAACTTCAATGCTTTTTTCGAAAATCCCTTTACATGCCTGCCAAGTTTTTCATTAAATTCAGCTATAAAATGATCAGCTAAAACCAGTATATCTCCCTTTCTTTGCCTCAACGGCGGGACAAAAATTGGGAAAGAATTTAATCTGTAAAATAGATCTTCCCTGAATTCTTTATTATCGACAGCTAATTTTAAATCTCTGTTTGTTGCTGATATTATTCTAACATTTGTTTTAATCAACTCCGTTCCACCAACTCTCTCAAATTCCTTTTGTTGAATTACACGGAGAAGTTTTGCCTGGAGAAGCATTTCAAGTTCTCCAACTTCATCAAGAAAAATGGTACCTTCATTAGCTAGTTCAAACTTTCCAACTTTACGTTGATGTGCGCCAGTGAATGATCCTCTTTCGTGTCCAAATAATTCACTTTCCAGAAGTTCCCTTGGAATAGAAGCACAATTAACTACGACGAAAGGTTTATCTTTTCTCTCGCCATTAAAATGTATTGCTCTTGCAATTAATTCCTTACCAGTCCCACTTTCGCCATAGATCAAAACTGTGATGTTGTTATCCAAAACCTTTGTAACATATTTGAATACATCCTGCATTTTACCATCTGCAGTGATTATATTATCAAAGCTGTATTCACGCTGTACTGTTTCTTTAAGACTTTGTATCTCACGTGTTAAATCGTAATTTTTTATTGCATTTTTGATAGCGAGCTCAAGACGCTGCTGGTCGATTGGTTTGGGAAAATAATCATATGCACCATAACGTAAGGATTCAACTGCAACCTCTATACTCCCCTGAGCCGATAACATAATTACCGGTAAATTTTCATCAATTTGCTTAATTCTCTTTAACGTTTCTAATCCGTCTAAACCAGGGAGCATAATGTCGAGTAAAATTAAATCGGGTTTAGTGCCCATACTTTTCAACATCGCTTCACTGTTCGAAAACACTTCGACTTCATATTGCCACTTATCCTTCACCCAGAAGGATAACAACTTTGATATTGCCTGTTCATCATCAACAATAAATACCAATTTACTCAAATTCTAACCCCGCTATTTTGCCTTAATACTTTTAAGTAATTTTACAACAAAGGAGGTGCCGTTTCCTAATTCACTTTGAATATAGATCAGCCCTTTATGCAAATCAACTATTTGTTTCACAAAAACCAAGCCAATTCCTGTACCAGGTATTTCAGTTCCGGGTCGGCTGACACGATAAAACTTTTGAAAAATGTAAGGTAAATCCTTCTCCGGGATTCCAATTCCGGTATCACTAATAATAATCTCAACATCTTTAAAAAAATTATGAACTATTACTTTTACTCTCCCATCTTCATTAGTGAATTTGATGGCATTATTTATTAATGCATCAAAAGCCAAAGATAACTTTTCTTTATCGGCATCTATCAATACATCAATTTCCGGATACTCAAACTCAAGTGTTATTTTTTTATTTTCAGCATTTTTGTAGTTCTTATCAACAATATCCTTTAAAACACTAACAACATCTATAACTGATTTATCTAACGTAATTTTACCTTCTTCAATTACCGAAATTTCGAGTACATCGTTAATAAGTTTTGCAAGCCGTTTTCCTTCACTCAGAATCACATCATTAAATTCTGATTTCATTTCCTCAGGTAAATTTGGGTCAGAAACTATAGTTTCAGAAAAACCTATAATTGATGCTAAAGGTGTTCTGAATTCATGAGATATGTTGGAAACAAATTCACTCTTAAGTCTTTCCAATTCTTCAATCAGAGAACTTTGCTGCCATGTACGGGCTCTTTCTAAATTAATTAGTCTGTTTGCTTCGATTAACTTTGGTCGTAACTTTTTTATCTCTTGTTCGGTTTTGCTAAGTTTTGTTACATCTTTACATATTCCAATCATACCAATAACAGCCCCGTCCTTAATAACAGCTTTACCGGAAATATCAAATGGGATTTGTCTTCCTAATTTAGTTACGAGCTCGGTTCTAAATTTCACTTCTTTATCCGATTGTAACATCTTGGCAAATGCTGCAGCTACATCTGAATTTTTATCGGGAGGAACAAATTCCAGAAAATGCTTACCTATGATATCTCTTTCATTATAATCTAAAAGAATTACACTTGAATTGTTTACTTTCAAAAAGCAGCCATTCATATCAAGAATAAATATAAGATCGTCGGAAATTGAAAGAAGCTTTCTAAAATTATCTTCCCAATTTTTTATAATAGAATCTTCAGAAAAATTTCTATCTGAAATGGGTAGCATAATATCCTGCTTTAGTTTAGCACCGTAATATTTTTTTATCTGGTTACCTAGAATATTAAGTATTACCATAAATGAATCATCATCCGGTTGCAAATGATTAATTCCTTCTTCACAAAAAAGAACTATATAGAAAGCTTCATTTTGTTCAAGGATGGAATAAACGTTCTTAACGAAACACGATTTTATAGAAAGTATTCTTTCAATAGATTTATACTCGGGAAGTGATTGAACAGCTTGAACATCTATACCCAATTTCTTATGAAGAGGAATTAGTGCATCCTTAAATTCATTAAATATTTCCGGATTTTGACCAATAAACGAAATTACCGATGTTTCAAAATTATTAATATTAAGCAGCATTGCATTTCTGCTGTTAGAAACTTTAGCAAGAATCCGGAATGTGTTTTCTATTATCTCAACCATTAGAAATATTTTTAATGTTAACTTAAATAGAGAAACTTAATAAACTAAATGCTGAGATTATTGTAAATAATGTTTGAAAATATATTTATAGTGTGTGTGCAGTGAATTTGATTATTCAACCGCTTTTTCTTTTTGAATGGCGTTGTAATATTTAATTATTAATTCTTCAAAATCTTTAGCATAACCTTCTTGTACAGCTTTATTCAGTTCATCTTTTAATTTATCTTGTCCCTCTTTAGAGTTCAAATTAACATCAGAAGGTGATTTAAGAACTACATTTTCTCCCGATCTCGATTTTCTTTCTTTCTCAAAATCTCTTTCATTAATTGAACGCTGTGCATCCAATAGTTTTGATAAAATATGTTCCTGCTTTTGTATAAGATCGTCATCAAGTTTTTCGGTTTTCATATCAGTTAGAACTTCATACATTTCATTCATAATACTTTCAAGGTCAGCAGGAATCTTTTTAGATTCTCCTGATATTTTCGCTTCCTCATTTAATTGAGCAAGAGATTTACGTATCAATTCCTGTTGTTGACTCAGTCTTTGCATTTCAGCTTGCTGTTGTGGTGAAAGCTGCCCCTGCTGCATTTGTTTTAACATCTGGGTAAGGTTATTCAACTTCATTTGTTGACCCGACATTTGCTGCAGTTGTTGCATTAAAGACATCATCCCACCTGAACCACCGCCACCTTGCATCATTGCTTCCATCGAACCTTTCATCAGCGAAGCAGCTTCATTTATATGCATCATTGCTTCTTCCTGAGTTATTCCTGCAAATGAACCGTTTCTGTTTTGCATAGCTTGGATAGATTGTTGCATTTTCTTCATTGCATCTCCCAAAGCTTTGCCCATTTCCGGCGAAATAGCAAATGTCTTTTGAGAAAGTTCTGAAATCTGATTCATCAGATTTGAAAGATTTCGTTTCAGGTTTTCCTGCTCTTCAGCTTTATCATTGAAAGAAGAAGAGTTTGGTTCTGAATTCTTAGTTTCATTTTTCAATTCTTCCTGCATTTTCGAAAGTTCAAGCATATTATCAAGCACCTTCATCATATCTGTAAATGTCTGCATCTGATTCTGCATCATCATTGAATTTTTCAAATCCTGTAGTTGCTCATTAAGCTGACTCATATTTTTTTCAATCTGCTGCTGCTGCTGCATAGCTTGCTGCATTTCATTTTGCTGGATATCTTTGGATGCATCTTCAGATAGATTTTCATTCTTTTGCTTTTTCATTTCTTCCATTATCTTGTTAAGATCTTCCTGGGGCATATCTTCCAATTCACTCATTTTCTCATCGAGACTTTCCATTTCTTTGTTGAGATCATTTAACTTATCCGAAATGTTTTTTTGTTTATCAGAAAGTTTATTCTTTTCTTTTTGATCTGATCCTTTACTTTGTTCGGTTTGTTCTTTCAGTTCACTTTGCACATCTGTAAGCTCTTCCGTCCTTTTAATTAACTCATCAATCTTTTGTTCTATCTGAATTCGTTTTAAAAGATTTAGAGTACGTTCGATACTTTTCTTAAACTTCTCTTCATCCAATTTAAAATTCTCAAGCTGGTCCTGAGTCATATCCCTATTAAGCTGTTGGAGCTTATTTCGAAGTTCCTCAAGTGTCTTCTTTAATTCTTCACTAGTCAGTTCATCCATCAACTTCTGCAACTCCATATATTTCGCCAAAGTTTCTTCAGATATTAGATCATTTTGCTGAAGTTCATTTTGCATTTTTTGTAACTGCTTACTCACATCTTTCATATTCTTTTGGAGTTCTTCGTATTTATCCAACGCATTTTCAATTTTTTCTTTCTCTTCCCAGCTAAGTTTTTCTTCATCCTTTTTTAGTTCCTGGTCAATCTCTTCCAAAGTCTTTTTAAGATCTTCCGCTTCTTTCAATGTCTTTTCCATTTTCATTTCAGCTTCCGACTGTATTTGATCTGCTTCGACAAGAATTTCCTCTAACGATGGTACTTTTATATAAAATTCCTGTGTTTTAGCTGACTTAGGTCCATTTACATTGTCATTATCAAATACTTCTAAATAATAACTTATCACATCATCTACGCCCAGAGAAAGTTGTGTTAAATTCCAGATATACCCGGCAGTAAATTCTTTATCTGATGTATTCAAGGGGATTTCAAGCTTACGATACTCATCCCAGGGTAACTCATATCGTGAAGCAGATAATCTGTAGTTCAGTACAAGATTTGAAAATCCATAATCATCCTTCACTTCAGCTGAAAGATTGACTCTATTATCATTTGTAAGCTTAATATTCATATTTGGAGCAATCATTTCAATAGAAGGGTAAGCATCAGTTAAAGCAGTTATCTGATAACTGATCGGTGATAAATTATCATTTCCATTATTATCAATGATCTTAATCATATATTGATTATTTCGGCTCACATTAATTTTACCGGTCGCTGTATTATTTGCAATGTCTAAATCTACAATATTTGAATCAGCAAATTGGAGATAAGCCCTGCTAAGATCTTTAGTTGAAGACAAATTAAAATTTATTCTAGTTCCAACTAAAGCAGTTACATTTCCATTATCTCTTTGAATAACCTTATCCAAATTTGAATAATTTGGTGGTGTAATATTTAGTTCCAGAGTTTTAACAATGGGTCTGTCAATAACCTGTATTTCAAACTGATCGCTGCTGATACCTTGTGCATAAGCATAATACTTAAACGTACTTCGCACAGAGGTTAAAGTTAGATTATAGATGTTAGATGAATCCAGTGTAACTCTTTGGAGACTGAAGATGGTTTCATCTTCTTTTTTTGTAGCAATTGTAATTTCCCCGGGAGCTTTACCCTTAACAGATACTGAAATATTAACATCTTCCCCTTTGGTTATTTCTTTATTTCCGGGTGAGACAATTAAACTGAAATCAGGTGGATCTACAAATTCTTTATCATAATTAATTAATCTATAAGATGCTGCCTGCAAGCCCGGTATAAACGAAAACATTATAATTACCAAGAGCATTGCACCACCAAGGTAGATAATATTTCGCTTAGTTTTATTAAAGTTTATAATAGATTCAAATTTTATATTCTTTGTACTGTTGTAAACTTTTTTAAATGCGGCATTTATTAAATTGGTTGAATACCAGCCCTTAATATTCTTTGATGAAACAAGCTGCATTGAATTTAAGAGGTCATCCTGAACATTGGGAAAATGCTGACCAACATCCTGGGCTACTTCCTGGTAAGATTCTTTTCTGAAAAGCTTAAAGAACCTAAGAACAGGTATCAATAATAAATATGCTGTTGATCCTGAGACCACAATGATTGCCAGGTAAATTAGAAACGTTCGGAAAGATGAATTCAGGTTAGCAGCTAGCTCAAATAATGAAAAGAATGTTAAGAACATCAAAGCAATAAACATAACAACCTGGAATCCAAGCAGAAATTGCATTAAATATTTTTTCTTGCAAAGCTTTTCCAGCTTTCCAATAACTTCCTGGTAATATTTAGTGTTTGTTTCCATTATTGAGATAACGCCCACACTACAATGTTTGTTCCAAATTTTAATGCTTCGGTTCTTTTCTCAGGTGGATCGTTATGTACACTTTCATCTGCCCAGCCATCACTCGGGTTAGATTCGTAAGTATAGTAAACTGCAAGTCGTTTATTAATAAATATTCCAAATCCTTTGGGTGGATGATTATCATGTTCGTGAGTCTTGGGTGGACCATATTCAAAATAGTATAGCACATTATACAATCCATAATCGAAAGGAAGCTCCACAAAATCTTTCTCAGGGAAAACTTTCTTCATTTCACGTCTTACTGCTTTATCCAATCCATAATCATCATCAATATATAAAAAACCTCCATTCTCTAAATATAATCTGAGTCGATCAGCTTCATCCGGTGTAAACACAACATTACCGTGTCCGGTCATGAATAGAAATGGATAAGAAAAAATTTCGTCAGATGATACCTCAACGAATTGGTATCTCGCATCAACCTGTATGTTAGTATTCTGTTGAACAAAATTTAGCAGATTAACTTCTGCCGACGGATCATTATACCAATCTCCACCGCCATTGTATTTTAATCTCGCTAACTTAAAGTCATCATCACTCTGTGGATATACTAATCCAACAGTACAAAAGAAAAGAACAATTGTGTTTGTGAAAATCATACTTGAAAAAAATTTATTCTCCCAATAATTTTAGTATCAATTTACAAATTAAGATGTGATGAATAAATGGTAAATTAGCGCCGCATAATAAATATTATTTGAGGAATTTAATGGCTAAAAAATATTGGCTTTTCAAATCAGAACCCGGCGATTTTTCCATAGATGATTTAAGCAAGAGCCCTGGAAAAACAACATATTGGGACGGAATAAGAAACTTTCAGGCACGCAATTTTATAAGAGATGAAATGAAAAATGGCGATGGCGTTTTATTCTATCACAGTAATTCTGATCCGCTGGCAATTGTTGGTACCTGTGAAATTGTGAAAGAGGCATATCCGGACTACACTCAATTTGAACCAAAGAATAAACATTTTGATCCCGGATCAGTAAAGAAAGATCCACGGTGGTTCATGGTCGACATTAAGTTAAAGGAAAAATTTAAAAATCCGGTTACATTAAAGGAACTAAAAGAAAATCCAAAACTTAAAGACTTTAGATTAATTCAGCGTGGTAATCGTTTATCAGTTTTTCCGGTTGATAAAAATGAATGGGATGAAATAAATAAGATGAGTGAGTGAAAATTTAATTCTACAGAGTTTGATAATTAAATCCCTAAGATTTGTTTGCACGAATAGAAAACATCATCGGGATAATATTTTCCATTCCTTTAATCCTCCACCAACCGTCCTCACCTTTTACAGAATTTGAAAATACATTATAAACACTAAATGGAAATTCGTGAATAAATTCTATCTTCAATCCGTTTTGAACTAATGCATTGATGACATCACTGAATGGGTGGTTCCAACCATATTCGGATTGCTTCAATGGTGCATCAGTATCCGCATAAGTTCCTTCAACCTCCTCCTCAATCACTCCCTGATTAAAATAAGAATATTTAAATTTTGTAAAGTTATTATCAAACATCCATACCATATTGTGAAATTCTACAATATAAAATATCCCACCCTGTTTTAAATAGTGAGAGATAAGTTTCCCCCATTTGATCAGGTCAGGCAGCCAGCCAATCGTACCATATGAAGTAAAAACGATATCAAACTTTTCATCAAGATTCGATTTTAAATTATAAATGTTTGAGCAGATAAATTTTGCATCAAGTTTTAGTTCATCTCTCAATAAATTAGCAGCATAAATTGCTTCATCCGAAAAATCAACTCCGGTTACATTTGCTCCCATCCGTGCCCAGGAAAGAGAATCCTGCCCAAAGTGACATTGAAGGTGCAGCATCGATTTTCCTTTAACATCGCCTAATTCTTCAATCTCTATAAAGTTTAAGGAAGATTTGCCGTTCTTAAAATCTTCAAGGTTATACATCTCTGATTTTAAATGGAAGGGTGTTTTTTTATTCCACGCATTTTTATTTTGATCAAAGATCTCTTTATATTCCAACAAATCTCATCCTTACCAGATAGTTGATAATTACAAACAATAACCAAAAGAAAAAGATTCCCGCTTTCGCGGGAATGACAAAGCAATATTATATTTAAGACAGCTTCATTTTAAAAATTTAAGCAGTCTTTACTTCAGGCTTGATCCTCCATGCTAGAACCAATCCGGCAATAAACCAGGTAACACAAGCGTCAAGAACATTGACAATGGTATATCCTAACGGGGCATTCCACCAGTTCCAGTTCATAAAATGAACAACAAAACCGGCAAATAAACCAAGCAGCATAACAAAAACTGCTCTTCGCATAAACGATGGATTTTGCGCAAGAGTCATCATCAATAGTACAGCAGCCAGGAATGCTGAAATAAAATTAATTATAAAACTCTTTATCATTGATGTACCCATATTCCATTCAGCACCTATGGGATCGTATACCATAAAGTGAACTATGGGTCCTGCTTTTCGCAGTTCAGACCATTCATCCATAGATAGTTCCTGACCAGATGCTTCATATCCCGGATAAATATAAATTCCAGGTTCAGTCAATGTAGTTTGCATTTGTTCAGCAAGTGAACTGTCAGAAATGCTTTTCATATCAACATTGTGCCAGCCAAGAGCCATCCAGGAAATTGCAGTCCAGATAAACACTGCAATTGCAGCCAGTAAAGTTGGAATAATTATTTTACTCATAACTCCTCCTAAAAATTAGTTGTTAATTACTCCTCTGTTTCGTCTGATGTCCTGTCTAAAATAGATTGCGGTAAGGATTTAGAAGTTTTTGCACCCAGCAATTTAATTTTTTCAGCCCGATTAACAAGGTTTCCTGAACCATCAGTTAATTTATTCATTGCAGTCACATAGCTTTTCTTTGCCTGATCCATCCTGCTGCCAACATCAACCAAATCATCAACAAATCCAACAAACTTATCGTAAAGTGCGCCGGATTGTTTTGCAATTTCTAATACATTTTGATTTTGATGTTCCTGCTTCCAAATATTTGCTATAGTTCTAAGCGTAGCTAGTAAAGTAGTAGGACTAACGATAATTATATTTTTATCATAAGCTTCTACATACAAATTATCACCATATTGTACTGCTAAACTAAAAGCAGGTTCAATCGGAACAAACATTAAAACAAAATCAAGGGAACCGTGATCGAACAATCCTTGATAGTTTTTACCGCTTAATTCCTTTACATGCTTTTTAACAGAACCAATAAAAGACTTTAAGTGCATATTACTTTGTTCATCGTTTTCTGCAGACACAAAGCGTTCATAGTCAACAAGTGAAACTTTTGAGTCAATAATTATTTTCTTCTCTTCAGGAAGGTTAACAATTACATCAGGTCTTTTCCTGCTTCCACTTTCATCGGAATAAGATTCTTGCACAACATACTCTTCACCTTTTCTTAATCCTGATCTTTCAAGAATTCTTTCAAGTTGAATTTCTCCCCAATCTCCCTGTGCTTTGGTATCGCCTTTTAAGGCTTTAACGAGGTTTTGTGCATCGGTGCTCATCTGTAAATTCATTTCCTTAAGAGATGTTAACTGCTGTCGCAATGCAGCATTTCTATCTATGCTTTCTTTATTACTTTCCTCAACTTTATTTTGAAATTCTGTGATTCGTTCTTTTAATGGATCTAAAATTTCCTGAAGATTTGACTTACTTTGTTCGGAAAACTTAGAAGTCTTTTCATCAAAAATCTTATTAGCAAGATTTTCAAATTCTTTTGTAAACTTTTCCTGCAGCTTCTCTACCTCCACTTTTTGTTCTGAAAGTTTTGTTTGAAGATTTGAATAATCTGCCTGAAGCGACGAAAGTTTTGAATTCAATTGAAGGACTTTTTCTCGTTCTTCATTAAGTAAAGTTTCACTCTCTTTGTTATGTTGATCAGTTATTCTGTTACGCTCTTCAAGTTTTGCACTATTATTTCTTAAGAGCAACCAGGCGATAATGCTTCCAATTAACAGACCTATGATCAGATA